>JAHDEP010000018.1:8630-12458 GCA_020628775.1 Rhizobiaceae bacterium | reverse complement strand
TTTTGTATATCCTTCTTCGATATCAACACCGCCGTAATGCCAGCGGCTACACCCAACCTAGATTACCCTACCCGTATTGTAGGTCTAGAGTTTTCAAGATTGGTATTACTTCTTTTTACCTGCGATAGCTTTTGCCGGACCTTTACGTGTACGTGCGTTCGTGCTTGTACGCTGACCGCGAACAGGCAGACCACGACGATGACGTAGGCCACGGTAACAACCAAGGTCCATAAGACGCTTGATGTTCATTGAAACTTCACGACGAAGATCACCTTCTACTTGGTAATCTGAATCAATAGCTTCACGAATTTGCAGAACTTCTGCATCTGAAAGCTGATTAACACGTCGCTCAGCAGGAATTCCTACTTTTTCGACGATTTCTTTAGCAAATTTTGGTCCAATTCCGTGGATATAAGTGAGGGCAATAACCACACGCTTATTTGTCGGAATGTTGACGCCAGCAATACGGGCCACGTCTTATCTCCTAGTTTTCCGAATAATTTCGGCATTCAAATTAAGCCACTCACAACGAGTAGCAACACTTTACAATCTACGACGAGCAAAAACGACCAGCATCGTATCCCCAAATTTTGGAGAAACGCACCGATCGCATTTAGTTCGCGAGTTGCGCGGGTATTAGCGGATGAGTCGGTACTTCGTCAAGCTCTTCCACTGTAAAAGACGCTATAATCGCAATTAAGCAAATAAAGCGTCGATCTCTTTTGTCACATCATCAATATCAGCCATGCCATCAACAGAGCGAAGTAGCCCTTTGGCATAGTAATAACCGATCAATGGTGCGGTCTCTTTATAATATGTTTGAAGACGGTCAACGACTGTTTCAGCACGGTCATCAGGACGACGCTTAAACTCAGTGCCTTCGCACTTATCGCATACACCTTCTTTAGCAGGCTTTAAGTTCACATCGTGATAACCAGCGCCACAATTTGCGCAAGTATAACGACCAGAAATCCGTTCAACCAAAACACTGTCATCAACGGCTAGTTCAACAACAGCATCTAGTTTCATGCCTTTGCCTGAAAGCAGAGCTTCTGTCGCATCAGCTTGTTGAAGCGTGCGAGGATAACCATCAAGAATAAATCCGTTCACACAATCATCTTGTTCAATACGATCTGAAATGATTGCATTGACGATATCATCGGATACAAGCCCCCCGGCATCCATAATATCTTTTGCACGTTTGCCAGTTTCAGTACCAGCTGCAACAGCAGCGCGAAGCATATCACCTGTCGACAATTGCGGAATGCTATATTTGTCTACAAGACGTTGTGCTTGTGTTCCTTTACCAGCGCCTGGCGGTCCTAACAGAATTAATCTCATCTACGCTTCTTCCCTCCCCGAAGCTTCGACTTTTTAATCAAGCCTTCATATTGCTGAGCAAATAAATGCCCTTGAACTTGCGCAACAGTATCCAAAGTAACACTCACAACAATCAGAAGTGACGTCCCCCCTAGGTAAAATGGTACACCGGTACGCGCGATTAGGAATTCTGGAAGCAAACACACAAACACTAGGTATATAGCACCAACAACAGTGATACGTGTCAAAACATGGTCGATATATTCTGCAGTACGCTCACCCGGACGAATACCTGGAATATAGCCGCCGTGGCGTTTTAGGTTATCCGCTGTATCTTTCGGGTTAAACACAATCGCTGTGTAGAAGAACGCAAAGAATGCGATCAGTACTGCATAGAAGATCATATAAGCTGGCTGACCGTGACCAAGTGACGCCAACAGTGCAGTCGCCCAATCAGGAAGGTTAGATGTATCTGAGAACCCGGCCAATGTTGCAGGCAATAGCAACAAAGACGAACCAAAGATCGCAGGAATAACACCAGCAGTGTTCAGTTTAAGTGGCAAATGCGAGCTGTCGCCCTGGAACATTTTTGTACCAACTTGACGCTTTGGATACTGGATAAGCAGTTTACGCTGTGCACGCTCTACAAATACGATCAGAGCAATGAGTGAAATCGCAAGAACAATCACACCAATGATCAAGAATGTTGAAAGCGAACCAGTACGTCCAAGCTCCAATGTACCGGCAATCGCCGATGGAAGCGCAGCAACAATACCTGCAAAGATAATCAGTGAAATACCATTACCGATACCACGAGCCGTGACCTGCTCACCAAGCCACATAAGGAACATTGTACCACCCACAAGCGTGATAACAGTTGATACCTTAAAGAAAGTCCCAGGATCTGTAACAACCCCTGCTCCGGCCTCTAGACCCACTGCGATACCATAGGCCTGTAGCGTTGCTAATAGCACCGTACCGTAACGTGTATATTGGTTGATGACCTTACGGCCCTGCTCACCATCTTTTTTCAGCTGCTCCAATGACGGCACAACGGACGTCATGAGCTGCATAATGATGGATGCGGAAATATATGGCATAATACCAAGTGCAAACAGCGCCATACGCTCAGCGGCACCACCCACAAACATGTTAAACAAACCAAGCACACCTTGGCTTTGACGTTCAAAGGCCTGTGCAAATGCTTCAGGGTTAATTCCAGGAATTGGAATATATGTGCCTAATCGATAAACCAAAAGCGCCCCTAGTGTGAACCAGATGCGCTTTTTCAGATCATCCGCTTTCGAAAAAGCAGAAAAATTTAAATTCGATGCGAGCTGTTCGGCTGCAGATGCCATGCCATTCTCCGCCAATAATCTAACTTTAGTCAGAATGTGTAGAAACGTTTTGCGCCCACTCTGACCACTTGAGAACTGAGATGCAGGAATTAACTAATTAAATCAAGCTCAAACAGCCTCTTAATGAAATATATGTCTCAATATGGGGAAACCGCGCGTGGATTTAAATCCCCCGCGCGGTAAACTTTTATTCAGCAGCTACTTTTTCGCCTGAAAGGATGGTGATTTTGCCACCAGCTTTTTCAAGTTTTTCAACTGCAGACTTAGATGCACCAGCAACTTCAAGTGTCAATTTAGCTTTGATGTCACCATCAGCCAAAACACGAACACCGTCTTTGATTTTTGAAATCACGCCTGCAGCTTTCAATGCTGCTGCGTCGACTGTTGCTTTTGGATCCAATTTCTTAGCGTCAACAGCTTGCTGAAGACGGCCAAGTGAAACCACATTGAAGTCTGTTGGGAATGGATTGTTAAATCCACGCTTTGGCAGACGACGGTAGATAGGCATTTGACCGCCCTCAAAACCGTTGATTGAAACACCAGAACGAGACTTCTGACCTTTCACACCACGACCACCAGTTTTACCAGTGCCCGAACCGATACCACGACCTACGCGTTTACGCGCTTTGTTGGCACCTTCTTTATTGCTAATTTCATTCAGTTTCATGAATTCTCTCCCGCCTAGTTCTCTTCGACGACACGAACCATGTGGCTAACTGCACGGATCATACCGCGCACAGCTGGTGTGTCTTCGAGTGTTGAACGACGATGCATCTTGTTCAAGCCCAAACCGATTAAAGTCTGGCGCTGAACGTTTGGACGACGAAGTGGGCTACCGATCTGTTCAATAGTAACAGTCTTGCCTTTTTTGTTATCAGCCATGTTTTTGGCTCCTCACGTACGGCGCTAAGGCCTATTGATCATCAATGCCAGCAGCGGCACGGCGAGCTTGCAATGTGGAATACTTGATACCACGTTGCGCAGCGATGTCTTTTGGGTGCATTTGGCGTTTAAGCGCATCAAATGTTGCACGAACCATGTTGTATGGGTTCGATGAACCTGTTGATTTCGCAACAACGTCTTGCATACCAAGTGTTTCAAACACAGCACGCATAGGACCACCCGCGATGATACCAGTACCAGGCTTTGC
>JAHDEP010000018.1:0-8530 GCA_020628775.1 Rhizobiaceae bacterium | reverse complement strand
AATTCGCTTTGCTCTTCTTCTTTTTTGCCGCCTTTACCGCGACGATCTTCTCTTGCCATTGTCCTTGTCCTTGTTTTTTTCCGGTTTCAATCGGCAGATTGAGATTAAAATTTAAGGCCACCCTCGCGAGCTGCCTCTGCTAGTGCTTTCACGCGACCATGGTACAAAAATGAACCACGATCAAAAACAACATCAGTGATGCCTGCTTTACCAGCACGTTCGGCGATCAGTTTACCAACTGCAGCAGCTGCAGCAGTATCAGCACCTGTCTTCAAAGACTTACGCAAATCACCATCTAGTGTTGATGCAGCAGCAAGAGTTTTGCCGGCTGCATCATCGATGATTTGAACATAGATGTTCTTTGAAGAGCGATGTACTGACAAACGCGGACGCCCATTGGCAACCGCTTTGACTTTACGACGTACGCGAGCGCTACGGCGCATAATTTCTTTTTTAATGCTAGCCATTTCGCGTCTTCCTTACTTCTTCTTGCCTTCTTTGCGCACAATGCGCTCTTCAGCATATTTAACACCCTTACCTTTATAAGGCTCAGGTTTACGATATTCACGGATCTTAGCAGCAACCTGACCAACAGCTTGCTTATCGATACCAGACACAACGATTTCAGTTGGTTTTGGACATGCTACAGTCACGCCTTCTGGCGGAGTGTAAACAACTTCGTGAGAGAAGCCGAGTGAAAGCTGAATGCCTTTACCCTGCATTGCCGCACGATAACCAACACCATTGATTTCAAGCTTGCGCTCGTAACCTTTTTCGACACCTTCCAAGATGTTTGCGATCATTGTGCGGGACATGCCCCACTTTGAACGTGCATCTTTTGATTTATCGACAGGTGTTACTGTGATTTCGTTTTCTTCAAGTTTGACCAAAACTTCGTCATTAACGACAAAGTTAAGTTCGCCCTTAGGTCCCTTCGCAGTCACTTTTTGACCATCAACTGTGGCAGTGACACCGGCCGGAACCGCAATTGGTTTTTTACCTATACGAGACATTGTTCAACCTATTCTCTGTAAAAGTCTTAACTCTGTCTTAGAAGACAGAGCAAAGAACCTCACCACCTACATTTAGTTCGCGAGCCTGGTGATCAGCCATAACACCTTTAGGTGTAGACAAAATCGTAATACCAAGACCATTAGCGACCTGCGGAATGGACTTAACTGACACATAAACGCGACGACCAGGTTTTGAAACGCGACCGATTTCGCGAATAACAGAACCAGTGTCCGAATATTTTAGCTCAATGCTAATTTCAGATTTTCCATTTTCGAATTCTGACTGCGAATAACCGCGGATATAACCTTCAGATTCCAAAACATCCAATACGCGAGCGCGCAATTTAGATGCTGGTGATGAAACTGATGATTTACCACGTGCCGCGCCATTACGAATACGTGTGAGCATATCGCCCAAAGGATCAGATAAAGACATGTTTAAATCCCCTACCAGCTAGACTTAACAAGGCCAGGTACTTTACCGAATGAGCCAAGCTCACGCAGTGCAATACGAGACATTTTAAGTTTGCGGTAATATCCGCGTGGACGACCAGAAACTTCACAACGGTTACGAATACGAGTTTTCGAACCATCACGAGGCATCTCAGCCAATTTTAGAGTTGCTTTAAAGCGCTCTTCCATAGAAACGCTTTCATCTCTAATTGTCGCTTTAAGAGCAGCGCGTTTAGCAGCATCTTTGCTGACTAGGCCGCGGCGACGTTTGTTCTTCTCAACTGCGCTTACTTTAGCCATGTTGAATATCCTTCTCTACGTATGCCGTTACGACTGTTCACGGAATGGGAAGTTGAACTCTTTCAAAAGAGCGCGAGCTTCATCATCAGTGTTAGCCGTCGTACAAACGATGACGTCCATGCCCCACATTTGATCAACTTTATCGTAGTTGATCTCTGGGAACACAATGTGTTCTTTAATGCCCATGGCGAAATTGCCACGACCATCGAAGCTTTTTGGATTCAAGCCACGAAAGTCACGTACGCGTGGAAGCGCAACAGTAACTAGGCGGTCCATGAATTCATACATACGAGCACCGCGGAGCGTGACTTTAGCGCCCAAAGGCATTTCTTCACGAACCTTGAAACCAGCAATAGATTTGCGAGCTTTGGTGATAACTGGCTTTTGACCAGCAATCGCAGCCAAATCAGCCGCTGCAATAGCAGGCTTCTTTGAATCAGCAGTTGCTTCACCAACACCCATATTGATGACGATTTTGTCAACTTTTGGGATCTGCATCTCATTTGCGTAATTGAACTGCTCACGAATGGCAGCACGAATGCGCGTTACATATTCTGTTTTGAGCCTTGGCTCGTAGTTTTCATTAGCCATCGATCACTTCTCCTGAACGCTTGGCCACGCGTACCTTCTTGTCGCCATCAATTTTGATGCCAACGCGAGTAGGTTTACCATCTTTAGGATCAGCAACAGCTAGATTAGAAAGATTGATAGGCGCTTCTTTTGAAATAATACCAGCTTCTGTAGTTTGTGATTGCTTCTGGTGACGTTTTACAACGTTGATACCAGCAACTACAGCGCGGCCTTCTTTTGGAAGAACTTGAGTGACTTCGCCTGAGCGACCCTTGTCCTTACCAGTCAATACGACGACTTTGTCGCCTTTACGAATTTTTTGCATTGAACCGTTTCCTTACAATACTTCAGGAGCCAGTGAGATGATCTTCATGTGCTTTTTAGCACGAAGCTCACGTGGTACTGGGCCAAAAATACGTGTACCCATAGGTTCACCCGCATTGTTGACCAAAACTGCTGCACTGGAATCGAAACGGATTACGCTTCCGTCAGGACGACGAAGATCTTTTGCTGTGCGTACTACAACAGCTTTAACTACGTCACCTTTTTTTACGCGGCCACGAGGAATAGCTTCTTTGACCGAACATACGATGATGTCGCCCACAGAAGCATATTTTCGTTTGGAACCGCCGAGCACCTTGATGCACATGACACGACGAGCACCAGAGTTATCTGCGACGTCGAGATTTGTTTGCATCTGAATCATGTCAGACCGCCTTCTTTATTATGCTGGACAGTTACTACAAAGCCCTATTGCCTGCAGTCTTATCCAACGTTCGAGTTGTATTAGAACAAGTCAGAATTTTTTCAACTAAAAACTGACCTAAAAAAGCATTTTTTCGAAAATAAACAGAGCAAACACAAAATGTCTGCTCTGATCAGGTCGAAAACAATGGCTGCATAACAGCTAAATTAGCTAGTTACAACAGTCCAACGCTTATCTTTCGAAATTGGTGCACATTCCTCAATAGAAACGGTATCACCAGTTTTGAATTGGTTAGCTTCATCATGCGCCTTATACTTTTTAGTACGGCGAACGATTTTTCTCAACACTGGGTGCGCGAATCGACGTTCGATACGAACAACCACAGTTTTATCATTTTTGTCACTGACAACAGTGCCCTGTAGAATGCGTTTAGGCATTATGCGTTCCTTTAAGCCTTAGCTTCAGCCGCCTTCTGGCGAGCAATTGTCTTAATGCGCGCAATGTCGCGACGCACTTCTTTAACACGTGATGTTTTTTCCAACTGGCCAGTGGCAGCTTGAAAGCGCAGGTTAAACTGCTCTTTCTTTAGCTTTTCTAGTTCGTCACTAAGCTGGTCAGCGCTCATTGCGTGGATATCATTAGCTTTCATGATAGTTTCCTACTCAGCAACACGTTGAATAAAGCGCGTTTTAACAGAAAGCTTCGCAGCTCCCAAACGCAATGCTTCACGTGCGATTTCTTCGTTTACACCGTCAATTTCGAACATGACACGGCCAGGTTTGACCTTACATGCCCAATAATCAACAGAACCTTTACCTTTACCCATACGAACTTCAGTAGGTTTAGTCGTTACTGGTACGTCTGGGAAAATACGGATCCATACACGGCCGGCACGTTTCATGTGACGGGTGATGGCACGACGGGCTGCTTCAATCTCACGTGCGTTAACACGATTAGGCTCTTGAGCCTTTAGGCCGTATGACCCAAAGTTCAAGTCTGAACCGCCTTTAGCGACGCCTTTGATCTTGCCCTTAAACTGTTTGCGAAATTTAGTTCGCTTTGGCTGTAACATTTTATTTCTCCGAACCTATCGCGTATCTTACGCGTTTTCGCGACGACGGTTATTATTGTTGCCACCAGAATTGTCATTCTCGGTTGCTTTACGCTCAGAAGCCATCGGATCATGCTCAAGGATTTCGCCTTTGAAGATCCAAACTTTGATGCCGCAAATACCGTAGGCAGTCAAAGCTTCTGCAACACCGTAATCGATGTCAGCACGAAGAGTATGCAATGGCACACGGCCTTCACGATACCATTCTGTACGCGCAATCTCAGCACCGCCCAAACGACCAGCACTTGTGATTTTAATACCCAAAGCACCCAAACGCATAGCTGATTGAACAGCACGTTTCATGGCACGACGGAAAGCAACACGACGCTCAAGCTGTTGTGCAATTGACTGAGCAACCAAAGTTGCATCAATCTCAGGCTTACGGATCTCGATGATATTGAGGTGTGTTTCAGAATTTGTCATATCTGACAATTTCTTACGCAATTTCTCAATGTCAGCGCCTTTTTTACCGATAATCAAACCTGGGCGAGCTGTGTGGATAGACACACGGCATTTCTTGTGAGGACGTTCGATAACGACCTTAGAAACACCAGCTTGCTTAAGTTCTTTGATCAGGTATTCGCGGATCTTCATGTCTTCATGAAGCAAATCGCCATATTCACCTTGATCGGCATACCAGCGGCTATCCCAAGTACGGTTGATGCCTAGACGGAAACCGATTGGATTAATCTTCTGACCCATTATGCGGCCTCCTCTTCGACTTCCCTCACGACAATCGTCAAGTGAGAAAATGGCTTCAAGATACGTGATGAACGACCACGGCCACGAACGCGGAAGCGTTTCATGACGATTGATTTGCCAACATATGCTTCTGCAACAATGAGGCTATCAACATCTAGATCGTGGTTGTTTTCAGCATTTGCGATTGCAGACTGAAGTGTTTTACGCACTTGGTCTGAAATACGCTTACGAGAGAACTCAAGTTCTGCCAAAGCTGTTTCAACCTTCTTACCACGGATCATTTCCGCAACAAGATTTAGTTTCTGCGGGCTGATACGAAGCGTGCGGGCAACTGCCTGCGCTTCATTATCTGCGAGCCGACGTTCTGTCTTTGCCTTGCCCATCTTTATTTCCTCTTCGCTTTCTTATCCGCGCCGTGACCATAATAGGTACGGCTTGGAGCGAATTCACCAAACTTATGGCCAACCATGTCTTCTGATACAAGCACTGGGATGTGCTTCTGACCATTATAGACACCAAATGTTAGACCTACGAACTGTGGTAGTATCGTTGAACGACGAGACCACATTTTAATCACTTCGCTGCGACCGCTTTCGCGAACCTTCTCAGCCTTTTTGAGAAGATAGCCGTCAACAAAAGGACCTTTCCAAACTGAACGAGCCACTCTAGACTTCCTCTCTTATTTCTTACGCTGATGGCGAGAACGCATGATAAATTTATCCGTCGCCTTGTTTTTACGAGTACGTTTACCCTTAGTTGGTTTACCCCAAGGAGAAACCGGGTGACGACCACCTGATGTACGACCTTCACCACCACCGTGCGGGTGATCGACCGGGTTCATTACAACACCGCGAACGTGAGGACGCTTACCGCGCCAACGAGTACGGCCTGCTTTACCATCATTTGTGTTCATGTGATCTTGGTTAGACACAGCACCAACAGTTGCCATGCAAAGACCAGAAACCAAACGAGTTTCACCAGAGTTCAAGCGAAGGATCGCCATGCCTTGGTCACGACCAACAAGCTGAACATAAGTACCAGCTGAACGAGCGATCTGACCGCCCTTCTCTGGCTTCATTTCAACGTTGTGTACGATTGTACCAACTGGCATCGCCTGCAATGGCATTGCATTACCAGGCTTAACGTCAACTGAACTTTGAGACGCGATAACTTTATCACCAGCTGCAATACGCTGAGGTGCCAAGATATAAGCTTGCTCACCATCTTCGTAATCAACAAGAGCGATAAACGCTGTTCTGTTCGGATCATACTCAAGACGAGCAACAGTACCTTGAACATCAAACTTACGACGTTTGAAGTCGATCATACGGTATGTACGTTTGTGACCACCACCAATGTAGCGAGCAGTAACGCGACCCATGTTATTGCGACCACCTTTACCAGTAAGACCTTCAGTTAGAGCCTTTACAGGCTTACCTTTATAAAGGCCTGAACGGTCCACAATAACCAGCTGACGCTGGCTTGGGGTCGTTGGATTAAAACTTTTTAAAGCCATTGTTCTTTTCCTTATAGACCGGTGGACACGTCAATTGACTGACCTTCGGCCAAAGTCACGATTGCTTTTTTAACATCGCTTTGCTTACCAACTACACCGCGGAAACGCTTTACTTTGCCCTTACGAACAAGTGTGTTGACAGCTTTAACTTTAACACCAAACAAAGCTTCAACTGCTGCTTTGATCTCAGGCTTAGAAGCCGTACGAGCAACGTTGAAAATCACTTGGTCATTGTCTGAAGCCAATGTTGATTTCTCTGTGATTGCCGGTGAGACAATCACGTCATAATGGCGAATATCCGTCATGCTAAACGCTCCTCAAGAGCTGCAACTGCATCTTTTGACAACACAAGTTTGCCACGACGCAAGATGTCGTAAACGTTGATACCTTGAACTGGTAGAACATCGATATTTGGAATGTTCTGCGCAGCCAATTTGAAATTCGCATCCAATTCAGCACCACCGATAAACAAAGCATTTTTGATGCCCATTTTATCAAGTGAACCAGACAATGTTTTTGTCTTTGCTTCTTTAGCTGCCAATTCATCAAGGATGATAAGATCTTCGCTAGCCAATTTCGCTGACAAAGCATGCTTAAGTGCTAGTGAACGAATTTTCTTTGGCATTGAATGCGAGTGATCACGAACAACTGGGCCATGAGCTTTACCACCACCACGGAACTGCGGAGCACGAGCTGAATGGTGACGAGCTTTACCCGTACCTTTTTGCTTGTACATCTTAGCGCCAGTGCGGTTAACTTCAGAACGACCAAGCGTTTTGTGTGTACCCTGTTGCTTTTTAGCAAGTTGCCAACGAACTACGCGCTGGATGATATCCTGGCGTGGCTCAAGACCGAAAACTGTTTCTGAAAGTGATACTTTACCGCTTTCTTTACCAGCAAGAGTGCTTACTGCAATATCCATTACTCAGCTCCCTCTGTTGCGGCTTCTGCAGGAGCAGCGCCTTCACGAATGCCAGCTGGAACAGGAGCATCTGCAGGAAGTGAAGCTTTAATCGCATCACGAACAGTTACCCAAGTACCTTTTGAACCAGGTACAGCACCTTTGATCAATAGTAGACCACGATCAACATCTGTTGAAACGATCTCAAGGTTCTGTGTAGTAACGCGTGTCTGACCCATGTGGCCAGCCATTCTCTTACCTTTGAAAACCTTACCAGGATCCTGACACTGACCTGTGGAGCCGTGTGCACGGTGAGAGATAGAAACACCGTGAGTAGCGCGCATACCACCAAAGTTGTGACGCTTCATAGCACCGGCAAAACCTTTACCGATTGAAGTACCTGTTACATCAACAAGCTGACCAGATACAAAGTGACTTGCGATCAACTCAGCACCAACTTCAATCATGTTGTCTGAAGACACACGAAACTCAACCATTTTTGACTTTGGCTCAACGTTTGCAACTGCAAACTGGCCACGTTCGGCTTTGTTTGTGTTTTTCACTTTAGCGCGGCCAACACCAACCTGAACGGCTGAGTAACCATTTTTTTCTTCTGTCCGCTGAGCTACCACTTGGCAGTTCTCAAGACGCAGAACAGTAACGGGAATGTGCTCACCGGCGTCGTTATAGACCCGGGTCATCCCTACTTTCTGTGCAATAACACCTGAACGCATTGGTTCATCCTTTTTAATTCGATAGAGGAGCAGTTTTGCCTATGTGGACAAATTTGAGCTCATAAAGAACGTTTCTTGTTTAAACTTCTTGCCCGAGATACCCCGAACAAGCTTACTAAATTCGAGATCTTAAAGTTTGATCTCTACGTCAACACCAGCAGCAAGGTCGAGCTTCATAAGAGCATCAACTGTTTGCGGAGTTGGATCGACAATGTCGAGGAGCCTTTTGTGTGTGCGCATTTCAAATTGCTCACGGCTCTTCTTATTAACGTGCGGCGACCGGTTCACCGTAAATTTTTCAATACGTGTTGGCAAAGGAACAGGACCACGTACTCGTGCGCCTGTGCGTTTTGCTGTCGATACGATTTCGCGTGTCGATGTATCGAGGATCCGGTGATCAAACGCTTTTAAGCGAATGCGGATGTTTTGGCCGTTCATAGGGCAGATCCTTGTTTAAGAGATAAGCGCGCGATCAAATACCGCGCGCTCTAAATTAATCTAAATTATTCAGTGATGCTTGCTAC
>JAHDEP010000017.1:22716-26478 GCA_020628775.1 Rhizobiaceae bacterium | reverse complement strand
TCAGGATCACCTTCAAAGGCGGTCCTCACGGCTTCTACAATGCTGGAAACAACGCTTTTGGCGGTCTCGCCGACCTTATCTAATATTTCGCAAATCGATAACATACGATTTCTATACAATAATACTCATGTATTATCGAGAAAATTCTGCATCACGTCACTTTATATTGATAAGGTATTGGGCAAAAGATTGCTAAACAGCGCGCTTTGCACTTCCAACAATATCACCTTTAACCAGCAATCGCTTAAATTCCATCAGGCATTTAACTTGCTCAGCATGTTCAACGCCATGCAAGATGACACGTAAATTCATGCAATCAGCAAGGCGAACGAGGTTGACCAACAACTCATATGAGCTGTCGTCAAAGGCGATATCTTTGACCCAGTTTTTGCCGAGAATTAGATATGTGTTTCTAAGTTTCTTGCCCAAACCAAAATTGCTGATATCGCCACTAAAACCTTCAGATGCGATGCGTACACCCAGCCGGATTAATTCATCCAAACTATTTTCCATCAATTGTGCATTGTCAGAACGATGAAGTGTATCAAATGAGAACACAAAATCATGACCTGTGAGTTTGTGCTCTTTTAATAAATCAGCGAAATAACCAGTAAATGTCGGGTCCAATAATTGGTCAGAATCCAGGTGCAAAACAACCGTTTTGCGCTGTGTCCAAGTCGACATTGTTTTCATCGCAGCTTCTAAGATCGCACGATCAAACTGCACGATGAGACCTGTTTCTTTCAATATCTGGATATATTGACTGTCTGAGAAGTCACCAAATTCAGGATTTCTACTTTTTACAGATACGTCAAACATTGAAAAAGCAAGGTCTGAAGCATAGGCAATCGGCTGAAACTCTAAATCAAAATCAGACGTGAAAATCATTTTGCGCAATGCTTGTTTAAAGTCATGCTTTAAACGCGACTCTTGCTCCATCTGCTCACAGAAAAATCTATGTGCAGAACCTGAAACAGTCTTTGCTTTGTAAAGCGCCATATCAGCACGTTGCAACAATGCGCCGATATTATCATCACTTTCACGTGCCCAAGTGATGCCAACACTACCGCCACCTTCGATCTCTGATTGATCAATTTGATAAGGATGCGATAAAACTCGAGTTAGCTTTTCACAAAACTGATCCACCTGTACGAAGCTTGGACCACCAGTCCAGGTTATCACAAACTCATCCCCACCAAGGCGATAGCACTTTAAGTGATCTGTAGATAACTGGCGCAATCGATTTGCCAATTCGCATAGCATTTTATCGCCAGCTGCGTGTCCAAGCGTGTCATTGATAAACTTGAAACGATCAAGATCAAGCAACATCAAAGCGCATCGATTGTCTTTTGAAAAAGGTTCATTAAAGAATGATCTGGCGTCTTCGATTAATCCACGTCGATTGCGAAGGCCCGTAAGCTGGTCTTGATAAGCAATTTGTTCAAGCTCCTGAACGTCATCATCCTTCGACATTTGGGCTATATGCGCCGAAATCGGCACGCCACTTGCCGCCAATAACAGATTAAGATCTGCTTGGGGCATTGCGCTCACGGAAAAATCACCAACAATCAATCCAAAGACCGTCAGTGCAAACAAACTCAACAATATCATCGCCGGGCGCACGTAACCATCACGCGCATACTGATCCAGCGGAAACCATTTTAACTTCATGTTAAACGCTCCCATTCGCGCCCGAAGTTATCATCAGCAGGTTTAATCAAATGTTACTGGCGGCAATAACCTGTGAGGTTGATATGATTTATGGTTAATGAAATATTAAGCACTGACCACGCATCTATTGTCCGAAATGCGCGCTATGGCCAATTTGAGCATCGGACTATAGAGTTGGCGCAAGGAATCAAACTGATGTGGAGAGCGGTTTTGCCATTTTTTTCAAATAAAAATCTATCTATCCTAGTTGCGACGGGCATTGTTGCAGGATTATCGACCATGCCGAGCAATGCGCAGGCAGCGGCATGTGGAGGTAAACTTTCAACCTTTTTAAATGGGGTAAAGAAGGAAGCGATGGCGGAGGGCATTAGCAAAAAAGCTGCTGACACTGCGCTTAGAAATGCCCAAATTAGCAAGAAAGTTCTATCCCGTGATCGCGCTCAAGGGGTGTTTAAACAAACGTTCTTGGAATTTTCTCGCCGCTCTGTCAGCCAAAACCGGTTAGACCATGGCGCTAAAAACCTACGAAAATATGCATCCACCTTTAAACGCGCTGAACAAGAATTTGGTGTTCCAGCACCGGTGATCGCAGCGTTTTGGGGATTAGAAACAGATTTTGGCGCTTTCCAAGGTGATTTTAACACGATGAACGCATTGGTGACTTTGGCACATGATTGCCGTCGCCCAGAGCTGTTCAGACCACAATTAATTGCCGCAATTAAAATGGTAGAGATGGGTGATTTATCACCAACGAAAATGACAGGTGCATGGGCCGGTGAAATTGGTCAGGTGCAGATGTTGCCGGAAGATATTGTGCGCTACGGCACAGATGGCGATGGTGATGGCCATGTAAATCTAAAAAAGAGCTCGCCTGATGCTATCCTCACTGCTGCAGCCTTTATCCAAAGCCTGGGTTGGCAGCGTAACCAACCATGGATTATGGAAATCGCCCTCCCCGGCGGTGCATTCCCTTATGAGAAATCTGGTCTTCGTAAAGGCATGACAACTGGTGATTGGGCAAATCTCGGGGTGACAGCAAGAAACGGCAACTTGCCGAACGCGTCGCTGCCTGCAGATTTATTATTGCCGCAAGGTCGCAAGGGCCCGGCATTTTTGGCGTTCCCGAATTTTGATATTTATCTGGAGTGGAACAAAAGCTTCATTTACACAACATCAGCGGCCTATTTCGCCACACGCTTAGGCGGTGCAAAACGCTATAATGCTGGTAACCCTGATCAAGGTTTAAGCGATGCACAGATGAAGCAACTTCAAAACAAACTGGTGGCACGCGGTCATGATGTTGGCAAGATCGACGGAATTCTCGGAAGCAAATCTCGCGCTGCCGTTCAGGCAGAACAGCAAAGGCTCGGGATGCCAGCTGATGCATGGCCAACACCAAGCCTGTTGAGTAAGCTTTAGTAGATAAATGTCTTTTTTCGCGCCTCAATCTATTAAGTCTTATCTTCAAGACCGTGATCAGCACGGGGTTGATGCACGTGATTTGTTACGCAGATCACGTGCGCGCATTAATGAGATAGAAAAAGATGTAGAAGCATTTGTATGCTTATCGGATAAAGATATCACACAAGAGAACCGCCCACTTTCTGGGATTGCCGTGGGTGTTAAAGACATATTCGACACCCATGATTTACCCACCGCATATGGTAGCGAGATTTATAATGCGCACCAACCGAGAGTGGATGCTGCGATTGTGACAATGCTGCGCGCAAAAGGCGCGGCGATCATCGGCAAAACAACAACGACCGAATTTGCATTTTTCAAACCCACAAAAACCAAGAACCCCAACAATTTAGAATATTCACCCGGTGGTTCATCAGCGGGATCAGCGGCATCGGTTGCCGCGGGAATGGTGACGGCAGCGATCGGCACACAAACCGGTGGTTCAATGATCAGACCAGCAGCATTTTGTGGAATTGCCGGATTTAAACCAAGCTATAGAATTTTGCCGACAACCGGTATGAAGTATTTCTCGCAAAGCCTCGATACGGCCGGGACCTTTGCGAAATCGGTCGCAGATCTTGCAACATTTACTCATCTTTTAACCGACCGAGATCTAGAGATAAATGAGAT
>JAHDEP010000017.1:5507-22616 GCA_020628775.1 Rhizobiaceae bacterium | reverse complement strand
ATCTTGCAACATTTACTCATCTTTTAACCGACCGAGATCTAGAGATAAATGAGATAAATCCCAAAAATATTCGCATTGGCGTTTATCAAAATGATGTTCTCAGCGAGGCCAGCGCTGATATGGTCAACGCCTTAGAAAAAGCGGCTTCAATTTCAGAGCAGGCAGGATTTAACGTTGCTAAACTTGTCGAACCAGCAGAACTTAATAAGGCACATAGCCTGCACTCAACAATTCAGTGTTTTGAAGCAGCGCAGACATTAGGATCGGAATTTGATCTTTACCCAGAGCTTTTAAGCGATGGTCTTAAAGAAGCTATCCTTGAGGGCAAGGCTATTCATCCAGATGAATATGACAATGCTCGCCGTTCTGCGAAAAATGCCCGACGCAAGACGCACGCTCTTTATGATGATGTCGATGTCATTCTAACGCCATCTGCACCCGGTTCTGCCCCTTACGGTTTTGCAACAACGGGGATTGCGACATTTAATAAATTATGGACCCTTATGGGCAGCCCATGCGTCAATATTCCAGCCTTTCGAGATGGAAACAACATGCCACTTGGCATTCAAGCCGTTGGTAAATTTGGACAAGACAAGAAGACGCTATCAATTGCTCACGCACTTGAGCAAATCTTCAAACAATCCGCTTAACTCAATGATTACGCAGCTTCTCGATTGAGCGTCTTTTTGGGCTCAGTGTTTTGACGCAGACCCAATAAGTGACACACTGCGTAAACCAACTTCGCGCGGTTCATTGTGTAGAAATGAAACTCTTCAAAGCCGCGATCCGCGAGATCCATCACTTGTTCTGCTGCAACAGCTGATGCCACAAGAGATCTGATCTCAGGATCGTTTTCCAATCCATCAAAACGATTGGCCAACCAAGTTGGGATCGACGCACCGCACATATTTGCAAATTTCTCCACTTGAGAGAAATTGTGCACTGGCAGGATACCAGGAACGATTGGAATATAGATACCAGCCTTGCGCACGCGCTCAACATAACGTTCAAAATGATCGTTATCAAAAAAGAACTGCGTAATCGCACGCGTTGCACCATTATCGACCTTGCGCTTAAGCATATCGAGATCAGTCATAAAGTCCGGGCTCTCAGGATGCTTTTCAGGATAGGCCGAAACTGAAATTTCGCATTCACCCATTGCTGTTAAACCAGCTGTAAGTTCTGCAGCATTCGCATAACCATCTGGATGCGGTTGGTATTGCGAACCAATACCGCTCGCAGGATCACCACGCAAAGCAACAAAATGACGAACGCCAGCATCACGAAACTCTTTAGCAACATCATAAACATCGCCGCGGCTCGCATCCACGCATGTTAAATGCGCTGCGGGAGCAACATCAGTTTCTTTTATGATGCGCTTCACTGTCGCTAAGGTCGGTTCTTTTGTTGAGCCACCTGCGCCATAAGTCACAGACACAAATTCTGGCTGGAATGGTGCAAGCTTGGAGATACTCTCCCAAAGTTGCTCTTCCATTTTTCCTGTTTTCGGCGGAAAGAATTCAAATGAAACACGAATTTTATCGCTATTCGCTGGAGCTCCGAAACGGTTAGATAATACCATCTGATTATTTCCTATCTTTACGCAATACTAGCGCTGTTATCGCCAGCCATCAAAATTCTTGGGTCTTTCCCGAGCCATATGGATACGGTTAGGGTTTTGTCCTGACTATTGTCAGATGAAAGGTCCGATATCTTTTCGACATCAAGCCCGTTCGCTGTCATCCACCCGCTCACACTCTCATGGCTAAAACCAAGTCGTGCATGGGCAAAATCACTGCGCATATATTCAAGTTCGTGAGGTGCAAAATCGATGATCACCAAGCGTCCACCTGGTGCCAGCATTTTACAGGCTTCATTGATTGCAGGCGCAGGATCGTGCAAGAAGTGCAGAACCTGGTGAATTACAATGAGATCATAGCTCTCGCGCTCAAGCGCGAGATTAAAAATATCACCCTGACGAACCGATGCGTGCGTAATACCTGATTGATCAAGCTTATCACGCGCAATCGTGAGCATATCGCGGCTGGCATCAATGCCTAGGCCTTTGCGATATTGGTCTTTAAACAATTCTAGAATGCGGCCAGTGCCCGTTCCCAAATCAAGAAGGGAATCAAAAGGCTGATTACCAACTAACTTACAAAGCTCAGCTTCCACTTTTGCTTCCGAAACATGGTGCTTGCGGATCTCTTCCCACTTTTCAGCATTTTGAGAGAAGTATTCCTGGGCGCGACCTGCACGGGCGCTTTTAACAGCCTTAAGGCGCTCAACGTCATGCTGAAGCATACGATCATCCTGCGCAATCGCTTCAATAATGCTATGAATGATGCTGGATGTGCGACCTTCATCGATCAATCGGAAATAAGCCCAAGCGCCTTCCTGATAACGCTCGATCAAACCGGCTTCACCAAGAAGTTTCAAATGACGAGAAATGCGGGGCTGTGACTGACCAAGAATTTCTGTCAAATCACTCACGGTTAGATCACCGTGAGACAGCAAAATTAACAAACGCATGCGGGTCGTCTCACCTGCTGCTTTGAGCAGATCGATCGCGTCGTCCATTTTCAATTTTGGTAAATCTAACATCTAACCCTCAAAAAGATATAAAGATATGTTTATATCATTTTTGGCAATAATGCAAGAACTGAATAAAAAAAACCTCGGATAAGTGAAGGCTCATCCGAGGTCAATTGATAAAGCTATGAAGAGCTTAGCGCGTCAAACGCTTATAAGTCACACGCTTTGGATTAACTGCATCTGCACCAAGACGACGGATTTTATCCTTCTCATAATCTTCAAAGTTACCTTCAAACCATTCCACATGGCTATCACCTTCAAAGGCCAAGATGTGCGTTGCCAAACGGTCAAGGAACATACGATCGTGGGAAATGATAACGGCGCAGCCTGCAAAGCTTTCAAGCGCATCTTCAAGCGCAGCAAGTGTTTCCGTATCCAAATCGTTGGTTGGCTCATCGAGCAGGATGACATTGCCGCCTGATTTGAGCATCTTTGCCAAATGCACGCGGTTACGTTGACCACCGGACAAATCACCAACTTTTTGCTGTTGATCGCCACCTTTAAAGTTAAAGGATGAGCAATATGCACGGCTGTTCACTTCGTGCTTGCCAAGTTTAATGATGTCATTGCCGCCGGAAACTTCTTCCCAAACAGTTTTACTGCCATCAAGTGCATCGCGCGACTGATCAACGTAAGAAAGTTCAACTGTCTCACCGATGGTGATTGAACCAGAATCAGGTGTCTCCTGCCCTGTGATCATGCGGAACAATGTCGATTTACCAGCACCGTTTGGTCCGATAACACCAACGATACCACCCGGAGGCAATTTAAATTCCAAATTTTCGATAAGAAGTTTGTCGCCGTATGCTTTTGTCAGGCCTTCAGCTTCAATCACCACATTACCCAAACGCTCACCAACAGGGATGATAATCTGAGCATCGCCCGGGCGTTTATCGGCAGCTGCTTTAACCAACTCATCATAAGCTTTAATACGTGCTTTTGATTTCGCCTGACGCGCTTTTGGACTAGATGAAATCCAGCTCTGTTCGCTTGATAGCGCGCGCTGACGTGAAGCCTCTTCACGTCCCTCTTGTGCCATGCGTTTTGCTTTAGCTTCAAGATAGGCTGTGTAGTTGCCTTCATATGGAATACCGCGTCCACGGTCGAGTTCCAAAATCCAACCAGTGACATTGTCAAGGAAGTAGCGATCGTGGGTAATCATAAGCACGGAACCTGGATATTCGCGCAAATGTTTTTCAAGCCAAGCAATTGTTTCAGCGTCCAAGTGGTTGGTCGGCTCATCGAGCAGTAGCAGATCAGGCTGGCTAAGAAGAAGCTTACACAAAGCAACACGACGAATTTCACCACCAGATAGGTTTTCAACTGAGCTTTCACCTGGAGGGCAACGCAAGGCCTCCATCGCCATTTCCACCTGGCTATCCAAATCCCAAAGGTTTTGGCTATCGATGACATCCTGCAGCTGAGCACCCTCATCTGCGGTTTCATCAGAATAATTCATCATCAATTCATTGTAGCGATCAAGGATAGCTTTTTTATCTGCCACACCTTCCATCACATTTTCAAAAACTGTTTTGCTTTCGTCTAGCTTAGGTTCTTGTGGCAGATATCCGCGTGTTGCACCTTCAGCCAACCAAGCTTCACCGGTGAACTCATTGTCCAATCCAGCCATAACGCGCAAAACGGTTGATTTACCCGCGCCGTTTGGACCCAAAATACCAATCTTTGCATCTGGGTAGAATGAGAGGTGGATATTTTCCAAAACCTTTTTGGAACCATAGGACTTGTTGAGCCCTGCCATGTGATAAATAAACTGACGCGCCATATGAACTGCCTTGTTTGAATGTAATCTTTCCCGCACATGTAAGAGATTTGCGCGCTTCGAGCAATGAATGATTTTTATTCAGCCACCTTTGGCTTGAATATTCCACTAAAACTCGTCAGATAAGGCGCAAGCAAAGACATATGAGATCGTAAATGGCAAAAATCCGCGAACAAACTCTGGCCTCCACAACGGGTGCGCAAATTCACCTTCGAACGTGCTTGACCAAAAAGACGCCAAAAGCTGTCATCCAGATCAATCATGGATTGACCGAGCATTCCGGTCGCTATGAGCACTTCATGAAATTTCTCGCCAAGCATGGCTATCATTCCTATGCCCACGATCATCGCGGGCATGGATTAACCAAAGCAGAGAAACTACCATTTGGGCAATTTTCAAAACGCGATGGTGGACGAAAGGTTATCAAGGATGTTCGCTTCATTCATCAGATGATCCAATCTGCGCACCAAGATCTACCCATCGTTTGTTTTGGCCATTCCATGGGTGGGCAAATTGCTACCAATTATGTGCTGCAAAACCCTAATTCGGCTCACGCTCTGGCAGTATGGAACACAAACTTTAAAATCAGCCAATATGCGAGCTTTGCCAAAGTAGCTCTGTTTCTAGAAGCCTTTTTCAAGGGGTCCGATGTCCCTAGCCTGCTGATGTCAAAAATGACATTTGAAGCTTGGTCGAAATCCATCAAAAATTCCAAAACAGGTTATGATTGGCTGACCCACGATGAAGAGATGATCGAAAAGATCGCCAATGACGAATTGGGTGGCTGGCCTCCAAGCATAGAAATGTGGCGCGCAATATTGGATTTCATTCTCAAAGGCGCCAATACAAATGCGATTAAAGCCTTGGACAACTCCTTTCCCATCCAATTGGTCGGCGGGGAGCAAGATCCTGCAACAGAGTTCGGCAAAGCTGTTGAATGGTATGCCGAGCTTTTGGAAAATTGCGGCCAAACCAACGTTCAGATGATAAATTATCCAGACTGCAGACATGAAACACTTAATGAAACCAGCCGAGACGTTGCCATGAGCGATTTCGTTGATTGGGTGGATAAGACCGTAGATAATGGGTAACTTTTAAAATCAACCCTTGGCAAAGTGACATTGATTTTGCTACCACGAATTAACTTACATCAAAAACTTGCGGAGCGCTGTAAATGCTGGAAGGCCTGTTTACACTCGATAATCTCACAACTTTTCTTATTTTGACTGCGCTTGAAACCGTTCTCGGTTTTGACAATCTGCTTTACATCACCCTTGAGGCGAAAAAAGTAGACCCAGCCAATGAACGTGTACTCCGCCGTTGGGGTATTATTCTCGCGATTGTGCTGCGGATTGTCCTATTATTTGTCGTATTGCAGCTGATTAGCGCATTCCAAGATCCAATCTTCGAAGTCGCGCTTCCATTCTTCTCAGCATCTGTCAGTGGTCACGCATTGATCGTTCTCGCAGGTGGCTTGTTCCTTATGTACACAGCGATGAAAGAAATTTACCACATGATTGGTGTGCCGGATCTTGAAAATGAAGGTGCACGTGCGGTTCGCAAATCATTTGCATCCGCATTGTTCTGGATCGTTATCATGAACGTCGTATTCTCATTTGATACTGTTCTGTCAGCGGTTGCTTTAACAGACAACTTCATTGTGATGACTTCAGCGATTGTCATCTCAGGTATTTTGATGGTGGTGATGTCAGAAACTGTGGCGACATTCCTTGCCAAAAACCGCATGTACGAAGTGCTTGGACTATTCGTACTCTTGATTGTTGGTATCGTGTTGATTGCCGAAGGTGGCCATATTGCCCATCTTAACTTCTTCGGCTTCCCAATTGAGCCAATGTCAAAAGCAACATTCTACTTCGTGCTCTTCGCACTTGTGGCTGTGGAAATTGTCCAAAGCCGTTATCAGAAAAAATTGCTTGCGGAAAAAGAGCGCGAGCAAACCGGAACAAACTTCTAATCTACAACTGAATTTGTTCAGTTTAGATATCGATATCCAGTTGAACGGTGAGCATATCACCGTTCACAACTTTCGCTTTTTTGCGAATATCTGCCTTGATCGGCAAAAAGTAGCAGCCTGATTTACTATCGGGAAACAAAGACGTTTTCCACTCATGTTCACCCAAAGTCACTTTCACTCGAATAGAGCCAAAACCTGGGGTCTTGGATTGAACAAATGCCTTTATGTGCTCTGAATAATCCTTGGGCACAGTGACAAAATGCCAGCTGTCACCAGCCACGCGCCAAAGTTCACCATCGAACTGATAATTAAGATCTGACATAGCCGCTTACCTTATCGCGCGCTTGCGCGTATTTTACAAAATCCTGATATGTCTTGCCGGGCTCGTGGGGGAAGTTTTCATAAACGAGATCGCAGGATACAATTTGGTCAATGCGAAACGAGCGAAATGCAACACGCTTTTCGCACCATGCGGAAACGGTCCAAACCCGCCCCCAATATTCTAAGCCCAACGGCCAAATAATGCGTGACGAAACTTTCTCCGATTTATCGCGATAATCCAATTTAACTTTCTCACGCTTATCAATCGCATTGCGCACCGTACCAAGCGTTTGCTTGGTGTCTTCCTCGTTCCAAACACGAATATTCGCTGCTGAATTGACCCTGATATGTGTGCGCTCGCCGGGCAAAGCATCCGCGATCTTGATCGCAGCTTCTTCCGCAGCTTGCGCCAATTCATGATCGGCAACCGCTTTGACGAGATCAGCCCCCATTTGCAGCGCTTTCAACTCAAGCGGCAAAAAATGCAGCGGTGGGATCTCAATTGGCTGATTAATCAGATAACCCACCCCGCGCTCACCTTCGATGGGAACCCCTGAGGCCATAAGTCCTGCAATATCTCGATAGATCGTGCGTTGTGACACGCCGAGCTCACCCGCAATGAATTCAGCTGTGCGCAGCCTTTTACCACGCAACAGCTGTATAATTTCAAAAAGGCGATCTACCTTGCGCAAATCATGCTCCTAGCAAGATGCCTTCACATCCAAATGCTGCATTTTAAGCGTCTTTTGATCGATAACAGCCAAAAGCGCGTGGTTGCGTGTGTCATCCATAAACTTTGCAGATGCGGCCTCAACAGCCTCAACATTGTCCCATTCAACAATGTCCATCCACTGACCATTATCGTTTGCAATCACTGAACGCTTGATAAACCCTGGCTGCTCTTCTGCAAATGCCAATGATTGTTTATTAGCTTCAACTGCTTGCTCAACGGTTGCATCTGAATTCAATTCATAGCTTACAACTTCAAAAACTTTACTCATCATTATCTCCTGGTTTTGTTATCCGTTGTTGGAATAATGATAGATATATAATAGCCCTACTGACACCTTTTGTCAGTAGGGAATTTAATTCGAAAATTTTTTTCAATATCTAGCTTGTGAGATCTTCTGCCAGCATGAGCGCATTTCCGTCAGGGTCATAAAATGTCGCTGTTTTGACCATGCCTTCAACAACCATTGTCTCGCCATCAAACTTCACATTGGCACCTTCTAGCGCACCTCTGGCTTCGTCCATGTTGTCTACACCAAATACAGGCACTGCATTCCCGGGGCTGGGCTCCCCCTGCTCTCCTAAGCCTAATGTCACACCATCAGTCATGGTCTTCATCTCACTCCAGCCCAATTCGTCGGCATGGTATAGCGCTTCAAACCCAAGCTTTTCTTCATACCACTTTGCGCTCGCATGTCGGTCACTGACAGAGATTGCGAATGTGATGGTATTATTTAGCGAAACAAGTGCCATGGTACTTTCCTTTTTACAATAAATATATATACTATATTTTATGGACATTAATCTACTTGTCAAGATAACGCAACGTGCTTGGTCAATGAACATTTTAGCACTCATGCACGAAGGCACTGCTGGACGGCAAGCAACTCTGCTCGCAAAGACCGGCGCGGGACGCACAGCATTCGCGCAAAGTCTTCATCATTTGATTGAATTAAACTTAGTTCAGCGGAACCCCGGACACGGACATCCGCTACGACCCGAATATATTCTCACTGAGCTCGGTCATTATGTTGCTGAGCGCGCTCACAAGATTGGTCATATCGACAGCCAATTGGAAGACAAAGCCTTGCTAAGACGCGCATGGACGTTGCCCATATTGGCGATAAGCTCTGAACCAATTCATTTCGGTGGTTTAAAGAACCAGCTTCTGCCAATAACCGACCGCGCTCTATCACAATCGCTCAAACAATTAGAGGCATGCAGCTGGATGCAAAGAGACGTTGATATAAGCCAAAGACCTGCAAGATCGATATATCAAGCACAAGGTGTGGGATCGCAAATTGGACAATTGATCAGCGCATAATTTCGCTGCAGCCATAAAAAAAGCCTGACACAATTTGCATCAGGCTTTTAATTCTTTGAATAAATCGCGGATTAGCTATCCAAGAAGCTACGCAGCTTACGTGAACGGCTAGGATGCTTCAATTTACGCAACGCTTTCGCTTCAATCTGACGAATACGTTCACGCGTCACGCTGAACTGCTGACCAACTTCTTCCAAAGTATGATCTGTATTCATGCCGATACCAAAACGCATCCGCAAGACGCGCTCTTCACGTGGAGTAAGCGATGCAAGTACACGCGTTGTTGTTTCGCGCAAGTTCGCCTGAATAGCTGCATCAATCGGAAGGATAGCATTTTTATCCTCGATGAAATCACCCAAGTGACTATCTTCTTCATCACCCACAGGCGTTTCAAGAGAGATCGGCTCTTTAGCGATTTTCAGAACCTTACGCACTTTTTCAAGCGGCATGGCGAGCTTTTCAGATAGTTCTTCAGGTGTTGGCTCACGACCAATCTCGTGCAACATCTGACGCGATGTACGTACAATCTTGTTGATTGTCTCGATCATATGCACAGGAATACGGATTGTTCTTGCTTGGTCAGCAATAGAACGCGTGATCGCCTGTCTAATCCACCAAGTCGCGTAAGTTGAGAACTTATAACCACGGCGATATTCAAACTTATCAACCGCCTTCATAAGACCAATATTACCCTCTTGAATAAGATCGAGGAATTGCAAACCACGGTTTGTGTATTTCTTTGCGATTGAGATCACAAGACGAAGGTTGGCTTCCACCATTTCCTTCTTAGCGATGCGCGCTTCGCGCTCGCCTTTTTGCACCATATGCACGATACGGCGGAATTCAGAGATCGAGATACCTGTTTCAGTCGCAAGATTTTGGATCTCGCCGCGTAAATCAGTTACTTTGCGCTCTTCAGCATTTGCAAGTTCTTGCCAGCCTTTTGTCTTCAGCGAAGCAATCATCTCCATCCAATTTGGATCAAGTTCTGAACCTTGGTAGTGCTGTAGGAAATCTTCACGCAACACGCCATAGCTTTCAGCCAAGCGAAGCAAACGACCTTCATTTTGAACAAGGCGTTTATTGATGTCATAAAGCTGCTCAACAAGTGCATCAATTCTGTTTTGGTTCAGCGCAAGCGATTTAACAGCGCCAATCAAAACATCTTTAAGCTCTTTATATTTCTTCTCTTGTGCTGGTGACAATTCATCATTGTCATGGTCAGCCATGCTGGATTCAACTTGTTGATCCTGCAACTTGCGAAGGCCGAAATATGTATCAGCGATAAGATCAAGCGTTTCCATGACCTGAGGACGCAACTCAGCTTCCATCGCAGCAAGCGATAGATTTGCTTCATCTTCATCGTCTTCATCTTCGTCAATTGCGCTGCCTTCACCGCCTACATCGGTGACATCGTCAGAACGTTTACGCTCTGCAAGACGCTTCTCTTTTTCTTCAGCGGCTTTACGATCAGCTTCAATTTTCTCAGGGCTTTGGAACTGCGGAGCAGCTTTCGCCTCTGGACCTGAATATGTCGTCTCAAGATCGATGATTTCGCGCAAAAGCGTGATTTCTTCGTTAAGCTCTTCACGCCAAATGATCAGCGCCTGGAACGTTAGCGGGCTTTCGCACAAACCGGCGATCATGGTCTCGCGGCCAGCCTCAATACGCTTTGCGATCGCAATTTCGCCTTCGCGCGACAATAGCTCAACAGAACCCATTTCACGCAAATACATGCGGACCGGATCATCAGTACGATCGGTTGGTTCTTTCTTCTTGGCTTTAGCAAGTGCAGTACCGGCAGCAGTTGCCACTTCAGTACCAGCAGCGGAAGGCGTAGCTGCTGCAGCTTCTTCTTCTGCAACATCTTCTTCATCGACCACATTCACACCCATTTCAGAGAATAGGGATAAGATGTCTTCGATCTGCTCAGAACTCACTTCTTCAGATGGTAAAACCGAATTGATTTCGTCCATGGTTACATAACCACGTTTTTTTACCGTCTTGATTAGCTTCTTTACTGCGCTATCAGAAAGATCGATTAGTGGGCCGTCTGCGCCACCTTCTCGTTCATTTTCTTTTTCATCATTTTTTTCTTGTGCTTTAGTTGCCATCAGCCAGCCATTTCCTTGCAAAAACTGAGATCGTTACATACCAAATAAACCAAGTTTATTCGTTGCCGCGAATCACCTACGGCAATTTGATCAGTTGATGCTTAATTCCTGATTAACTTAGGATACCCATTCAGTAGGTGATTCCCGTAAAAATGCGCCACGTCAAGTACTTTTCGCCAAAACAGCCTATTTCCGTGCTTCAAACGCAATATTTATAGCTCCACAACGCATTATTACTTTATTTTATGTGACTCCATTTGGTGTCATCTATCGCAAATTCAAGCCTACAAATCGAGAGAATCAGCCTTTAGGCCGGAAATATCGAAATTTTCGCGATTTAACCAACATTACCTTTAACAAGAAAGAATAATTAACTCCGTTTTCTTCCCCGTCCAGACAAAACACCGAAGCCATCGATGATCGCTTCCTGACTTTCTAAGCGAAGAACTTCCTCTTGAACTTGCTGCAAAGCTGCGATGAGAGCAGGAACCGAGTTTTCATCCCCCTCTTCCGTTGCCACAGCAATATCGCGCTCAAGTTCATTCTTTTGCCATTTGAGCGAACGCGTCCGTTGATTTAACGAAAATGCCTGCATGAAACCATCTCTCGCATCTTCAGGCGCTGCATCCGCCATCACCTGCCATAAACGCAATTCCCGCATTTGTTTTTCCAAACGCTCGATGATGGGTTCCATAGATCTCTGGGTAAGATACTTCACCATCTCTTCGCGAGTGAGCCGGCTACCATTTGCGCATGCTTCCTGCATGATCTGCCACAAACGCTGAAGCTCTTTGTTTTCAAGTTCAAGTTCCATCAGAATGTCGAAATCATCAATCAGCATATGTGGATGACTGATAATGGTGAAAACAAGAGCACTTTCACGCGATAACGGCAAATCAGAACGACCGCTGACCAAACCAGAACGGCGCAGCTTATCTGAAGCAAGCATTGAGCCTGCACCATTCCCGCGGCCGTTTTGATATCGGTTATTTTGATTGCCCGAATTGAAACCGCGGTTACCTTGCCCCTGATTGATATTCTTATTAGAGAAGAAACCTCGCAGGCGATCGCGGATATCCTGCTGATAATGATGCTTGATGCTGTCATCTTGAATGACCGATACGATCTGACGAAAGCGTTTTTCTAGTTCCGCCTTGCTTTCAGGAGTATCATAAACACCCCTATCCGCTTCACGGCTCCAAACCATCTCGGCCAGACCGCGGGCGTTTTTAATCACTTCATCAAACCCAGCGCGTCCTTCTTCCTTGACCATATCATCGGGGTCTTTGCCTTCTGGCAAAACCGCAAATCGTAGCGATTTGCCCGGCGTTAAGAGAGGCAAAGCTAAATCGATCGCCCGATCAGCAGCACGCTGACCTGCGCCATCACCATCAAAACACAAAACAGGCTGATTGGAGACACGCCATAATAAACGCAATTGGTTCTCAGTTAATGCAGTCCCCAAAGGTGCAACCGCGTTTTCAATACCAGCCTGATGCAGCGCGATCACATCCATATAACCTTCAACGGCAATGAGTGGGATATCATCATTTTTGATAGAACGACGCGCACGCGCATAGTTAAACAGCACATTACTTTTATGAAACAGCTCTGTTTCATTTGAGTTGAGATATTTCGCCGGTGCGGAAGGGTCCATTGCCCGTCCACCAAAAGCAATCGTCTTTTCACGCGAAGATGGGATCGGAAACATAATCCGATCACGAAAACGATCATAAGAGACCGCAATATCGGGACCATGCACAACAAGACCGCAGGCTTCAATCAGCCCTTTATCGACGCCCTGCTGGGATAAAAACTCCTTCAGCGCATTTCGGCTATCATGGGCAAATCCCAATCTAAAGGTTGATATAGTTTTACCCGATAATCCGCGATCTCGAAGATATGCCCGCGCTTTTGCACCAGGAGCTTGCTGAAGCTGCTGCTCAAAATAACTGGTTGCCATTTCCATGACATCTTCAAGCGTTGCGCGCTTTTGCTCGCGCCGAGCTGATTCTGGATCAGGTGCAGGCAAAGTCACCCCTGCCTGATCTGCAAGACGGGTAACCGCTTCAACAAAGCTTAAACCTTCATAAGAGGTCAAAAACTTGAAATGGTCGCCTTTTTCACCGCAACCAAAGCAGTAATATCGGCCTTTTTTATCTTCACAGTGAAAACTTGGCGATTTTTCACCATGAAATGGACAACAGGCCCAAAAATCTCCGCGAGGCGCATTTGTTTTCTTGCGATCCCAAGTCACATGGCGGCCGATGACTTCCGAAATCGGAATTCGGTCACGCAGTTCATCAAGAAAGTTGTTTGAAAATCGCAAAAATGCCTCCAGAGGTCGATATTTACTTAGCATAAATATCTGAAGGCGTTTTGGCCAGAAAGTTAAATTAGGTCAAGCGATTTCATCGCGCAAAAGACGAACTGAAGAATTATCTGATAAGACCAAGTCGCATGGAACGAACAACAGCTTGCGTGCGATTAACGCATTCAAGTTTTTGCACAGCCAACATCGCATAGTGATTAACTGTGTGCTCTGATAATGACATAATCGTTGCGATCTCTGCACTTGTCTTACCTTCGGCAATCCATTGCAACACTTCGTTTTCTCGCTGAGAAATATTCGCATCCGCGGTGTGGTTACCAGGCAGAATTTTAAGCGACTTTTCAACCAATCTCGTCGCAAACAGCTGAATATCAGCCAAATGCTCTTCACTAAGAAGGACATCGCGACCACCAGTTAAGACAAGCAAATGCAGTCCATCGCCATTATTAACCGGGAAATAGCCGTTGCGCTCGTATTTATAACGAGAAAGAAGATCAACATGCATCTCATTTAAAGCACTATAATCAATATCCTTGATAACAGGTGCGAGCCGTTGACGCGCTTCTTTAATGAGGTAATTGCTTTCAGCGCGCCCCATCATATCATAATGACCCAAAACTTCTGTTGGCCAGTTATTGGTGATAGCAATAGAATTAATGCTGAGCTTTTCGTTTTCGGAATGCGGGATATGCGCCAGCATAAAATGCTTAAACCCATATTTCTCGCATGTCGCTCGTAATATCTGCTTTATATCAAATACCGTCGCGATATCATCAACGAATGACGAAGACACTGTTTCCTGCCTAATCTCTGCGACCTGCCCCATAATTTTAATCCTAACAATTGCTTTGAATGTTAACCTAGATAGATGGGCTTGTCCGAAACTGACGAAAAGTTAACAAATAACAATGGCATACTTTCTTTAAAGGCAAACGCATTGTTGATATCGGGTCATCGCCAATTCGAATGCACGAGAGATAATTTGATTAGTTTCCGCTTTAACGTGGATTTTCTCTCTCAGATGTTGACCATAACGACAGGCTAAGTTATCTGCATGTTTCAGATGGCAATTCTTTGCGCGATCTGTATCTGGCACGCGTTACGCGCCATTCAATCGAACAATAATGCCCAATTATTTCGCTAAAGCTGAATGGATCCGCTAATGTCACATGCGCACAACAACGACCAACCTTGGCCAATCAAAAAATCCACCGCTGTCTTAGTTCTTGCAGATGGCACTGTTATTGAAGGGCAAGGCCTTGGCGCAAGCGGAGAAGTCGAAGCAGAAGTTTGCTTCAACACTGCGCTTACAGGTTATCAAGAAATTCTCACAGACCCATCATATCTTGGCCAAATCGTAACATTTACATTCCCGCACATCGGTAATGTCGGTGCGAACGGTGAGGATATTGAAGATCTAACACCCGCTGCAAGACGTGGCGCTGTTGGCGCAATTTTCAAAGCGGATGTGACCAACCCATCAAACTATCGCGCTGTTGAACACTTAGACAGCTGGTTAAGCGCACGCGGCATTATCGCTCTTTCTGGGATCGATACACGCGCTCTTACGGTTTTGATCCGCGAAAAAGGCGCACAAAATGCTGTCATCGCGCATTCGCCTGACGGAAACTTTGATCTTGATGCGCTAAAAGCAAAAGCGGCTAAATGGTCAGGTTTGGAAAATCTAGATCTTGCAATTGAAGCGACATCAGGACAATCAAGCCAGTGGACACAGGCGCCTTGGAAACTTGGCGAAGGCTTTGAAGAATTGAACAATGATGGAAATCACATTGTAGCGCTTGATTATGGTGTGAAAAGAAACATCCTGCGCTTGTTTGTTGGATTGAACTGTAAAGTTACAGTATTGCCGGCAAAATCCACTGCTGAAGAAGTTCTTGCACACAATCCAGATGGTATCTTCTTATCAAACGGTCCTGGTGACCCAGCAGCAACCGGTGAATATGCAGTTCCAACTATTCAAGCGCTTCTTAAAAGTGGCGTTCCGATTTTCGGAATTTGTCTTGGTCACCAAATGCTCGCGCTCGCACTGGGTGCAACAACGGTTAAAATGCACCAAGGACATCATGGCGCAAACCACCCGGTGAAAGATCACACGACCAACAAAGTTGAGATCGTTTCAATGAACCATGGTTTTGCTGTGGACAGCAACAGCCTGCCTTCAGGCGTTGAAGAAACGCATGTGTCACTCTTTGATGGCACAAACTGTGGCCTACGTGTTGCGGGCAAACCGGTTTTCTCTGTGCAGCATCACCCAGAAGCATCGCCTGGTCCACAAGACAGCCATTATCTCTTCAGACGCTTTATCGATCTGATTGCAGAAACGAAAAAAGAAAACGCTTAATTCTCTAAGCGCTTAATTTTACATCTGAGATGATTTTAACAGGAGCTTTATGCAAGCTCCTGTTTTATTTTGCCGATCATATAAAAGTATCGAATTCCCAAACAGATAAATGAGAAGGCCAGACCAGCTGTTAGGCCATACCAAATTCCAACGGGTCCAAGCCCAAATTGGAAGCAAAGTACATATGCTAAGGCAAGGCCAAGACCATAAGAGATCAAATTGATAATCATCGGCATGGTCGCATCTTGAAACCCTCGTAAGACCCCAGCAGCAATAACCTGCCCTGAATCTACCAGCTGAAATGCTGCTGCGACCAATACCAACGGTAAGGCAATCATTGCAACTGTTGCGGCATCGGCATTGGCGCTATCCAAGAACAAGCTGATCAATGGTGCGGAGAAAACCGCTATGATCAACGCCGTTGCAACAGCAAATAACATCGCCACAACAAGCGCAGCTTTAGATGCAAGCATGATATCGCTCATATCCTCACGACCATAAGCATTGCTCACTCTAATAGTTGCAGCACCTGAAATCCCAAGCGGGATCATAAATGCGATCGCCGCCAATTGGAGCGCAATACCATGCGCGGCAAGCTCCATAGGACCAATCAATCCCATCAATAACGATGCACCGGAGAACATCGAAATTTCAGCCAGGATGGATATTGAAATCGGTAGACCTAATGTTGCAACACGCCAAAATACCGACCAATCAGATCGCCAGACCCGCGTTAGAAGCTCGTACTGGCGATAGTGCTTGTGGATATATAGCCACCCCACCAGCACCGCCATGATGATAATATTTGTGCCCAATGATGCCCATGCAGCGCCCACTACGCCGAGCTCGGGCGCACCCCAATTACCAAAAATAAACGCGTAATTGAGCAAACCGTTGAGCAAGATCCCGGGGATGATGGCCCAAAACACAATTTGAGCTTTCTCAAGCGTTGCAAAGAAATTTCGGAACACTAACGCCCATAATGCCGGGAACAAACTCCACTGCGCAACGCGAACATATTCCGCAGCCAACGAAGATACATCCTCATCCTGACCTAAAGAGACAAATATCTTTTCAACATTCCACATGATCGGCATGGACACCAAGCCAATTAAACCGGTGATCCATAACCCCATACGAATAGCGCGGCGCAGAGAACGGGTGTCATCTTTGGCAAAGGCGCTTGAAGCTAAAGGCACCACCGCGTGACCAAAGCCAGCGCCAAAAATAAAGAAGAAAAACACCGCTTGCGTGCCAAGCACACCGGATGCGAGACTAAACGTTCCGTGCCACCCGAGCATGACAGTATCCGTTGTATTAATCGCAATTTGAGCCAATTGGCTGCCAACAAGCGGCAGGCTTAATAGCCATGTCCGTTTTATATGGTGAATGTAGTTCATCAAGCGACTCAGTTTAATTGCCCAAAGAACAGACAATAACTTCATATCAAGCGAGAATACACCGCCTATTTTTTATGCAGAAGAAATACTGCAGAAAGAAATTTGAGGTTTTTGATTTAAACTATAATCTGGCGTTGAAAGTATCACAGGCTGATAATCTGCCGCTATCAAATCCAC
>JAHDEP010000017.1:0-5407 GCA_020628775.1 Rhizobiaceae bacterium | reverse complement strand
TATAATCTGGCGTTGAAAGTATCACAGGCTGATAATCTGCCGCTATCAAATCCACGCGAGAACCATTCTTTTCTTTGAGCTGATGTTCCGTGGTTAAAGCTTTCTGGAACAATAAAACCTTGCGTACGTTTTTGGATTGTATCATCGCCGATTTGGTTGGCCGCGTTTAGAGCTTCTTCTAGATCACCGCGTTCAAGCAATCCTTTTTGCGCTGTGTAATACCCCCAAATCCCGGCGAAACAATCAGCTTGCAGCTCAACACGCACTGACATACGGTTTTCTTCTTCTTTGCTCATTGAGCGACGCATCTGGTTAAACTTTGGCAATACACCGATGACGTTTTGGACGTGATGACCAACTTCATGGGCAAGAACATAGGCTTGCGCAAAATCACCTGCAGCGCCAAAGCGTGTTGCTAATTCATCATAAAACGTCAGATCAATATAAATTTTGCTATCGGCAGGACAATAAAATGGACCAGAGGCTGAGCTTGCAAACCCGCAAGCAGATTGCACTTGATTAGAAAATAGCTTTAGCACGGGCTCAGGATAATCAACGCCCTCAGCGCGCATCACACCATTCCACACATCTTCAGTTTCAGCCAACACAGTTGCAATAAACTGTGTCATCTCATCCGCGCTTTGGGTGGGCTGGCGTGTTTGGGTGGTTGTTTGCTCAAAATTAGATGTCGGAGCGCCACCCATTTGCGATAAAATATCTGACGGGCTGACAATGCCAAAAGCCCATAGACCTAAAAAAACAACACCCATGAGCAAGAGTGATTTAAAACTCATACCACCACGACCAACACCGCCGCGGCGAGAGGGCAAGCGAATACCTCCGCGACCAAACGGGTTTCTGCCACGTGATCGCGTTGTTCGAGAACCAGATTTTCCGCGAACATCTTCAATATTGCTTGATTGGCGACGACCTTTCCAACGCATGACATACCCCTTAGTCTGCTAATGTATTGCCCACTACTGGTAATGCCATTTGAACGGATAATCAAACATAGATTTGGCCTATAAGCTTGCAAAAACCCTAACCAAGTACGAGTTGATGCATAAGACGACCTGGCAACAGTGTGAAAAGCCCTGCCCCGATAAGTGCGTAATAAAACAGCCCCTTCATCGCCTTTTGATGTTGCTGAATTTGCCCCGCTCGCGCATGCTGCACGCCGCGTATGACAGAGTAAATCGCCAATATCGATAGAAGATGAATGGGGCTAAACGGCCCGATGAGTTTTATCCCATGAAGCCAAAAGCTTGAAACCGCAGTTGATAAAAGCGCGATCACCCAAACCTTTCCCACTGTTTTATGAAGCTTTGTTCCCTTTGTCCCAAACATGATCCAAATACCGAGCACCAGGCTCAAAACGGCAGAATAAACATGGGTTTGGACGATAAAACTGGCTTCGAAAAGCGGTGCAAAGTTAAACATCGAAAAATCTTCCTCATTGAATGAATGGAAGAATGGTTCTATCGGTTATATCCCAGAGCAAAACTTAGTTTACGTGGAATGCATGTCTGAATTCGCCAATGATACCGTTTTTCAATTGACGCTTCGTCAAATGCAGGCGCAATTCACCGAACCAAAGTTCTATGGATTTATCGCCGTTGCAGTGCTGATTCTCACGCTGTCAGGCCCTTTTGGAACGTTAGATCATTATAATGCTCTCGAACGCCTTGCTTATTGGGGCATTGTAACGCCTGTTACTTATGTATTGGCCAGCGGGGTCGCGACGCTTGTCACTGTCGCGCTCAAACGAAAAAGTCTCAATGATTGGCTTGCATATATGATCGGTGGCAGCGTTGCCGGGATCATTGTTGGCATATTCGTTTGGTTGTTTGGTTTGTTTTTAGATCAATCCTTTGGCCAATCTGTCTCGGGACTAGCCAAAGTGATGACATATACAATCCCCATCACCATCGCTGTAACTATGTTATTCAAGCTTTCTGAAACAAAATCTGATGACAAATCACAAACAACGTCAGATGAGATAAGGTTTTTTGATCGCATACCCAAAAACCTTGGACGTGATTTAATCAGTCTCAATTCTCAAGACCATTATATAAAAGTAACGACATCCTTGGGATCAGATTTGATTTTAATGCGCTTATCAGATGCGATCATCGAATTGGAAGGGCATGATGGCATTCAATCTCACAGATCTTGGTGGGTCGCAAAACAACATGTTGCAGCGATTAAAACCGTGAGCGGTAAAAAGATGATCGAGTTAAAAAACGGTGATTTCGTACCAATCAGCCGCGCAAATTTAAAAGACGTCACCGACTATTTGAACAACTGATCGATAAAAACGAATATCGATAATCTTGAAAACATTTTTGTGTGCAGTGCAAAAATAGACCTTCTTTTTGTCATAATCGGGCGGTAAACACCCTTCATCTTCTTTTGAGATGTTATGAGGGCGACAATTTCCTCAAATTGAAACAAACTAAATTGGCTGGGGCCAATAAGGACAAACACATGAAAAAACTATCGATCGCGCTAGCTGTAACAGCAATGGCAGCGCTTACTCTGTCTGCATGTAGCGATGAGAAAAAAGAAGCTGAAGCGAAAGCCAAAGCTGCTGCCGAAGAAAAAGCTGCTGAAGCTGCAAAGGCTGCTGAAGAAGCTGAAGCTGCTGCGAAAAAAGCAGCCGACGAAGCTATGGAAAAAGCCAAAGCAGAAGCTGCTGCCGCAGAAGAGAAGGCAAAAGCTGAAGCTGCCGCCGCTGAAGAAAAAGCAAAAGAGGAAGCTGCTGCCGCTGCAAAAGCTGCAGAAGAAGCTGCAAAGGCTGCCGCCGATAAAGTGAAAATGGAAGCAGAAGCTGCAACCGAGGCTGCAACAGAAGCTGCTGGTGAAGCTGTTGACGCCGTCAAAGCTGAAGCTGAAAAGGCGATGGAAAAAGTTGGTGAAACAATGAACGCTGTCGAAGATACAGTTAAAGCTGTTGATGGATTGTTGAAACAACCAACTGAATAAGCGGTCTGTTTATCGAAGAATTTGGGCGGTGGATTACAAAAATTCACCGCCCTTTTTTGTTTGCAAAACTAAGCAAAAACCGTTTGCTTTTTAATAGTATAACTTTGCCCACAATTTTCGTCTTTTAAGGGGTTACAAATCCTTAAACTTCCCCTATAAGGCACGCTTAGCCACTTAAAACCGATTACACCTCCGATGGATCCTTTCCAGCCGGAGTTTTTGTGTAGCTTAATACGGATATACGCCATGACTAAACGTACTGATATTAAATCCATTCTGATTATTGGTGCGGGACCGATTATTATCGGCCAAGCATGTGAGTTTGACTATTCTGGTACCCAGGCCTGTAAGGCGCTGAAAGAAGAAGGTTACCGAGTTATTCTGGTAAACTCCAACCCAGCGACGATCATGACTGACCCAGGTCTTGCCGATGCAACATATATTGAACCAATTACTCCTGAAGTTGTTGCTAAAATCATTGCAAAAGAACGCCCAGATGCGCTTCTACCAACAATGGGTGGTCAAACAGCACTGAACACAGCGCTTTCGCTGCGCCGAATGGGTATCTTAGATCGCTACAATGTCGAGATGATCGGCGCGCAGCCTGATGCTATTGATAAAGCGGAAGATCGCTCATTGTTCCGTGAAGCAATGGATAAAATTGGTCTTGATACGCCGATCTCAGTTCTAGCAAACGCAACAGATATTAAAGATGTAGATCGTGTAAAACACGAAGCCGCACGCGCTGAACTTCGCGAAAAGTTTTCAGGTGAAGAACTTGATAATGAATTAGATGCGCTGGAGAACCAATGGAACCTCGGCGAAAGCGATCGTAAACAGCGTTATATCGCTCACGCGATGGGTATTGCTGCAACGGCGATTGATAAAGTTGGTCTCCCTGCCATCATCCGTCCGTCATTCACTTTGGGTGGCACAGGTGGCGGTATCGCTTATAACAATGATGAGTTCTTTGAAATTGTTCGTTCGGGCCTTGATGCGTCACCAACAACGGAAGTGTTGATCGAAGAATCAATCCTTGGCTGGAAAGAATACGAGATGGAAGTTGTGCGCGATAAAGCGGACAATTGCATCATCATCTGTTCGATTGAAAACTTAGACCCGATGGGCGTGCACACAGGTGATTCCATCACTGTTGCCCCTGCCCTGACTTTGACCGATAAAGAATACCAAATCATGCGGAATGCATCGATTGCCGTGTTGCGTGAAATAGGTGTGGAAACAGGCGGTTCTAACGTTCAGTTTGCAGTGAACCCGAAAAACGGTCGTCTGATCGTTATTGAGATGAACCCGCGCGTGTCGCGTTCGTCCGCACTTGCATCTAAAGCAACTGGTTTCCCAATTGCCAAAGTGGCTGCAAAACTTGCGGTCGGTTATACGCTTGATGAATTGGAAAACGATATTACAGGCGGTGCAACACCTGCATCCTTTGAGCCATCAATTGATTATGTGGTCACAAAAATCCCACGTTTTGCATTTGAAAAATTCCCAGGTTCTGAACCAACACTTACAACAGCTATGAAATCTGTTGGTGAAGTGATGGCGATTGGCCGTACATTTAACGAATCGCTTCAAAAAGCACTTCGCGGCCTTGAAACTGGTTTGACTGGTCTTGATGAGATCGAAATCCCAGGTCTTGGCGAAGGCGATGATCAAGACGCGATTAAAGCTGCGATCAGCACACCAACACCGGATCGTTTGCGTATGGTTGCACAAGCCATGCGCCTCGGCATGAGCAATGAAGATATCAATAAAACATGTTGGATTGATCCATGGTTCTTGGAGCAAATGCGTGCCATTGTTGATATGGAAATGCGTGTGCGCCAATATGGTCTGCCAAAAGATGCTGAAAACCTGCGCATGCTCAAATCAATGGGCTTCTCAGATGCGCGTCTTGCATCCCTGATCGGTCAGGACGAATTAGACGTAACCAAAGAGCGTCGCGATCTTGGTGTTGTCCCAGCTTATAAGCGCATTGATACATGTGCTGCGGAATTCGCATCACCAACAGCTTATATGTACTCAACTTACGAAACACCTTTTGTCGGCGAACTCAGCTCTGAAGCTGATGTTTCAGACCGCAAAAAGGTTGTTATCTTGGGTGGTGGCCCAAATAGAATTGGCCAAGGCATCGAGTTTGACTATTGCTGCTGTCATGCCTGTTTTGCACTTAATGATGCGGGCTATGAAAGCATTATGATCAACTGTAACCCTGAAACGGTTTCAACTGATTATGATACATCTGACAGACTGTACTTTGAGCCACTCACTGCAGAAGATGTGATTGAAATCCTTCATATCGAGCAGTCTAAAGGCACACTTGAAGGCGTAATTGTTCAGTTCGGCGGTCAAACACCGCTAAAACTTGCCAATGCACTTGAAGAAGCAGGCATCCCGATTTTGG
>JAHDEP010000207.1 GCA_020628775.1 Rhizobiaceae bacterium | reverse complement strand
GCCATGAAAATTATTGCAAGGAGAATGCCAGGAACTAGGCCTGCCAAGAACAGTTGAGGTATCGAAGTTTGGGTTAAAAAACCATAGACAATCAGATTGATTGACGGCGGGATCATGATACCTAAAGTCCCACCAGCAGCAATTGCTCCGGAGAATAGTTTTGGGTCGTAATTGAGTTTTTCAGCTTGCGGCATGGCGACAGTTGCAACGGTAGCAGCTGTGGCGACGGATGAGCCCGATGTGGCTGAAAACATGGTTGATGTTGCAATATTTGCATGCACCAAACCACCCGGCATCCACGATACCCAACGATCAAGTGCGCCGTAAGTTTTGGTTGCGATGCCACTACGCACGAGGATCTCGCCCAATAGGACGAAAAAAGGAATCGCGATCAATGCAGCATTTTCAGATGTTGACCAGACCATCGATCCCAAGCCGCGAATGAGCGGAAATGGGGTAAAGAATTGATCGATGCCAAATCCGAGAACAAACAAAACCACACCAACAGGCAAAGAGAGAGATAAAAGTCCGAGGAGGCCAAAGGTAACAAATCCAAACATTACTAAACCGCCTCATGTTCAGGGAAAACGCCAATTGCGCTTTCAGTTTTCTTAAAATCGCCGGCCATCGTGAGCGCCATCGCTGCAATGAAAACAAGCCAAGCCATGACAGCAAACCAGGCCCAACCGGCAAGCCATGGAACTTGAACCCACGCCAATGGCGTTTCCAAAGGTGTATTTGCCGTTGATCCATTTTTGATAGATTTTGCCACAACCGGCCAGCTTTGAACCGCTATGATTGAAACGGTTGCAGCAAAAATAAACATTGAGACAAGGTCGAATACAACGCGGATTTTTGTTGCTGTGAGGCTTCTTAAAAAGTCAATCCGCACATGGGATAATTCAAGCAAGGCAAAGGCCATTCCCCAAGCCACGCCAATTGCCATGACGTAGCCCGAGATTTCATCGGTTCCACCCAAGGAAGAACCCAACTGACGAAGAATAATGTCCACGAGGACAATGGCTGCACAGGCAAAATATAACATGCCGACAGCGATTGCGACCCATCGATTGATCTGCCGCAATTTCAATAATAGCTTCTCCGCCATGGACCCGCCCTTTGCCCGATTTCTAGTTCGTTTTAATTGTCACATCGACGACTTTGCCGACGCTGTCATTCCAGCGTTGTGCCCAATCGCCACCTGCGCGTTCCGCCCATTCTGGAAGCACAGTTGCTTCTAAAATGTTGCGGGCTTTGGCGATATCTTCATCGGTTGCTTCCACGAGTGTCATGGCACGTTTGTCACCAGATTTACATTCACCGGTGCCTGTTAGACACGCGATGTCATTTTCAAGTGCTCCTTGCGCTGTGGACCAAGCGGGGGCTTCAAACTGCTCGGCAACTTCTTTCTTGATCAACGCTTGAGTATCAGCGTCAAGCGAATTCCATTTATCCATGTTCATAGCAGTCACGACAGGGTCCCACCCACCTAAAGGAATGGTCAATAGATGAGTTGTCACTTCCCACCAACCAGCGCTATAACCAGAACCAGCACCGGTGACTGCGCAATCAACCACACCTTTTTGCAAAGCACCCGGGACTTCGGAGAAGGAGACGTTGACCCCCTCAGCACCCAGTGCTTCTAAGAATTTCGCTGTCATACGACCAGATGCGCGTACTCTAACACCTTTTAAATCGTCGAGATTTGAAACTTCTTTATTACAGAAAACAACTTGCGGCGGGTATGGTGCAATAGCCAGAACTTCAGAATTAAAGCGGTTTTTGAAGATCTCTTCCACCATCGGGCGCGCGGCTTCAACTGCCATTTGTGCTTTACCCGCATCCATAGCGATTAGCGGCACATCCAAGCCTTCAAGTTCTGGAGCATCAGAGACAGCATAGTCACCAACCGTCATACCAACATCAAAAACGCCAGCCTCTAATAAACGAAAAAATTCTCCAACATTTAAACCCATCTGGTTGTGCGTTGTCACCGATGTGGTGAGTTTGCCGCCAGATGCTGCCGGCAAGGTTTCACCCCAAAATGGCGCCTCATATTCTTTGTGCAATGGCAAGCTTGACCAGCTGCCAACAACGGAAAGCTCTTCAGCAATGGCCGGAACCGCGATTGCTGTTGAGAGCGTCAATGTAAGCAAAATCTTTTTCATCATGGTTCTCCCTGTTGATGATACTATATTATAATTGGGCCGCATCGATAGGATGTTGCCGAGGTTTCATTTCAGAATGCTCAAACGAAATTAGAGAGGGTCGAATTTTAGGCGCCTCAACCGATGTCCAATCAGTCACCAACATGCAGCCAGGAGCATGGGTGATGGAAATGGTAGGTTTTGCCATGGCGAGCGCTGCTTGCGGGGTTACACCACAAGCCCAAAATACCGGAGTTTCATCATCTGGCACCAAAACTGCATCGCCATAATCAGGTTTTTGAAGATCATGAATTCCGATCTTCGAGGGGTCGCCCCAATAAATAGGTGTGCCATGGGCATGGGGAAATTGCGACGAAATTTCAAAAACTGATGGAATTTGTTCCTTACGGAAGGATCGCATCGTGACGACCAATGGTCCGCTGAAAATGCCGCCCGGAATAGTTGGAATATTGGTCACAAACATTGGGACATTGGAGCCCTGTTCGATGTGCCTCATAGGATAACCATTATCGATCAAAGCTTCTTCAAATGTGAATGAACAACCAAGAACGAAGGTCACCATATCATCTGACCAAACGGATCTAATATCTTCAACTTCCTGGTCGAATTCTCCGTTTTTAAAAATGCGATAGCGCGGCACATCGGTTCTGATATCGATATCACCAAGTTCGGGTAAGTGAATATCACCCGGAAGGCCAAGACCAATTAATGGGCAAGGCTTTAAATTATTTAAACAATAAAGCAGAAAATCCTGAGCATAGGCTCTCGGAAGGATCACTACATTACCTTGAAGATGGTGCGGCGCCTGCCCCGCAGTCTGGTCAGTAAATGAGCCAGCGCGGATAGCCTTCCTTAATCGTTTTCCATCTCGGTGCATTTTGATTTCAGTCACGTTTATTTCCTTCGCCTACCATTACAGCGAAGTCATTTCATAAAATCAAATCGAAATATTTTACCTAGTTTGATAAATATTTTTTATCAAAATTGGTTGGATAAACCCCACAGCACTGCGAGCAATATCTTCCGCAAGACTGCTAGTTGCAGCGCCAGACACAAAGCTTGCTGTAAAAGAAATTGGTGGTAAATCAAAATCTGTTTTTAATTCAACCAAATCTCCTGATTGGAGATCTGTTTGGATAATTGCTTTTGGTAGAGCACAAATTCCGTAACTGGATTGCGCCAGACGAGAAATCGCACCAAGCGATGCGGAGCTGGTGATTTTTGCTTCACCAATGGCATGCGGCTCGATCAACCCCCTAAGGTGTCGATAGGGACGAGTATTAGATGAAAAGGTCAGTATTGTCTTTTCGGCAATATCTTTGAGCGACCAGACCTTATGTTGCTTTTCAATATTTGGCGTTGCAGCAAACGCCATTTCATAGCTGCATAACTCAATATTTTCAATGCTCGCTTCCGCGACTGGCCCCATTAAAAAAGCCAGATCAATTTCTCTAGCGACCAATGCGTCACGCAAATTATTTGTTGCATCAACCGTCAAATCAAAGTTTAAACTCGGTCGAGATTTACTGAAATGCGACATAAAATCTGGCAGCCAGCTTGCTATAATTGTCTCAGACGAGCCCAACCGAATGCTTTGTTCAACATTGGCAGAATTGGAAAAAGCATCGACCACTGATTGGTCGAGTTTCATCAATTGCTCGGCATAAGGCATTAACCTGCGGCCGCTCGGTGTCAATTCAGCTTTTTTGGTTTCACGCACAAAAACATCCGTACCCAGGTCTTGTTCTAGTACCTGAATACGTGCTGTGATGGCTGGCTGAGTGAGATGTAGATGTTCCGAGGCAGCTCGAAAACTTTTAAGAGTTGCAACCCAGTAAAATGTATCAAGATTTCGAATTTTCATAAAACAGGTTTATGAGCAAATCTAAATCATTTCAACTCACAAACTATGGACTATCTGCAAGTTACGAGATTAAAAGGCAATAAATCTATTTGAATTCTACAAATCTAAAAACAATTTTCAGCCCATTGCGAACAGTTAAATTGTCTTTCCGATCGCCTCCATTTTGTTTGCGACACTTCTTTTGCGGCAAACAAAGTAAGACAGGCAAAGTCGGACGATAATCTGGACTGTTCAAATGAGCACTTACGCAAAACAATTATCAAAACGAGTGTGTTTTTTTCAAAATGTCCGTGGAATAACTAAAACCTCAACGCAGCTGATTGCGCACCACCCAAAAAACATATTGGTCCCTGACTATTAATGTCTGCCGTAATCAGTATCGCAGACATTAACAAACTTACTTTTGACTG
>JAHDEP010000206.1 GCA_020628775.1 Rhizobiaceae bacterium | reverse complement strand
AGCGCTGTATCGTGAATAAGATCAGCTGGATAAACGGTGCCATCAATACCCTTTTTATCAAAGGTTGCGGTCGCATCTGAAATTAGGAAGACCTGATAGCCATAATTGCCCGCCATCCTAGTTGTGGTCGAAACGCAATGGTCGGTGGTTAACCCGATGATGACGATTGATGAGGTGTTATTCGCATCCAACACGTCTTTTAAATCCGTTCCAATGAACGCGCTATTGACGTTTTTCTCGATCACTAATTCGCCAGTTTTAGGCATTGCTGCCGCGTTAAACTCATGCCCTATTTGAGATGGGTGTAGCGCTGAACTTGGATTGGTTGAGGCATGCTTTATGTGAATGATTGGAAATTTTTGTTCACGCCAAAGAGCAATGAGCTTGCCGCATACTTCTTCTGCGTCTTTGTTGTTACGTTTGCCGCCCCACATAGCCTCATCCAAAAATCCCTTTTGGACATCGATGACAAGCAAGGTTGGCGTTTTATCTTTAAATGACTGCATAGCTTCGCTGAGCCCTATTTTACAAATTCACCGTAGTGAGACAGATGCGGTTCTGTTGTGTCAAAAACCTCAATATTTTTAAATGGCTCAGCCAGTGATTGTCCGCGATAAAACGGCATATATGCGCGAAACCCAGCTTTAACAGACGCACGTTTTAACTTTTCCTGCCCCCAAAACGTGACATGACGCTCCGGTCCTTCAGGATTAAACCCAATTGAAACACCGCGTTGTGCGCAGATTTTGTGGAATTTTTCAGCATTAAATTTGCTCTCAATTGCAATTTCAATGATCTGATCATCAGACAAAGAATTTGAGTTCCACAGCACACTGGATGCGGCGAGCAAAATTACCTTGTGTTTTGTATTCATCGGGACTGTATCTTGGTCATAAAGAATTTTCGCAAAGCTAAAACTCTCCTGTGTGGTTGGAACCGCAACCCGCATGATCCCGCCCGGTTTTAAGATGCGTGCACATTCTTTGAGAAAAACGTGGGTCTTTTCCTCTTCAAGATGTTCCAGGGTATGCGCGCAATAAATCAAACTGGCAGTATTATCCGCAATATCGAGCTTGAGATTGTCCTGACACAGATCAATGGCGGTAAAATCCTCGCCAACCTTTCCCTGGATAGCTTTGTAAAAATCGCTATTTCCCGGGTAATCAAAATTTTGCCAACGCGGATGATGAAAAGCACCAGATCCAAAGTTATAGAACGTATCGCTATTCGAATAATCTGCGTAAAGCTTCTTATCATTTCTTGATGAGAAAAAAGTCAGGCTGGTGTCATAGCGATTTAATGCTGCGCCAATACCAAAACGGTATAAATTTTTATTGATGAATTTCACCAATTTGGGTGCAAATGTAGACCCAGCAATCCGCGCAAAGGTGATCTTGATTGCGCCAATCGAATTGATACGAAGCGATCTATGGCCCACCACGTCTAAATCTTGAATATTAAGTTCGGTAGATTTGTCCATGATGCACCATTTAGCTGGAATGTTAGAATGTCACTATTGGGAGGTTTATTCCCACTCAATTGTGCCTGGCGGTTTAGACGTAACATCATAAACAACGCGATTAATACCGCGAATTTCATTGATGATACGCGTCGCTGCCTTACCCAAAAACGCCATGTCGTAAGGATAAAAATCAGCTGTCATGCCATCAACTGAAGTCACCGCTCTTAGCGCACATACAAACTCATATGTGCGCCCGTCGCCCATCACGCCCACAGTTTGTACAGGTAACAGCACGGCAAATGCCTGCCAAATCTCGTCATATAAGCCAGCTTTTCTGATCTCATCGAGATAAATTGCATCTGCTTCGCGTAAAATTTCTAGCTTATCGCGGGTAATGCCACCTGGGCATCTGATTGCTAATCCTGGTCCCGGGAATGGGTGACGACCAATGAAAGATTGCGGCAATCCCAATTCAAGGCCCAAGGCACGCACTTCATCTTTGAACAATTCACGAAGTGGTTCGACAAGATCCATGTTCATGCGTTCTGGCAAACCACCAACATTGTGGTGCGATTTAATCGTCACCGATGGTCCACCGCTATAAGATACACTTTCAATCACATCAGGATACAATGTACCTTGCGCTAAGAAATCAGCACCGCCTAATTTGCCAGCTTCTTCTTCAAACAGTTCGATAAATAAACGACCAATTGTTTTGCGTTTTGTCTCAGGATCAGCTTCACCTTCAAGCGCTGAAATAAATGTTTCGGAAGCGTCACAATGTAATAATTTTAAGTCTGGATAATGCTCACTGAACATCGCAACAACATCGCGAGCTTCGTTTTTGCGCATCAAACCATGGTCAACCAAAATACATGTGAGTTGTGATCCCACTGCTTCGTGGATCAACAATGCTGCAACGGATGAATCAACTCCGCCAGACAAAGCGCAAATTACTTTTTTATCGCCAACTTGTTCGCGAATAGCTGCAACCGCGCGTTCACGATATGCAGACATATTCCAATCGCCTTCAAGACCAGCAATATTATGGACGAAGTTTGCAAGTAGTTTTGACCCATCAGGTGTGTGCACTACTTCTGGGTGGAACATTGTGGAATAGTATTGACGCTGTTCATCGGCTGCAATTGCAAAAGGTGCATTTGGCGATACGGCAATAACTTCAAAACCATCTGGGAGTTCGGTGACACGATCACCATGGCTCATCCAAACAGTATATTGCGATCCGACATCCCAGAAACCATCAAACAATGGGCTTGCTTTTAAGATCTCGATATCTGCCCGCCCAAACTCGCGATGATGGCCGCCCTCAACCTTGCCGCCCAATTGCGTACAAAGGGTTTGCTGACCATAACAAATTGCGAGAATTGGCAGTTTAGAATCAAATACGATCTGCGGTGCACGCGGTGAGTTTTCTTCAAGAACCGATGCCGGTCCACCTGAGAAAATCACAGCCTTTGGATTGACACGCTTGAAGCCTTCTTCAGCGGATTGAAACGGCACAATTTCGCAATAAACGCCTGTTTCGCGGACCCGCCTTGCAATCAATTGCGTGACTTGCGATCCAAAATCGATGATTAAAATGCTGTCGGTAGGGGAAGATATAGTGCTCATATATGGCCAATACGAAATAACGACAAATTTCGCAAGTGCGAGATGACGCTTTGTATCGGTCTTTAACGACTATTTCACGCGATTAAAAGCGGTCCATAACCTGCATCACTGCTGGCCCAAGAACCACACCGAACAAAACAGGCAGGAAGAACAGGATCATTGGCACCGTCAATTTCGGTGGCAAAGCTGCCGCCTTTTCCTCAGCGCGCGACATTCTAAGATCACGGCTTTCTTGCGCCAAAACACGCAAAGCCTGCGCAACAGGGGTACCATAGCGCTCCGACTGAATTAAAGCCTGACAAATGGCTTGCACAGTTTCAAGCCCGGTACGCTTACCCAAATTTTCAAAAGCGACCTTACGCTCTTGCAAATAAGACAATTCAGCAGTTGTCAAAATGAACTCTTCTGCAAGCGCAGGCGACTGACTAGCTATTTCTTCCGCGGCACGTTTCATCGCATGCTCGATTGAAATACCTGATTCAACACAGATAAGCATCAGATCAAGCGCATCTGGCCATGTTTGTTGGATAGATGCTTTACGTTTACCAGCCTGGTTGGAAACAAAGATATTTGGCAGATAAAACCCAAAATAAGCAGCGACAACAGCTGTGAGGATTTTAATTCCATTTGGCTGTTCTGGCATGCCTCCCAATACGAATAAATATAAAAGTGCCAAACCGAGGAACACGAACGGCAAAGTGAAACGGGCAAAGAGAAAGACATTCAAAGCATTTTGCGAGCGATAACCAGCAGCCCGGAGTTTATTGACGGTATTTTCATCAGCCAACGCATCTTTCAGATTAAGTTGCTCCACAATTTGGCGAACAGATTTATTGTTCTCATTACGAAGATTTACTTTTTGACTGGCTTTGGCATTTTCTGCCTGCATGCGGGCGCGTTCACGTGCTCTAATCTCATCGCGTTCAAGCGCTACGGACTTCATACGAGCAGCTGTTTCATTGCGCTCTAGATATGGCATTAGCAAGGTGACGCAAGTTGCGAAAACTGCGATTGCCACACAGATCGGGATCAAGACCTGCGGATCAGTAATAATAGCTAACATGTGAAGTCACCTTTCCGCTAAAGATCGAAATTGATCATTTTTTTCATCACCAACACGCCAATTGTCATCCATAGGAGTGAAACACCAATGATGAGATGACCGCGAGGATCGGTAAATAAAAGCATGATGTAATCAGGCGAAGAAATATAAACCAAAAACGTAACAATAAACGGCAATGAACCGATAATTGCAGCTGAGGCTTTCGCTTCCATCGAGAGCGCTTTAACTTTGGCTTTCATTTGTTTACGCGCTCTTAGAACGGCTGACAAATTGCCCAAAGCTTCTGATAAGTTACCACCCGCTTGCGC
>JAHDEP010000016.1 GCA_020628775.1 Rhizobiaceae bacterium | reverse complement strand
TTTCAGGAACTTGCGCAAAAAATTGAGGGCGATTTACGCGAGAATATGCCGGTATGGCGTGAGAAATATCCTGGTGTTGAAAATCTACAGGTTGCTGTGATGGGCTGTATTGTAAATGGTCCGGGCGAATCAAAGCATGCAAATATTGGAATTTCTCTGCCGGGTACGGGTGAAACACCTGCAGCGCCTGTATTCATTGATGGCGAGAAGGCAACTACGCTACGCGGCGCAAATATCGCTGATGATTTTCAGGTGCTTGTTAAAAAGTATATCGAAGAGCACTATCAGTAAAAGGTTTGCGTTGTTACAGCGCTGAACCAAAGACTTTGTGCAAAAATACCTTAAGCCACGCGAGCAATTCCTGATCGTATAGTAAACGACCTTTAAGATGCATTGTGCCATCTTGGGCGCCAGGTAATTCAAATCTTTCTTCGGCTTTGACCACCCAACGATGCATCATGGCCAGCGTCAACTCGGCGTGGAATTGAACCGCCCATGCATTATCCCCATAACGAAATGCTTGGTTTGGATAATCTTTTGATCCGGCTAAATGTATCGCACCATCAGGTAGTTCAAAACCTTCTCGGTGAAATTGATAAACCATCTCTGGCCATTCCATCAGATCTTCGCCAGCCTTTGAAGCTTGCAAAGGATACCAGCCGATTTCTACCAATTTGTCAGGGTGCGAATAGACCTTTTTGCCAAGGTGCCTGACCAGCATTTGTGCGCCAAGACATATTCCCAAAAACGGTTTGTTTTCTTTAAGTGGAATATCTAGCCAATTGATTTCGCGGCCAACATATTCAAAATCATCATTCGCACTCATCGGCCCGCCGAAGACAACAGCTCCAGCATAATCTTTGAGTGTCGTTGGTAATTCATCACCCAAAGGTGGGCGTCTGATATCTAGCGCAAATCCCATTTTGACCAAAAGCTGACCCACGCGACCAGGCGTTGATGTTGCCTGATGCAATACGACGAGAATTTTAGGTCCTTGATTTGGCGATAGATCAATCATCAATTTATTTGTGCTCAGCTTCAATGCGCTGTCGGGCTAAAACGCGCTCACGCGATGAGACACCCAAAAGATCTGAGATGCGCCAAATAACATGATCTTCCAATTCATGGCGATGGCCATCAGCATAGGCAAGATCCCATAGGATTTCGACCAGATCGATTTTTTGCTGTTCGTTCAGTTTGACCTTCAAAACGCTGGTGAAAGAATAAAGATCAACCGCATCTTTATCCGCAGCTTGTCCCGCGCGATAAAGCAAGATCGCTTCATCAACGCTGATGTCAAACTCAGAGCTAAGAATTTCTTTCAAGCGTTGCTTTTCGCTGTCAACGGCCACACCATCGGCTTCGATAAGATGGTGAAAAAGCGCAGCCGCAGCGACTTGTGGGTCGTTTTTATCGGTCTTAAAATTAGCTTCGTCATCATGCGTGATAGATTCAAAAAACTCACGCAGCCTATCAATTAACATTTTATCTCCAACCGTAACGTGTTGGCTGAATATGGTTGCTATGACGAATTAAAACAAGCTGAAACGGCTTTTTTTCTCCGCTTCATCCACGTTTTCATCGATGCCTGGATCATCAACTCTGATACTCATAACCTCTTTTGCAGGCTCGTCCGCAGGTTCAGCGACATCAGGTTGTTGAATTGCAGGAGGCGTAACTGCGTTATCTTCGTCAGAAACATCCTCGGGCGCATTATCAGCAACAACCGTTTCTTTCGGCTTTTCATCGCTTGTATCGTTTTCGCTCGAAGCGGCTTCATCGGATGGCGAAGCATTTTCAGTTTCAGTTTCTTGTGGCGTTACATCAATGACATTGTCATCTTCAATCGGCGTCACAACAGTCTCTTCAGCTATATCTGTTTCAACAGGTGCAGCTTCTGGCGTGGCCGCAATTGCAGGCAAGTTAGAGATGGCTTGATCAAATCCGTTTTCTGATACATCGCCTTCTGTCACTGGACCAGTGAGCGCTGTTAGAGGAACCTTCCATTCAAAACTATCGAGCTTGCCAGTGACAGGAGAAAACGGAGCCCATTTATCGCTCACATAACCATCTGCGGTCCATTGTGGATCTCGTGGTGCTTTGACCGCGCAAGATAGCCAGTGACGGACGCGACCTTGATCGCCAGTTTCTGCCTCCTCAATATCTGCGAGCAGTAAATACATGCTTTCGCGCGGTTCAAGGCGCGCAGCTGCTTCGAGCTTTTGGCGTGCTAAATCAAAGTTACGCGTTTCCAATGCCATCTTGGCAACAATGAAGAGTGATTCCACTTGGTTGCCTTTAAGGCTTTCAAGCTTTTGAGCACGTTTTAAACGATCACCTGCAGTGTCACCAACACGTGCATTAACGTAAGCATCAGCGATTTGCGGGTGCGGTTGTTCTTTCCATAGCTTTTCAAGAACTCTTGAACCTTTACGCAGATTTCCCTGACGGAATAGCGCTTTTGCTGCAATTGTTGCAGCAGGTACTAAATTAGGAGCAAGTGAAAGTGCCGCAAGCGCATCTTTGCTGATCTCAGGCAATTCGCCATCAGAGCGGGTAAGCGCTCGGCCTGCAAGTAAAATTGCTTTTTTGCGTTTGGCATCATCATTTGAGATCACACCAGCTGTACGCTGTTTTTCCAAACGACGGATAGCATCGTCCCAATTTGCATCTTGGGCGCAATACTCAATCGCTGCATCGCTAGCCCAAGAAAGATGAGGTGCCTGATCAGCAGCCTTCATTGCATATTGTCGTGCAGCTTCGCCTGCACCAAGCCTTTTAGCTTCGAGATAAAGTCCACGTAAACCCAAGATCGCAGTATCTGGTTTGTCGGCCATTTTTTGCAATGAAGCGCGGGCATCATCATCGCGGCCATCGATCATTGCGGTTTGGACTTCAAGCAGATTAAGAAGCGGTTCGCTTTCATCATCAAGCAGGTTTTTGCTTTGTTTGGTCAGCTTTTTGGCCATTGTCGCATCGCCTGCACCAGCTGCGATCAAACCTTCCGACAATGCCTTATAGCCGCGGTCGCGTTTTCTTGTTTTGAAGAATTTTGACATGATTTCAGGTGAGGTCAAAATCACTCTGATAATCCACCAAGTCAGCATCACGGTAACGATAAGTGCAACTATGATACTCACAGCTGTCATGAGGGAGAGTTCGATCTGTTGGCCTTGCCAATTGATCAACATTTCACCTGGTCGGTCGGCAAGCCAAGCAAAGCCAACACCCAATGCAAGAACGATTACAAAAAATATGAGACCTTTAATCATACGCTTTTACCTTAGCCTGCTGTGGCAGGGCGTGCCTGCAAGAGTTGATCGGCAAGCTTTTCCGCTTTAATGCGCGCTTGCAATTGATCAGAATAATTTTGTGATACCGCTTTGCTGTTGTCAGATAGCTTTTGCCATTCTGTTAGTGCGCTTTCCAATTCACCTGCGATGAGGCGTTGTTCCATACGTGCAACAATCGCTTCCGCGGTGTCACCTTCAACTTCACCAACCTGACGGATTTTGACCATGTTAGCCGCGCTATCTAGCAGGCGGGTCATAATATCTGTTTCCCCAGCTTCCGGCTTATCAGCTGAAATGATTTGGTTTGCTATATTATCAAATTGTTGAAGCAAATCTGAACGAGACAAGACACCGTTTGCTGCGATTGCTTGCAATTCAGCAAGGGCAGGGTTTTCGCCATCAAGCTGAGCATATGCATCAAGCTCTACGGTAAAACGCCCGCCGCGATCAATGGCGTTTTTAACGGTTACAGCAGCAAGTGATCTCGCGATTGGAACATCGCTTTGCGATTTTGCCAATGCTGCCTCAGCACTTTGCAAACGGGATTGCATATCAGCAATTGATTGTTTGGTTGCTTCATCAACGGATGCATCCTTTGCTGTTGTTTCAATCAGCGTTTTTAAATTGTTAATCTCAGTTGCTTGTGCTGCACTAAGCGCCACAAGGTTTGCGATTTCATCTTGCAAACCTTCCGGTAGTGTTCCGCCACCTTCAGCAACGCTAACCGGCGACTGCTCCATATTGATAATTTTTGAGGAAATATCATCAAGACGGGCATTGATTGCGCTGATTGCTTCAAGCGCACCTGTGTTGTCGTTTTGAACGAGTGTTTCCAATGCATCAATACGTGTTGTCAAAGCTGACAAATTGCTCACAAGTGAGGCTGAGTCAGATGTGCTTTGTTCTGATAATCTTGCATCAAGCGCCGTTAAATTTTGTTCAAGGCCAGTGATCTTTTCTGTAACCTCAGCACTGATTTGTGGAGAAGCACTTTGCATCGATGGCAAGATGCCTGCCCATTGCAATCCTGCGCCACCTGCAAGTGCGATCACCGCTCCGATTACACCTGCGCTGATTGGCGAAGATGATTTTTTTGTCGCTTCAGGTTTTGCTTCATTTTGTGCCTCAGAATTTGAAGTTTCAGCTTCAACGGTAGAAGCTTCATTTTCAGCTGATTGATCTGAAGGGTCGTTTGTCTCGCTTTCCACATTCTCCGCTTGGACGGTGCTTACGTCCTTGGAATCCAGGTCAATTGTCTTGCCTTCATCAGAGGGTTTGGAGTGTCGAGGTGTTTTGACCATGGTGTATCATCTCATAAAATGCCAAAGCAGGAATAACTTTGACTTGTAATTTAATCTAAATCTATCAGCCAATACAGGCCAAAAGATGTGTTTCGTTCGGTTTTTCTGCAATGACAATTTGATCAGCAAAATGCCTAGGGATTGCACCGGCGATCTCTTTGCTTAAACACCCAAATTGCATGCTTGTAAACAAGTTGTGCTGCAATTCATCTTCAATCGCGAAGAAACGCCGCACTGCACTTTGAGCATAAAACAGAACAATATCTATATGGCTACTTTCCAACGCGTTTTTTAGGCTTTGGTTGGATATTTCATCAACCATTTCATAAGAGACGATGGGCTTGATGAATATGTTGGTATTCTCAAGCGCCTGTTCTAAATCTGGTGTGCGCTTTTCTAGGGTTAAATATAAGAGTGGCGCCTCAACGCTCGTGCTCAATTTTGAGCTATTATGTTGGGATATTATGTCTTTTGCTAAGGATTTGCCGCCACCTTCACCGCAAGTGATGTTTGAAAAGCCCATTTCTTTGGCGATTTCAGATGTTCTTGATCCCACACAAAACGTCGGCAATTTCAAATATGTGTCTTTAATCTTTGTATTTTCGTTGATGCATCTGATCGCATTGGCGCTGGTAAATATAAAGCCTGAGATTTGATCCGGAGTTGGCAAGGCAATGTTTGTTTCACAAACACATTTTTTAAGCGGAAGCAGGATGGGGTGATGACCAAGTGCTTCAACTTTTCGCGCAGTTTCCGACGCGGCGGGTTCAGATCTTAAAATAAGCACCCGCGCCATTTATCATTAACCCCAACCATCAAAGAAAGATGTGCCCGCTTGTTCACGAAGCGTATCGCCTGCTTGTTTACCTAATTGTGCTGCATCAGATGCAGAACCATCTGTTTGGATGTCATAAACGGTTTGACCATCGGGGGATAAGATCATTCCAGAGAAATTGATTTTATCATCGTCAAGTGTTGCATAACCGGCAATCGGTGTGCGGCACGAACCATCCAATGATCTTAAAAACGCGCGTTCGCACATTAATGCTGTATGCGTTGGTTGATGGTTGATCGGGGCAAGCAAATCGTCGATTTTTTTATCGCCAATTCTACTTTCAACGCAGATTGCACCTTGGCCAGGGGCTGTTAGAAATTTTGATAGTTCTAAAATCTCGGTCGCTTTATCTTCAATGCCAAGGCGCTTCATTCCAGCATAGGCTAGAAGTGTTGCATCCACTTGACCTTCTTCGAGCTTGCGCAATCGTGTTTCTACCAGTCCGCGGAAAATTGTAACGCGCAAATCAGGTCGCATTCTGCGTAGGAGCGCTTGGCGTCTTAAAGATGATGAACCAACAAGTGCATTTTCTGGCAATTCTGCAATTGTTGGTGCTGCGCCACCGATAAAAGCATCACGAACATCTTCGCGGGGAAGAAAGGCAGAAATATAAAGCCCTTCTGGCAAAGTGGTTGCCATATCCTTGGAAGAATGAACCGCAAAATCCAGCGAGCCATCATGGAGTTTTTCTTCAAGTTCGAGGGTGAAGAGACCTTTTCCGCCGATTTCTGATAGTGCCTTATTGGTGATGCGATCGCCTTTTGTCGACAAAACAACAATTTCAAAAGCTTCAGGGGGCAAACTATGAGCTGCCATCAGGCGATCTCGCACTTCATGCGCTTGATAAAGCGCTAACGGGCCACCTCTTGTGCCGATTTGAAAAGGTTTTGTTTGCATCCTCGGGATTCCATTGCTACCTGACCATATAAAGGCTTTACGCCAAAGTATATTTGTTGGAAACCATCTATGTCGAAAAAGCCGATAAAAAGTTTTGAACCCATCAAAATTTTGGGGATTGAGACGAGTTGTGATGAAACGGCGGCTTCCGTTGTCACGCGACTTGAAGATGGCAGTTCGGTCATTGATAGTGATATTGTTTATTCTCAAATAGATGAGCATTCCCAATTTGGTGGTGTGGTGCCGGAGCTTGCAGCGCGTGCGCATGTTGAAAAACTGGATGGGCTGATTTCGCAAGCATTGGAAAAAGCTGATTGTTCACTTGATGACATCGATGCGTTTGCTGCGACTTCCGGTCCCGGGCTCATCGGTGGATTGATGGTCGGGTTAATGTCTGCAAAAGCGCTTGCAATGGTAAAAAATAAACCGCTATTTGCGATCAATCATTTAGAAGGACATGCACTCACTGCACGGCTAACGGATGGTCTTGAATTTCCGTATTTGTTGTTATTGGTTTCAGGTGGTCATACCCAACTTATTCTTATCAAAGGTGTAGGGTCATACGAACGTTGGGGAACAACAATTGATGATGCTTTGGGCGAAGCGTTTGATAAAACCGCGAAGCTTTTAAGCCTGCCATATCCTGGTGGGCCTGCGGTTGAAAAAGCTGCCATGGAGGGCGATGAGAACCGCTTTGATTTACCTGTTCCAATGCGTGGTCACAAGAGTTTGGATTTTTCATTCTCAGGTTTGAAAACCGCAGTGCGTCAAGCCGCGACAAATATTCAACCTTTAAAAGATCAGGATGTGAGTGATATTTGTGCAGGGTTTCAAAAATCAGTCACTGCTACTTTGCGTGATCGTATATCCCGCGCTTTGAAGAGCTATTCTGAACGCCAAGATTTGCCAAAAGAACCCGCGCTTGTCGTCGCCGGCGGGGTTGCTGCGAATAAGAAAATACAGCAACTACTTCATACTTTATGTGAAGAGCATGGTGTGAAATTCGTCGCGCCACCACATCACCTTTGTACTGATAATGCAGCCATGATTGCATGGGCAGCAGCTGAACGAATGGCACATGGTTTTGAAGCAGATGCGCTAGATATAGCGCCACGATCCAGATGGCCTCTTGATGAAAGCGCCAATAGTAAAGTTGGGTCGGGTAAACGAGGAGCAAAAGCTTAATGAGCAAAAATATCGTTGTTGCCGGTGGTGGAGCTTTTGGAACCGCGTTAGCTATCGTCATGTCGGCGGATGAGATTGCAAATGTCACTTTGCTGATGCGGGACGAGACCAATGCAGCTCAGATGCAGTCTTTGCGCATAAATCAATCCAGACTGCCTGATGTTAAAGTGCCGGATGCGCTCTCAATTACCAGTGATCTCAGCTGCGTAGAAACCGCAGATATTTTGCTCTCAGTTGTTCCAACAGGTGCGCAATTAAGTTTTGCAGATCAGATAAAACCTCACTTGGATGCAAAAACGCCTTTCGTTATTTGCTCAAAGGGTTTTGATAAAAAATCCGGCGGACTAATGAGCAATAGTGTCCGCAATTTACTAACCCAGCATGATGTTGCGGTATTATCCGGCCCAGGTTTTGCCTCAGATATTGCCAAAGGTTTGCCTACGGCGATGACACTGGCTGCACATGATTTGGCTTCAGCCCAAGAGTTATCCAATGCGCTTTCGCGGCAAACATTTAGGCTTTATGGCAGCGACGATCTTACAGGCGTACAAACCGGGGGCGCATTAAAGAATGTATTGGCAATTGCATCAGGGGTTGTGATGGGCGCAGGTCTTGGTGAGAGTGCGCGCGCATCTGTTATTGCGCGTGGCCTTGCTGAATTATCTCGTTATATTTTATTCATGGGTGGCCGGGCAGAAACCGCATCTGGATTATCAGGTTTAGGTGATTTGGTGTTAACCGCCACAAGTGCGCAATCGCGTAATTATCGCTTTGGTATCGAGCTTGGCAAAGGGGCACTGCCTGAAGATCTCGTCGGTCCGGATAAGCCATTGGTTGAAGGTGCGAATGCAGCCATTGCAGCGAGTGAATTGAGCAAACGCGAAAATATTACCTTACCCATTACAAATTCTGTTGCGGATATTATCCAAGGTCGGCTAGATGTAGCCCAAGCAATTCAACAGCTTTTGGCGCGCCCTTTGCGCCATGAACAAGAATAATCGGAGTTTACCAATGTATTTTGCCCTTATGTGTCACGACAAACCAGGTGCTTTGCAGGTTCGGATGGATACCCGTCCTGATCATGTGGCTTATTTAAAAGACCTCGACGCAAAGGGTATTGTTAAAGCTGCAGGCCCATTGTTGGACGATGATGAAAAGCCATGCGGTAGTCTGATTATTTTAGAATTGGACAGCAAAAAAGAAGCAGAAGATATTGCAGCACAAGACCCATATGCGCATGCAGGATTGTTTGAGAAGGTTGATATTAAGCCTTACACTTGGATTTTCCACGCACCGGAGGCGTAATCTCAATGGCATTTTGGCTTTTTAAATCAGAACCGTTCAAATGGTCTTGGGAAATGCAGAAGGCAAAAGGCGAGGCCGGTGAAGAATGGGATGGCATTCGCAATTATCAAGCACGCAATAATATGCGCTTGATGAAATTGGGGGATAAGGGTTTCTTTTATCATTCCAATGAAGGCCTTGAAGTTGTCGGCATTGTGGAAGTGTGTGCGTTGTCACATCCAGATTCCACAACGGATGATGAACGCTGGGATTGCGTGGATATCAAAGCCGTTTGCGATATGCCAAAACCTGTGACCTTAAAAGATGTGAAAGCCAATGAAGCTTTAGCAAATATGTCGTTGGTGACATCAATGCGTCTTTCAGTTCAGCCTGTAACTGAAGAAGAATATCTTGAAGTTTGCCGCATGGGCGAATTGGCTAACCCACCGATGTAGTTATGCCAAATTGGCATGAATAAAACTTAGTTGTTCAATTTCATTGAAAATTGTTTTAATTTGTACCTTCCATGGATGGAGGGAAAATTATGCAATTTGATGGAATTAATTATATCGCAATCATCGCAGCGACGATTGCTGCATTTGTAATTGGTGCTGTCTTTTATGGCACATTGGCCAAACAATGGATGAAGGCTGTTAAAATACCCGAGGGCCAAGAGCCCAATATGAAGCCGAGTTTGTTTGCTATCACATTCATCTGTCAGCTCGTCTTAGCGTTTATGATCGCCGGTGTGATCGGACATTTGGGCGATGGTCAGGTTACTTTGTCAAACGGACTGATTTCAGGCTTTTTCCTTTGGTTAGGTATCATTATGCCCACCATGACGATCAATCATCGATATCAAGATTTTGGTTGGGATCTTACCATTATCGATGGATTACACTGGCTGCTTGTCGCCTGCGTGATGGGAAGTGTGATCGGCTGGTTTGGCGTTTAATTAAACGACCTGAACCACCGTCTTATTATCGATATGTGGCAATAGCCGCATCATATCTTGCCGGGAAATGGCTATGCACCCTTGTGTTGGTGGATAGCCAGGTTTGGCCACGTGAAAGAAGATGGCGCTGCCGCAATGTCGTTTGCGCGATGAGATATTCCAATCAAGCACAATAACAAAATCATAAAGTACATCATCTCGGAGCATAGTTTCATGTGATGGTGAAAAGGGGAGTTTGACTGCCCTGTTGTAATTTGCGTGATCGGCTTGATCGCACCATCCCATATTTTGTGTGATGGGCACCATTTGTAACTTGGTTTGTGCACGAAAGCGGTGTCGATATTTATAATATCCTGACAAGCAAGTCATTGTTTTTATTGGTGTTGCGCCATCACCCTCACGCTTGAAAATTGTTCGAGCTGACCGCCCGATTGCCCCTTGGAATGTCAGTGATCCAATACGGACCAAACACCGAGTTTCACAGCCTGGTTTTGGTCTTACGATGACACGTTTTACACCATTATGTGATCGAGATTTACTAGCGGGCATCATCGTTTAACGTTACTGGGTTGAAAAAGGATCTGGACATGTCCCACAAATTGCCACGATTCTTAACTAAGGCCAATTGATAAAAGATTTGGTATTGGAGAATTGAAGTAACTCTTTGCCAATTCTGGTGTTCTATAATAAGTTCGCCGTAACAAGGAAAAAAGGAATTATTCATGTCTGCACGCACAATCCTACTCGTTGACGATGATGATGATTTACGTGAGACGCTCATTGAGCAACTTTCTTTGTATGAAGAATTTTTCATCATTCAGGAAAGCACAGCGACCAAGGGCGTTAAAACAGCAAGAGACAATCATCTTGATTTGTTGATTATGGATGTTGGTTTGCCGGATATGGATGGACGTGAGGCGGTTAAGCTCTTGCGTAAAGGCGGCTTTAAAGCGCCGATTATTATGCTTACTGGTCATGATACAGATTCCGATACGATCTTAGGTTTGGAAGCCGGTGCGAATGATTATGTGCCTAAGCCATTCCGCTTTGCGGTACTACTTGCTCGTATTCGTGCGCAACTTCGCCAACATGAGCAAAGTGAAGATGCAACATTTGTTGTGGGTCCTTACACGTTTAAACCAAGCCAAAAAGTTTTGATCGATGAAGATGAAAATAAAATTCGTCTGACTGAGAAAGAAGCTTCAATCATTCGTTTCCTATATCGTGCAGAGCAGAAAGTTGTGCCGCGCAATGATATTTTGGAAAAGGTTTGGGGTTACAATTCAGGTGTGACAACCCACACTTTGGAAACGCATGTTTACAGATTGCGCCAAAAAATTGAGAAAGACCCTTCTAACGCCGAGATCTTGGTGACAGAAAGCGGTGGTTATAAACTCGTTCCTTAAAAAGTTTATCCATGAATTGGGGGAATTGCCGATATGGCATTAAACGATGATCTGAGCGTTCTACGCGAAACGCCTTTGTTTTCGGAGCTGCCTGTTGATGCGCTGCGACTGGTAGCGTTTGGCGGCGATCATCGTAGTCTGATCAAAGGTGATACCCTTTATCGTCAGGGTGACGCTGCAAATTGCGCTTATGTTGTTTCCTCTGGTGAAGTGGAGATACTTTGGACGATTGGGGAGCGGGAACCTGTTTCCCAAGGGTTTTTAGGGCGTGGTGGATTGATGGGTGAAATCGCATTGATTGCACCATCTGAACGCCAGTTCACAATCAAAGCCGTTGAAACGTCTGAATTGATCAGAATAAATCGTGATGTATTTCACAGATTGATGGCTGAATATCCGCAAATCGCGGACAAGCTTAAAGAGCGGATACAACAAAACCTTGGTGAGCTTGCGATCAAGCTCAACCAATTGGGTGAAAAATTTCGTTAAATTATAGCTTTAAATGCGCAATCATTGGCACATGATCGGACGGCTTTTCAACGCCGCGCATGTGACGCAATACATCCACTTTTTCAAGATGACCAGCAAGATCATTTGACGACCAAATATGATCAAGCCGGCGGCCTTTATCAGCTTTGCTCCAGTCTTTTGAGCGATAGCTCCACCAGCTAAATAGTTTTTCCTCAACCGGGATATGCGCGCGCACCAAATCAAACCAAGCGCCTTTTGCCTGAACGTCATTCAGCTCATCAACTTCAATTGGTGTATGGCTAACAACTTTAAGAAGCTGTTTGTGTGACCAGACATCGGTTTCCGCAGGTGCGATGTTTAAATCACCAACAAGAACAGATGACACATCATCTTTATGCTCAGCTTCTGCATGAATAGCTTTCATTTCTTCAAGAAAGTCGAGTTTGTGTGCAAATTTTGGGTTTTTCTCGCGGTCAGGCTCATCGCCGCCTGCTGGTACATAAAAGTTATGGACACGGAGATCTTTTGAACCTGTTTCAACGATTGCAGACACATGCCTTGCATCGCCCTTGCCACAAAAATCTTGGCGCTGAATATCTTTTACCGGAGTTTTAGAAACTGTTGCCACGCCATGATAGCCTTTTTGACCATGGATAGCGAAATGTTGGTAGCCAAGTTTACGAAATCCGCCGGATGGAAACGAATCATTTTCGCATTTAATTTCCTGCAAACACAAAACATCAGGCTGATGTTCTTCTAAAAACGCTTCCACAATGGGCATGCGTAGGCGAACTGAATTGATATTCCAGGTTGCGATTGTAAATGCCAAAATAAAACTCCTTGATCTGCATGTAACAGCCCAAGGAGGTCTAAAGTATTTTGATCAGCTTTTAAAGCTTATCCGTTTTTATTTTTTCTAGCGCTCTCATATGGAACGCGAAACACGCTACGGGCGAAGTCGACACCAGTTTCGATATTAAAAATCATCACTGTTGTGTCTTTGCCTTGCGCATCTTTGATTGTCCATTGGCGCAGCTCATAGCTCTTGGGATCAAACATCATAGTGATCGTTGATTTTCCAAAAACAGACTTGTTTCCCATGACAATTGTCGTCAGGTTTTCATCTTCTGTCACAGACTTAACAGTCTTTGATGAGAGATCGATTTTGTCAGACAACAAAAGCTTCAATGGTGTTGTGCGCAGCGGATAAAGGCTCCACGTTTTGAGCTTTTGATTGCCAACAGCCAAGTTTTTGCCATCTGAAATGACGCGTACCGCCGATGGTTTTTCGTAATTGAAACGAAGTTTGCCCGGGCGGGAGATAAAGAATTTTCCTGCCACTTGATTGCCATCAGGGCTGAGCTGAACAAATTCACCCATCATAGTTTTTACAGAAGCAAAGTGATCGGCAATTTTCTGTGCTGTCTCATTGTTAGCACTTGCGCTGATTGAGCCTGCAACCAACATGCTAGTTGCAATAACAGCGAGCTTAGATTGCTTTTTCACAAGCTGTGTAAAGCCGATGATCCGATTTTTTGCATTTATCATATACTTCAATTCCAGTGTGGTTAAATGATCCATCAGAAATACGAAATACTAGAAAACTGAGGCATGATTGCGACAAGGCATCTTAATGTCAAATGCCTGATTATGTTTACTCACCCATGATGTCTTTTTCGGTTGGAACAAGAATTTCTCGTTTACCAGCATGGTTTGCTGGTCCGATAACACCTTCTTCTTCCATGCGTTCAATCAGCGATGCTGCACGATTATATCCAATGCCCAAACGGCGCTGGATGTAGGATGTTGAGGCTTTACCATCGCGCAACACAACTGCGACAGCTTGATCATATGGATCATCTGAATCTGCAAGGTTTCCTGTGCCTTTTGGACCGCCACCTGTGTCTTCATCTTCTTCATCATCAGCTGTAATCGCATCAAGATATTGCGGAACACCTTGGGTCTTAAGATGATCGACGACACCTTCGACTTCTCTGTCTGAAACGAACGGTCCATGGACACGCTGAATGCGGCCACCACCTGCCATGAAGAGCATATCACCCATACCAAGTAGTTGCTCTGCACCTTGTTCACCAAGGATTGTGCGCGAATCAATTTTTGATGTCACTTGGAAAGAAATACGTGTTGGGAAGTTGGCTTTAATTGTACCGGTGATCACATCAACAGATGGACGCTGGGTAGCCATAATAACATGGATGCCTGCAGCACGCGCCATCTGCGCTAGTCGCTGAACAGCACCTTCAATGTCTTTACCGGCAACCATCATCAGATCGGCCATCTCATCGATGATCACAACGATATATGGTAGCGGCTCAAGATCAAATTCTTCGGTTTCATAAACCGCTTCACCTGTCTCTTTATCAAAGCCTGTTTGAACCGTACGTGTAATGGCTTCACCTTTGCGGCGTGCTTCTTCGGCACGCTGGTTAAAGCCGTCGATATTACGTACGCCCAGCTTGGACATTTTCTTATAGCGATCTTCCATCTCGCGAACGGTCCATTTTAGCGCCACAACGGCCTTTTTAGGATCGGTCACAACAGGTGTTAAAAGATGTGGGATGCCATCATAGACTGAAAGTTCGAGCATCTTTGGATCAATCATGATCAAGCGACATTGAGATGGATTAAAGCGATACAAGATCGATAGGATCATCGTGTTAATCGCAACTGATTTACCAGAACCTGTGGTACCAGCAACGAGCACGTGAGGCATTTTCGCAAGATCGGCAAATACTGGTTCACCACCAATTGTTTTACCCAAGGAAAGCGGTAGCTTGCCCTTATTGGCTTCAAAGTCGCGGCTTGCAATCATCTCACGGAAATAAACCGTCTCCCGAGATTGGTTCGGTAGTTCAATACCAATAGCATTGCGGCCAGGAACCACAGCAACACGTGCTGCAATTGCGCTCATTGAACGCGCGATATCATCGGCAAGACCAATAACGCGGGATGATTTAATCCCCGGTGCGGGCTCAAGTTCATAAAGCGTGACAACTGGACCAGGGCGTACATGGATAATTTCACCCTTCACGCCAAAGTCTTCTAATACGCCTTCCAACATACGCGCGTTTTGTTCAAGCGCTTCTGGTGACAGTGTAGCGTCACGCACGACGTTTTTAGGTTCAGCTAGCAGATGAATTGACGGGAGCTCAAAATCAGATGGTGCTAAAAGCGATGTTTGTGCTTCACGCACAACGCGCTTACCCGGGCGAGGCGGAGGTGCAGCTTGTACAACACGCGGGCTCGGGGTTACGGGTTCTTGAACAATAGGTCGCTGAGACACACGTTGCACAGACTGATAAGGCAACTCGTTTTCATCAATTTCATCTTCAACATATGGCGCTTCAATGCTTGGTGCATTAAATTCAGGTTCCTGACGGAAAGTAGGCTCGATATGTTGACCTGCTTGTTGATGATAGCCGGCTTGATCAAACTGCGCGTCGCCATCATGCATGTCATAAGGCGCTTCATATTCCCATTCATCGGATGCTTTTGATTTAACGCCGAACAAGCGACGTAGTCTTGCGCGCAATGTAAACATTGTGTGTGCAAGGATGCCTAACCATAAGGATCCCTCGCGCTCGGTATCTTCCTCTTGCGCGTCAGCATCGTCCCAAGGAAGTTCTTCCGGTTCAATCTCATCCGCGAGCTGTGTTTTGCGTTGAACCAAGCCAGATGCTTTCAGCATGAGCCATAGCGCAGGAGCAGATAATAACAATGCGAGCATGACAGCTAATATACCGCCTGGGAAATCACCGATGATTGTAGCTGGAAGCTTTAAGAACATATCTCCCAATACACCACCAAGGCCAGTTGGCAGCGGCCAAGTTTCTGTAGTTGGAACCAAGCCAAAAATAGCTGCGGTTAAAATCGCACCAAAGAACCATGCTGTCAGACGTGAGCTTTTGCGATCAAATGGCTTGCCGCGCATGAGTGCAATGCCCCATGCGATTGATGGAAGCAGTGCGATCACAGAAGCAAGTCCGAAGAACTGCATCATCAAATCAGCAAAGGATGCGCCCATATAGCCGAATGCATTTGTCGCCACATTAGCTGTTTTATGAGAAAAACTCGGATCCAAAACATTCCACGTTGCAAGTGAAACGCTTGCAAAGACCAAACCTAAGAAAATTGCAAATGCGCATACGATCTGAAACTGGCGTTTTAGATAATAAGGCATAATTCTCTGGCTGGAATTACGATCGTAGTTACGGTTTGAGGCCGAATGTGCTGTCGTTTGCATGGTCAGAACAGGTCCAAATACGCGGGTTAAACTCAAAATGACAAATCAATGCCAATTTATGGCCCACAGGTGGGCGCTCGCGTAATTTTACCTTCAGGGGGTTAATGCCTCATTAACCATGCAATAAAAGTCGTCGGGGATTAAAATGGCGGTGATTAGACGCCAGCTTGTTTGGTAACTACTTGTTCTGAATAAAGATTTCCAGCCATCTCAACGCCAACATATTTACGGAAATAGGCTAGGTTAAGTTTTGCAAACTCATTGATGAGGGTGCGTAATGTTGGTGTGTCTTTGTACCAGTTCTCTGTTTTTACTTCTGAATTCATCACCGGATAGGCGATTAACTCAATATCAGATGTCGCAGAATTAAGCTCTAAAAGGCTGCGACGCATGTGATAATTGTTGGTGACAACGATCAAGGTTTTATAGTTTTGTTCGCTCGCCCATTGCGCAATTTCTTTTCCGTTGCCGATTGTGTCCTTGGCATCTTTGCCAATGTCAATGCAGCAATCGAACAGCGCTTTGTCCGCACCAGAAACTCGTAAAAGCTCATTATCTGAAATATTTGGGTTTACCCCTGAGATAAACAACCGATTGGCTTTGCCATCTTTAAGAAGGCTCACGGCTTCAGTGATGCGGCTTTTGCCACCTGTTAAAACGACAATTGCATCCGATTTTTCTGAAATGTCAGGCGCTTTTAAATTTGCAACATCTTCTGCAAAGCGAACAAACCCGCCAATACTCGCGCCAATCGCGAGCAGTAATACAAGCGCAATTGGTGTCCAAATCCACCCAACCCAGCTGGATTTACGCTTCTTAGGCGCTGGCTCTTCTTCCGGCGCATCTATCGCTGCGTCTTGCTGCTCCATGGTGTCTGTGGTTTGATCAATGTCGTGGTCATTGTTTTCCATACCCTATTTGTACCTTCGAAATATGGCAAAGACCAGACCTTTTTATGCTCGTTTTTGGGTATTTTGGTGGGGTGTGAAAAGCTGACTTTTCGTAAAGACTATGCAAGATCAGAACGCGCTGGGTCGGATCGAACAATATCAATTTCGCGGATCGTCTTAATAACGGTAATGCGCGTTGTTAAAGCTGTTAAAATTGCAACTGTAACAATGATAATGGCAATGCCGAAATAGCCTGCTGCACCCATGGAAAAACTACCAAATAATGCACTTGCTTGATCGTTAAGTGCTGTTGCCATGCTGGCGCCCTGCCAGATATCAGTTACGAAAAATACCAGCGCAGCTAAGCCGCCGCCGATTGCTCCACCATAAAACCCGGTGAGCAGAAAATGTTTTTGAAATTCGTTGGCAACGAAGGAGGATTCAGCGCCAACAAAATGCAAAACCTCTATAATTTCATGATTGACCGACATCGCCCCGCGGGTCGCAAAGACAACAGTTAAGGTGGTCGCAACCAACACAAGCGACAACAGGCCTACACCAATAAACACAGTGTTCTGCGCCATGCTCACAAGTCGGCCAGCCCATGTGCGATGGTCATCTAAATATGCATTGGGAATAGTTTCAGCTAAGGTTTGACGCATGCTGGCAAAATCGGGTGGATTATCCTTATCGATGGTGATGATGAGCAATCGCGGCACCGGCAATTCATCCATATCAAAACCTTCGCCCAGCCAGGGTTCTAATAGTCTTGCGGTATCTGTTTTATCAACGATTTCAGCGCTAAGTGTTCCGGAAAATTCGAGCGCTAGGTTCTTTGCATCAATTAACGCACGCTCCATATCTCGCCCTTCTTCAGGCTTGATTTGAATGGTGATTTCTTCCGAGATTTGATTTTGCCAGGTCTTAGATGTTTCCTGAATAAGTGTGACAAAGCCAAGCGTTAAACATGCCAGAAAGGACATAATAATAACAACGACAATAAGTGCTTTACTCGATAGATTTGCAGGCGGCACGATGGGTGCGGGCGCCTTAAACTGCTGCTTGGCGACCTTCTTGACTTTTGCGACACTTTTTTTGGCTTTATCTATCATAAATATCGATATGCCCTTCAGATAAAATCATGTGCCTTGCTTCAACTTGCTCCATCAAATTGAGATCGTGGGTCGCGATAAGAACGGCTGTCCCGAGCCGATTAAGCTCTTTAAATAATGATAAAAGCCTAAGTGCCATGGGCGGATCAACGTTACCGGTTGGCTCATCAGCGAGCAGAATTTCAGGACGATCAATCAGCGCGCGTGCAATAGCGATGCGCTGTTTTTCACCACCCGATAGCACTTGCGGACGAACGTGGATGCGCTCTCCTAATCCCACCCATTCAAGAAGCTCAACAACATCGGCGCGATATGAGCTTTCTTCTTTTCCGCGCACGCGCAATGGTAGGGCGACATTTTCGTATGTGGTTAGATGATTGAGCAATCTGAAATCTTGGAACACGATGCCGATACGGCGGCGCAGTAACGGAAGTTCGTCTCTTGGAATATCAACCACATCTCTGCCGAACATAGATATGTTGCCGCGGGTAGGGCGTAATGACATGAACAACAAGCGCATAAGTGTGGTTTTGCCTGCACCTGATGGTCCAGTTAGGAATTGGAATGAGTGTTTTGGGATGTCAAATGTAAGGTCGCGCAATATTTCCGGACCCATACCATATCTAACGCCAACATTTTCCAATCGAATCAATTTGAAAATCCCTAATTGCTATAAGCTGCTTATAGCTTCAATTGCAGATCCCAGCCAAGTCTTTACGCGAAACTGGCTGCGGTAAAGTGCATTAAATTAGCACTAACACATAAGAAATTACCGATCTGTTAACCATATTCATTTACCAAATGTTAAGCGCATGTTTTGCGTATTACGTGTATAATTCTACATAGAGAATATTTTATGTCAGCTGATGCCCATCCTCATTCTTTAAAGCCCCACCCTCGTTCTTTAAAGCAAGGTACGTCTGCAATCGGATCAGAGATTTTTTCATCCTTTGAACGCGACATCGAAGATGCGATTTTCGAAACCATCGATGAAGATCAAAACAGCCATCGTGCGAAAATAAAAGAAACCTATCGGGCGCAAAAGCCGAGTTTTGGTAAATTGGATCGCAATGAAGCGGACAACAACGAAGCGCCGAAATCAGGTTTAAATATCTTCTCAAAAGAGGCTCAATCTGAAAAGAAATCACCTTTCATGAGCCAGTTTGTGCTGTCTTTAGCCATCTGCGCTTTTACCATTGCAGCTGTTTTGCCAATCGTCTGGATGTTGGAGCCGCCTGAAGCTGCGGATCACATAGCCAGCGAAATTAAAAGCTTTTTACCTGATGCGTCCATTGCAACGGGTAGTATTGAAACCATGCCCGAAACTCCACAGTTATTAAATAAAGATGTGCTGGATTCAGCTATTTTGGACAAGCCAAACCCAATTCAGCATGATAAGAGTTCATCATTGCATGCGGTGGGCGAAGGTTCTGTGGTTAAAACCTCGCCTGAAGGTTCTGTTATTTATTTCGGCTCACAGGACTGATAAAAGCCGCTGAGGCGTTAATATCAGATCGAGAGTGAAATTATGGAAGTAGTGCGCGGCAAGAACATTGATGTTCTTTTTTCAGACAAAGAAATTGAAGAAAAGATTGAGCGAATAGCTTCTGAGATCGCGGCTAGTCCAAAAAACGATCTTTTGGTTGTTGCAATCCTAAAGGGTTCTTTCATTTTTGCAGCTGATTTGGTGAGAGCGCTATATCGTGCTGGTCTTGCTCCAGAAGTTGAGTTCATCACTCTTTCAAGCTACGGAACTGGCACTGAAGGTAAAGAAGTTAAGATCATCAAAGACATCGATAGCGATGTGACTGGCCGTGATGTTTTGCTGATTGATGATATTTTAGAATCAGGAAATACACTTCGTTTTGCGCGCGATCTTATGTATGAGCGTGGCGCAAAAGATGTGGGTCTTGCCGTTTTGCTTGATAAAGAGTCTAAGCGTAAAGGCGAACTTGTTGCAGATCACGTAGGTTTTGTTTGCCCTGACTATTTTGTGGTCGGTTATGGAATGGATGTTGCCTATGCATTCCGCGAATTGCCATATGTTGGAATAGTCACAGGTGACGCTGAGTAGTCTTAAGCGTCGCTGCCTGATTTAGCAAAAATTGATACATTGTTTACCAACCGTATTTACGGCCCGAAAAGAAATTCATGTTTTAATGAGCCCATCGAAAAGCTCGAATGAATTCGACTTAGCATCGCAATAAGATGCAGATTTAGGGATGTGTGTTCAATGGCTAAAATTCTAATCACCGAAGATGAAACTGCTTTGCGTTCATTTGTTGCGCGTGCGTTGCGCATGGATGGGCATGAAACAACTGAAGCGGAAGATGGCTCCGATGGATTAGAAAAGCTAGAGCAGGGCGAATTTGACCTTCTATTGTCAGATATCCGCATGCCAGTGATGGATGGTATTGCGCTTGCTGAGGAAACTGCAAAGCTTTACCCGAACACAAAAATCCTTCTTATGACAGGTTATGCAGAACAGCGTGAGCGTGCTGATAATCTTGCAAAGATCATTGTTGATGTAGTGCCGAAGCCGTTCTCATTGCCTGATATTCGCAATGCGGTTGCACAAGCTTTAGCGGCTTAAGTTCAATTTAGATTATTTGATGCGTTTTGTCCGGCTATTCGGTCGGCTTTAACAAACGCTCGAGATATTCTTTTTCAAATTCAAGTCTGAAATTTTCGCCCAAACGTCTGCGAATGATTTCTAAGATCTCTCGCGCGCGCTGAACATTATCAGCATCATCGAAATTACCATTATCGCTTCGGCCGTATAAACCTTCACGTTCGCCGCCCTGACGTCGACCAAGTGGATCGCGTTGATTGCCTTGCCCTTGCTGGCCTTGTTGACCTTGCTGGTTGCCCTGACCTTGTCCCTGGCCTTGGCCTTGAGCTTGCATTTGTTGCTGGAGCTGATTGAGCATTTGTTGCGCACCCTCGCGCAATGCCTGCAACGCACGACCTTGTTGATTGCCAGCTTCTCCCGTATCGCCTTCTCCGAGCTCGCCCTCTGCTTGCCCCATAGCTTCACCGGCTTCACCTAGACCTTCGGTTGGCTCCAAACCCTCTTGCTCCATTTGCTCCATAAGCTGCTCGAGCTGTTCTTGAAGTGCTTGTTGTTGTTGGCGCAATTGCTCTAACGCATCAGCAAGTTCCTCAGGAGACATCGGTTCCTGTTGGCCATTCTGGCTGTTTTGATTGTTCGGATTTTGCTGGTTATTCTGCTGGTTTTGCGAACGTTGCTGCTCAGATTCCGACTGTCGTTGCTGCAGATCAAAGGTTTGATCCATCAATTGCTGTTGTTGGCGAAGGATCTGCCCTAATTCTTCCATTTGTTGTTCAATTGGACTCTGTTCGCCATTTTGCTGCTGTTGTTGTTGGCGGTTGGCCTGCAGATTATTCATCATGTTTTGCAGATCTTGCAGCATTTGCTGTGCTTGTTCGCGATTACCCGATCGCGCCATGTCTTCGATCTGATCGAGCATATCCTGCAAATCTTGTTGTTCAAGTTCTTGCGCATTGGATTGTTGGTTCTGCGGCTGCTGATTATTTTGGTTTTGTTGCGCAAGGGCTTCCATGAACTCTTGCATGGCTTCGCGCAATTCTTCCATTAAGCGGGCGATTTCTTCATCCGATGCATCGTTTTCTAAAGCTTCGGATAATTCCCGTTGGGCATCGCGTAGACGTTGTTCGGCTAGGGATAAATTTCCATCTTCCAACAACAGCGCAATTTCCCAAAGCTCATCAATAGAGCGCAGCATAGCTTCTTCGCTATAGGCAAGTGCTAAACCTTCACGAGCTGATTTGACCAAAAGAAAATCCCGAATGCTCGGAATGGTAACTTCAGGCAAGATTGTCAGAGCATCGTTGAGTTCAATGGCACGAAAACGTTCATATGCGTCAAACGCAATGACCTGACGTTGTTCGACAATCGATTGTGCGAGCAGTGAAACAAAGTTTTTCTGCGGTAATATAGTTTGCAAAGGTTCGGTGCGCGTTTCTTGCCCCGCGCCATCAATTGCAATGAGCGTGATGTAAACTTCTTCACCAGCGAGTGGGTGATCTGTCAGATCATAACTGGTATTTGCCAAGCCATCTTCACTTGAGCGCCGCGGCAATTGAAGATCAACAACTGGGTCCTCATATAATTGCAACGCGTGATCATCGATGCCGTAGATAGATGTGATCTCCGCGCGCGCTGCGACCACACCATAATCATCAGTTGTTTTATAGCTAAGCTGTAACGCACCATTTTGAGCTTGGGTTGGTTCCTCGTGAAAATCGATTTCCGGCGGGTTGTCTTTAATCACTGCTAGCTGCCAAGAATGGCGATCGAGCACATTTAATGTACCGTCTTCATCCGGGATATAATCGTAGCTTATGGAGGAAGATGTGCTCTCATCGCTTTCTGTTAGCGGAAGTATTGTGCCATCTCTGGCGGTAAAATTCACATCGTTTACAAGTGTCTCATCGTTGCGAATTAACCCAACGATACGGATCGTCACCTGGCTTTTTTCCGGGATGGATATAGCCGTTTGTCGAGATTGCAGCTGGTTTAAAAATATCGGCGCGCGATTGGTATATGCAGGTGGCGTGACCCAAGCATCAATGCGCATTGTATCAGCATTTTGCGCAATAGGTGGCCGCAAATTTACAACATCGCTTAAGCGGCCCGATTGTCCTGAAAACGAATAGGCAAACCCGGAAACCAGCAATAAAAGCACCAAGACACGCAAAGCATAGGGGTCTCTATCGGGGATATCTGATTGATATTTACCACGCTCAACTTCGGAAAGCTTCGCCCACATGCGGGCTTTGTGTTCTTTCCAAAGGGCAGAAGCGGCTTCGTCTTCTGATTGACTGATCGATTGAAGTTGAACTGCAATCCCTTCATGATCGATTTTGTTGTCTTGCTCTAAGCGCGCATTAACCTGATGGGTGTCTGGCAGTTTAAATTTTTTGAAATTTCGCAGAGAGAATAAAAACGCTAATATCAGGACAGCTGCGATAATATATCCTGCCCAATACGGCGTGATGCGAAATACGCCAAACCAGGAAAGTGCAACAAAAGTACCAATGATGCTAAGGGGTACAAACGCTGCAGACCACAAACGTTCAAAAATCATGATCGTACGCGTGAAAAAGCGATGTCTCGCTAGTCTACCTTTGATATCAAAGGGGCGTTCACTCATGGATCCTCACACGTGGTAATCACTCTGATTTGCAGAGCCTAACACGGTCTTGTGTCAAAAACGAGATAGTATATCGGGAAAGGTCACGTTTCATCTCACACAAATTTGTGAAGATCTATTTCAGCCAATCAGGAATAGAGTCCATGTCGATGATGTCCTGCACTTCTTGTCGTGCTCTAATCACATGGTAATCGCTGCCATTGACCAAGACCTCAGGAATAAGGGGTCTTGTGTTATATGTGCTTGATTGCACAGCGCCATAAGCACCTGCGCTGCTAACAGCGATTAATTCACCAGGCTTTGGTTCTGACATCTGGCGATCAAGCGCAAGATAGTCACCCGTTTCGCAAACAGGACCAACGATATCAGCCGTCATAGCGGGTGAATTTACCGCTGAAATCTCAACCGGCATAATTTCATGAAACGCATCATAAAGCGTTGGGCGAATAAGATCGTTCATCGCACCATCGACGATGACAAAGTTTTTCTCGCCGCCATCTTTGACATAAATAACTTCAGTGACCAAAATTCCGGCATTGCCGGCAATCAATCGACCCGGCTCCATCAAGACCTTGCAGCCTAATGATTTAAGTCGCTCTTCCGCAACTTTTGCATAGGCTGTTGGATCCGGTGGGGGTGAATTGTCGTTTTTATAAGGAATACCTAAGCCGCCGCCAATATCGACGTGATCGATCTTGTGACCTTTTGATCTTAAGTTTTCAACCAGATCCACGACCAAAACAAACGCATCATCAAATGGTTGCAGATCGGTGATTTGACTTCCTATATGCATATCGATCCCATGGGCATCGATACCTTCCATTTTGCTCGCACGTTCAAATACTTCAGGTGCTCGCTTATAGGATATGCCAAACTTGTTTTCTTTTTTGCCGGTTGAGATTTTGGCATGGGTTTTTGCATCAACATCAGGATTTATTCTGAAAGATACCGGAGCTTTAACGCCCATTTTCAACGCGCGTTCGTTTAGCAATTCCAATTCAGGTTCTGATTCAACATTGAAGCATAGAATGCCAGCTTGTAGCGCTGCATCCATTTCATAGGCTTTTTTACCAACACCAGAAAAGACGATTTTCTTTGCATCAATGCCAGCCTGAAGTGCGCGTCGTAACTCGCCTTCAGAGACGATATCTACACCTGAGCCCAGATCCGCTAATGTGGCGAGAATAGCCTGATTGGAATTGGCTTTCATCGCATAACAAACGAGTGAATCTAATCCAGAAAACGCGTCTTTATAGACGTTAAAATGGCGCGCGAATGTTGCCGTTGAATAGCAATAAAACGGGGTGCCAACTTCGCGGGCGATGTCTTGAATGGAAACGCCCTCGGCATGCAAGACGCCATCAATATAATCAAAATGGTTCATAGAATGCTCTTAAAACTAGTCCAAAAGGATGCCAGGTTTTTTGGTCTTATTAACGGTAACAGGTTCAACAACCGGTTCGTTGATTGATGCTGGGGCGATCAGATCAGATTTACTGCCACATGCGGACAACACGCACATAAGAGCTGCGAGCACGATTGAAAGTCTTGAAAGCTTCATGAGCCATGTCCTTTGTTAGGCTATAATGAGTGAGCAACCTTTTAACCAAAAAATCAGCTTAGCGCACCCCTTTTCTGAAGCCTGATTTCAAAAAAAGGGGAATCGCAGCCGTGCTTAGTTTGATAACCAGCTTTTTGATTTCCAGTATTTGATCTGTTCGCGCACGTTATCAGGTGCTGTTCCACCAAAACTCTTTCGTGATGCAACAGATGCTTGGACTGTGAGAACCGAATAGATATCTTCGGTGATGGCTGAATTAATCTCTTGCAGCTCTGATAGTTTGATCTCGTGCAGTTCAATGTTTTGTTTTTCTGCCAATGCGACCGCAGCACCTGTTGCATGGTGCGCATCTCGGAATGGAAGGCCAGCTTCACGTACAAGCCAATCTGCGAGATCTGTTGCTGTTGAGAACCCAGAACCTGCAGCTTTTTGCATCGCATCTTTGTTCACATGCATATCCGCAACCATGCCTGCCATTGCAGCTAGTGCAAGTTCCAAACTGTTTGCCGCATCAAAAACCTGTTCTTTGTCTTCCTGCATGTCTTTTGAATAGGCAAGCGGAAGCCCCTTCATCACCGTTAAAAGCCCAACCATTGCGCCATTGATACGTCCGGTTTTTGCACGCACGAGTTCAGCCGCATCCGGGTTTTTCTTTTGCGGCATGATAGATGAACCCGTCGAGAACGAATCTGACAATTTTACAAAGTTAAATTGCGGTGTTGACCAGATGACAATTTCTTCTGCAAGGCGTGATAAATGCGTTGCACAAATCGTTGCCAGGGATAGATATTCCATGGCGAAATCACGATCAGATACGCTGTCTAAAGAGTTGCGAGTTGGTTCTCTAAAACCTAGTGCTTTTGCTGTTTGGTGACGATCGATTGGAAATCCAGTCCCCGCAAGCGCTGCTGCACCCAATGGGCATTCGTCCAAACGGTCAATGCAGTCTAAAACGCGTGATAAGTCGCGATAGAACATTTCTACATAAGCTAGGCAATGATGACCAAATGTAACCGGCTGCGCTGTTTGCAGATGGGTAAATCCAGGCATGACAGTATCGGCATGCTCTTCAGCGCGCTTTACGAATGCTGAGATAAGTTGTTCTAAAAGTTTTGCCGTTTTACCCAATTCCGCTTTCACCCAAAGGCGGAAATCAAGTGCAACTTGATCATTACGCGAACGCGCTGTGTGCAAACGACCAGCTGTTGGTCCGATCAATTCACGAAGACGCGCTTCGATGTTCATATGGATGTCTTCAAGTGCACGGGAAAATTCAAACTGGCCGCTTTCAATCTCTGACGAAATTGTGTTGAGCCCGTGAGTGATTTTGTCGCGATCTTCTGCCGAAATTATGCCATTATCTGCAAGCATTTGTGCATGAGCCATTGAACCTTCAATGTCTTGCGCATATAGCTTTTTATCGAAACCAATGGAAGCATTGATCTCTTCCATAATAGCATCAGGCCCAGAACCAAAACGGCCGCCCCACATTTTGTTCGAAGATTTGTTGTTTTCGTTTTCGGACATTTTTTGTAGACCTCGGAGAATTGTATGACTGAGCAAAGTAATCGTAATCGCAGATCCAAAATTCTTGGAACCATTTTGTTGGTTGGCGGAATTAGCTTGGTTGCGGCTGGGGTATACGTGATGATGGGGGGGTATGGCAATGATACAATTAATACCGCCAGCACAAAAACCGACGCTAATGTGGTTGTAAGAGCTGCTGAGATTGGAAAAAGCGCTCAAGGTGACGTTGCTGCAATGATCGCGTTAGAAGATGCTAAATTGATGCCGGAGCATCAATTTGTCGATCCCGATGGCAATGTTCAATCACTTGATATGTTTAAAGGCAAGATCACACTGGTGAATTTATGGGCGACTTGGTGCGCGCCTTGCCGTGAAGAAATGCCAGCTCTTTCAGAATTGCAAACTGCCAAAAAAGGCGCAGATTTTGAAGTGGTCACTATTAATATCGACCGCGGCGATCGCAATAAGCCAGAAGGCTTTTTAAACGAGATTGGCGTTGATAATCTACCGCTTTATCAAGATAGCACCATGGGTATTTTCAATGCTTTGAAAAAAGAAGGTATAGCTTTTGGCCTTCCTGTTACCATGCTTGTGGATGAGAACGGTTATATCTTAGCATCAATGAATGGCCCGGCGCATTGGTCGAGCGCTGATGCGCTCAATTATATTGATGCAGCTATTGCATCGAAAGAAACTAAT
>JAHDEP010000205.1 GCA_020628775.1 Rhizobiaceae bacterium | reverse complement strand
TGTTTTGCCAAAACCAACAGCATCTTCATCAATATAAACTTGATCAACGCCTATCGCCGCTAACACAGGCTGATAGATCGCTTTAGAAGCGTCGACATTTGAGACCGGTAGATTGAAATGATCGATAATCGCCATCTCAGTTCCCACACAAGCTAGACAAACACATCAATTTCTTCTTGTTCGCCGACACCAAAGACGCGTTTATAGCGATCGATCTGGTCTTGCGGTCCCATGGCTTTGCGAGGATTGTCAGACAATTTAACCGTTGGCTGGCCATTTGCAGATGTTGCCTTACACACGAGCGAAAAAGGTGCCAAAGCATTATCTTCAACAAGATGTTTGAAATCATTGGTCAGCATTGTGCCCCAACCAAAACTCACCTTGCATCGATGCGCAAACATATCATGCAAACGCTTAATCTCAGGCGCATCCAAACCATCTGAGAAGATCAGCAGCTTTTCTTTTGGATCTTCGCCGCGTTTTTCCCACCATTCAAGCGCGTATTCAGCTACTTTTTCTGGGTTACCACTATCAATGCGGATACCGGTCCAACTGGTTAGCCAATCAGGTGCATTATCTAAGAAACCGCGCGTACCGTATGTATCCGGCAGAATAATACGCAGGTTTCCGTCATGTTCAGCCTGCCAATCGCTTAAGACTTTGTATGGCGCTTGTGCCAGCTCTTCATCACCTTCTGCCAGCGCTGAATACACCATTGGCAATTCATGCGCATTCGTACCGATCGCTTCTAGCTCATGACGCTTTGCGATTAGGCAATTGGATGTGCCAACGAATTTCTCGCCCAAGCCTTCTCGCATGGCCTGCACGCACCAATCCTGCCACATATGCGAATGACGGCGACGTGTGCCGAAATCAGCAACGCGTAAATTCTCAACCTGGCGCAAATCCTCGATCTTTTCCCAAAGCCTCGTCATGGCACGCGCGTATAGAACTTGCAGCTCAAATTTACCCATGCCTTTTAGTACGGCGCGAGAACGCAGCTCCATGATCACCGCAAGCGCTGGGATCTCCCACATCATAACTTCAGGCCATGAGCCTTCAAACGTTAGCTCATATTGATCACCGCGACGTTCAAGGTGATAGGCTGGCATTTTGAGGTTCTCAAACCATTCCATGAAATCTGAACGGAACATTGAGCGCTTACCGTAAAACATATTACCGCGAAGCCATGTGCTCTCCCCGCGCGAAAGCGATAAGGTGCGAATATGATCGAGCTGTTCACGCAATTCACCTTCATCGATCAAATTTGCCAGCGGGACATGTGTTGATCTGTTGATCAGATTAAATGTGACATTGGCTTTTGGATGGTTGCGAAACACTGTCTGCGCCATCAAAAGCTTGTAGAAGTCTGTATCAATCAACGACCGGACAATCGGATCAATTTTCCAGTTATGATTATAAACGCGGCTAGCAATATCGTGCATGAAACGATCCGATCTTATAGGTAATGTGAGCTGACCTTATAGCAAGGGGTGCATTTAATTTGCAAACTCTGTATTCAAGTTTAATTACGCTTCGCAAAACTTGACAAAATACGGTGTTAAAATACCATCGGATTATGACTTGGGGGATATAATGCGTCTTTTAATTGCCATTTTAGCTAGTTTTTTCATTTTCGTAGCGCAAAGCCATTCCGAACAACTGATCGAAAGCTACGGTGCTTATATCGGCGATGATGATCTTTATAATTCAAAAGGCGCAAGACTAAGCCGTGCATGGCAAATTGTCCGACAAGATCGTGCAAATTTTCACCGTTTTGGCCGCACACAACCCGGTGATGAGGGTGACAATTACTTCGGTTCAATCGACAATCGCGCTGCTCTTGAAAATATGATCCGCCGAGGTGCAATGTCAGCGCAAACAGCGCAGCGAATTGAGCAAGGTTACGTGCAAATTTTCGTTGATATTTATGGCGTTGGAGACCGCGTGGATTACATCAACATATCCGTCGGTCAGTAAGATCAAAATTTATGACAATAACCTAAAACCTGTCTCCTCATTCGGGACTTTGTTTTTCCCGCTGCCCCATCTGGGGCATTGTCTTTGTTGAGAAAATTTGAATTAATTCCGACATTTTTACTTTATCTTCTATCAATTCAAATGTGGCACGATCAACCGCGTAAAGCTTTATTTCGACCTATTTAGTTCGACGGAGTTTGTTTTTATGTCTGCTGAAACAATACCAGAGCGGGAATTTATTGAGCGTGCATTTCGCCAGCGCACCTACAAATCTGCATTCGTTTTTAACGATGGCTGCGGAGGCAAACGCCCATGCATATTACGAAATGTCAGTGAAACAGGCGCACTTTTACAAATCGATGATGTCGGTGGCTTGCCGTTTCAGTTTAAGATGGCAGTAGAACTTGATGCCTATGAGGTTGATGTTAAGTGGATATGGCGCCAAGAGGCAAAGCTTGGTGTTGAATTTCAAGGACCATTGCTAAATTATCAATCAACGCGCAAACAAGTCCTACACCTATCAGATGATCCAACGCTGACAGGTGGCGCCTATGAGAACCAGACAAAAATGCAATTGGCAGATCTACGACAACGTCTTGCTAACGAGGCTGCTGAGCGCGAAAGATTAGCCCATGCATCACGCATTAGACGCCGAAGCAGCCCCGGTTTTGGTAAGCGTTAAGCGCTATTTTTTGACTACATCCAGCGGCGCACGCGCTGCTTATAATCCAGATAATCCTGCCCAAAAATCGCTTCCAACGCTTCTTCTTCTGGTTCGATCTGCATTTTGTTGATCACCATGACAAACGCTGGCGCGGCGATAAGAACCAAAAACGTGCCCCAATATAGCCCGGCGCTCAAAATCAATAACAGCATCGCTAAATACATTGGATTTCTTGAATAACGGTTGACCCCATCTGTTACCAATGTGGACATTTGATCAAGCTTGTTGGGCTGAATGGTGGTTCGGCGCCTAAAATACCGCAATACCGTTAATGCGAGGATGAATATGCCAAAAAGCGCAAGGGCATAAGACAGTATGAACTGCTCGGCAAATTGGAACGACAAAAAAGGCAGAAATTGCGCACCATAATGCATCCCGATAATTGCCAAAAACATGTAAACTGGTGGTGGGATGTGCATATTAAGACCTCAAATTACATCGTTATCAGCACCATACTTAAATCGCGCTTGCATTACGATCAATAGAGCGCTACCCGCAATCTCATGAAACATTATGATGTTGTGATAGTTGGTGCCGGTGCTGCCGGTATGATGTGTGCGATCGAAGCCGGCAAACGTGGTCGATCTGTCTTGATTATCGATCACGCGAAAAAAGCTGGCGATAAAATCCGTATTTCTGGTGGTGGACGCTGCAATTTCACCAATTTAGATGCCAAATTTGATCGGTTTTTGTCGCAAAACCCTCGTTTTTGTATATCCGCGTTAAAGCGCTACAGCCAGCATGATTTCATCAAACTGATTGAAAAACACAATATTTCTTATCACGAAAAGACCCTCGGACAGCTGTTTTGCGATCATTCAGCACAGGACATCATCGCCATGCTGCTTAAAGAGATGGATGATGCCGGAGTTGAATTGAAGCTGAAAACGTCCGTTAAGCGCATCACACATGATGACACTTATTGGATCACGCTAGATCATGATGAAGTCACCGCCACATCTTTGGTGATCGCTTCGGGTGGCAAATCGATCCCCAAAATGGGTGCAACAGGGTTTGGTTATGACATTGCCGAACAGTTTGGCGTTCCACTAACCGATATCCGCCCTGCTCTCGTGCCACTAACATTTTCCGATGAGACGCTTGATCGCGTTAAACCTTTATCCGGTGTGAGCGTTGAAAGTTCGGTAAAGCACCAAAAGACAGTATTTGATGAGGGTTTGCTCTTTACCCATCGTGGCCTTTCAGGCCCTTCCATCCTGCAGATTTCAAGCTATTGGCGTGAAGGTGATGAGATTACTGTTGATCTAGCACGCGGGCAAAATATTGCCGAGAAGCTTAAATCTTTGCGTGGTGAGGCTGGCAAGCAATCGATTACAAATGTTTTGGCGCGTCTCATCCCTGCAAAACTTGCGCATATGATCATAGAGCAAACAGATTTGAGCGGAAATCTTGCTGATCAATCCAACGCAAAACTCGATCAGATCGGTAATTTAATCAACGCTTGGACAATCAAACCTGCGGGCTCTGAAGGGTATCGCACCGCAGAAGTAACGCTTGGCGGCGTTGAAACCTCTGCGTTAAACGCCAAAACCATGGAAGCAAAAAATCAGCCAGGGCTCTATTTCATCGGCGAAGTGGTCGACATCACTGGATGGCTCGGCGGATATAACTTTCAATGGGCTTGGTCATCAGGCTGGGTCTGCGGACAGGTTTGTTAGGCGCCCATGTTTTTTAATTTGCAAGTTTTGCAGGCAAAACTATGCGGGTGGCGTGGTCATCTGCGGGGATCTGCGGACAGGTTTGTTAGGCAACTTGATTTATGTCATTACATTTTGTATATACAA
>JAHDEP010000015.1 GCA_020628775.1 Rhizobiaceae bacterium | reverse complement strand
ATTAAACATTTATCAATTTTGATACCGTAAAAGTACCCACGAAATTCTACGATCAAGGGGTGATAAATTGAAACAATTTGTAGCATCAAAACTGCATGGTATTTATGTAACTGAAGCAAACTTAAACTATCATGGGTCAATCACACTTGATCCAGAGCATTGCGAGCAAGTTGGTTTACAACCACTTGAATTCGTCGACATCTGGAATAAAAATTCAGGTGCACGCATCTCAACATATGTCATCTACGGAGAGCGCGGTTCAAAAGTTTGCATCCTAAATGGTGCTGCAGCTCGCACATGCCAAAAAGGCGATCAGGTCATCATCTGTGGTTCTGAATACAGACCAACGGGCGAAGTCTTTGACATGACGCCGAAGATTTTGACATTTAATGAAGATAATTCTGTAGCTGATCGTCTATCATACGCAGTTTCACACGACGAAAATGGCAAGATCGACTTCAAGATCTTGGATGAAAAATCACGTCCACTTCCAGTGCCGCTACTCGAAGGTGAAGAAGGTTCATTAGAACCTGCGATCTGATCCTGATCTACATAGATTAAATAAAAGCGATTTGAGTTTTCAGATCGCTTTTTTTATTGGCGTATCACATGCTCAATAAGACGCTTTATAGATATCTACCGCATCATCAAATGTGACTGTTTTAGGATTATTGACCAATAATCTTGTCTGGTTCATTGCATCTGTGGCAAGTTTTTCAATGTCTTTTTCGCCAATGCCCACATGCCTTAAGCCAGGCGCCAATCCCAGCTCAATATTAAGCTGCACTAACCGCTCAATTAGTTCTGCCGTGATCAATTCATCACTTTTTCCCAAATCAATGTCAGGGAAAATATGAGGTGCGAGTTCGGCATATTCGCGAGCACAAATTTGGGCATTAAACCGCATGACATTTGGCAACACCAAAGCATTAGATAAACCATGGGGCACATGAAATAAGCTGCCAATTGGATATGCGAGCGCATGTACCGCAGCAACTGGTGAATTGGCAAATGCCTGTCCTGCCATCATCGATCCCAAAAGCATATTTGCGCGGGCTTGCTTATCATTACCGTCAAACACAGCTGTGCGAATATTTGCGCCCAAAAGATCGAGCGCATTTAATGCCAACATTTTAGAAATCGGATTGTTGTTCGCGCTTTTTGATGTGTAAGCTTCAATCGCATGAACCATCGCATCCACCCCGGTTGCTGCTGTCACATGAGGTGGCAAACCAAAGGTGAGCTCAGCATCCAAAAGGGCAATATCCGGCAGGATTTTTGAAGAGACAACACCTTTTTTCTCTGCTGTTCCAGTTGTCAGAATTGAGATACCGGTGACTTCAGATCCGGTGCCAGCAGTAGTCGGAACCAAGATCAATGGAAGGCGAGAGCCCTTCACCAAATTAACACCATACATATCGTCAAGCGGCTGGTCAGAACACGCCAACAACGCCACCATCTTGGCAACATCCATGGAACTACCGCCACCAAATCCGATGACGCAATGACAGTCGTTTTCTTTGGCAATCTGAGCGGCTTTTAAAACACTTTCGGAACTGGGATCAGCTGCAACACTATCAAACATAGTGATTTCAAATCCACAGGATTTAATGTGTTTAAGCGCTGCATCCGCTAACCCTAACGCCATGATCCCGGGATCTGTGACAAAGCAAATACGTTTATCGGCTTGGGTAATCTGCAAATCCGTTATCAGCTCACCAAGCTTTGCAGCTCCACCCATAATTTGCCGAATAGAGGGAGTGGTATTGAAGGCAAAATCATTCATTTTTCAAAAATTCATCCCGTTAGATTGAATGGGAATAATGATCATCGATTACACCAGTTGTCCAGTTTTCAAGATGGCATTGGGCATCTGCGACAATTTGTTTAGAATAATTCTAAATTCGCGACAGTCTGCCACATAATTTTCAATGCCCGAAATCTTATATATACTCCAAGCTATCGGAGAACGAAAAAATGGATCCTTTTATATTATCGAGAATGCAATTTGGTGCCAATATCACCTTCCACATTCTATTTCCCACCATCACAATAGCGCTTGGTTGGATACTCCTATTTTTTAAGTATCGATATAACAAAACAGGTGAACAAGCTTGGATGGATGCTTACTTTTTCTGGGTAAAAGTCTTCGCACTATCCTTTGCGATGGGCGTTGTTTCCGGCATCACCATGAGCTTTCAATTCGGCACCAATTGGCCTGGATTTATGGAAACTGTTGGCAATATTGCAGGTCCATTGCTGGCTTATGAAGTTCTCACCGCATTTTTCTTAGAGGCTGTTTTCCTCGGCATTATGTTGTTTGGTTTCCGGCGCGTTTCAAACCGCGTCCACACACTTGCAACCTTCTTGGTTGCCTTTGGAACGACTATGAGTGCGTTCTGGATTTTGGTGTTAAATTCATGGATGCACACCCCGCAAGGGTTTGAAATCAGAGACGGTATTGCACACGCAACCGACTGGTTTGCCATCATTTTCAATCCATCAATGCCCTACCGTCTAACCCATATGCTTATTGCGTCAGGATTAACTGCTGCGTTTCTTGTGGCTGGTTTGTCAGCCTTGAGATGGCTGCTTGGTGATAGAAGCGCGGCGATGTTTAAGGCACTTAAAACCGGGGTTACAATCGGCGCTATCCTCATTCCTATCCAAATTTTTGCAGGTGATCTGCATGGGCTCAACACACTAGAGCATCAGCCCGCAAAAGTTGCTGCTATGGAAGGCAATTGGGAAACAAAAGGCAATGTGCCACTGCTGTTGTTTGCGCTTCCCGATGAGGAAACCCGAAGCAATAAATATGAGCTAGCAATCCCTAATGGTGCAAGCTTGATTTTAAAGCATGAGGCAGAAGGTATTGTGCCCGGCCTTAATGATTTTGTTGCCGAAGATGGCACTGTTCTTCACCCCCCCGTTGCCGCGGTATTTTGGGGATTTAGGATTATGGTTGGAACGGGATTTGCCATGTTGTTCCTATCTTGGATTGGTAGTTATTACCTTTGGAAAAAGGACAAATTTCCAAAGCCAATTGCTTATCTATTTGTCCCAATGGCACTCTCCGGATGGGTTGCAACCATTGCCGGTTGGTATGTCACAGAAATCGGACGTCAGCCATGGTTGGTCACTGGCGTCTTAAAAACTGCGGACGCATTGGGTCCCATTGCAGGCGGCATGGTTTTATCAACATTTATCGCTTATCTAGCGACATATTTTGTCCTACTTGGCGCATATATTTTCGTAGTTGTTAGACTTGCGGTGAAAGCTGCAAAAACAGGTGACAAGCGACCAGAACCAGACGCAACCGGCAAGCCCGCCCTACCTGGCGCCGTGCCAAACCAAGCCAGCTTGCCTGCGGAGTAACGATCATGGATGTAACTATAATCTACCCTCATCTGCCAATTATTTTTGCTGGACTAATGGGCGTATCAATCCTCGTTTATGTAATCTTGGATGGATTTGATTTGGGCGTTGGAATTTTGTTTCCCTTCGCCCCACAGTCAGATCGAGATAGAATGATCGCATCCATCGGCCCGTTTTGGGATGCAAACGAAACGTGGCTGGTTCTTGCCATTGGTATATTGCTCGTTGCATTTCCTGCAGCTCACGGTGAAATTCTCACAGCTTTATATCTTCCGGTGACAATCATGTTGATCGGTCTCATCGCCCGAGGTGTGGCTTTTGAATTCAGAGCCAAAGCACAAGCAGGTGAGAAATGGTTATGGAACAGAATATTTTTCACCGGATCATTAATTACAGCCCTTAGTCAGGGCTACATGCTGGGGATTTATATTCTGGGCCTTGAAACAGGTTGGCAGGCTTTTGCATTTGGTCTTTTGGTGGCCGTCTGTTTAACCGCAACATATGCGGCGATCGGTGCTGCATGGCTGATCTATAAAACCGATAACGAATTGCAAAAAAGAGCAATTAACTGGATGAAAAAAGCGCTTATCTTTACGCTTATTGGCATGGCGGCAATTTCGATCATAACACCGCTTGCCAGCGATAGAATTTTTGCAAAATGGTTTGCCATTCCAGAGATTATTGCGCTCGCACCATTACCCTTAATGTCTGGGCTATTTTTTGTGTTCACCTATTGGCAACTCAAACATTTGCCCGATGAAACAGATCGACTGTCCCTGCTCCCATTTATCGGCATTGTCGCCATTATGATGCTCGGATTTGCCGGGCTTGCTTACTCATTTTATCCTTACATCGTTCCGGAGAAAATGACGATTGTGGATGCAGCATCTGCACCTGAAAGCCTGCTAATTATTTTGTTTGGAACAGCATTTGTTCTACCGGTGATCATCGGATACTCAATCTTTGCCTATCGTGTCTTTGGCGGCAAAGCGACTGAGTTGCGCTACGATTGATCAAGTTAGGGTGAGTGGCAGAATTATAAGGTCATAATGACTTGGAGTTTTTCTCGTAATATGGCATTGAGACATTATCAACGTCAGTATTTCCTGACGTTTCGCCCCAATGCCAATTTGAACGAGCTAAAATTCAATACCTAGATGTCAAACTTTGATCTTCCCAAAAAGATATCGATACTCGGAGCAACGGGCTCAATCGGTAAAAATACATTGGATGTGCTCGCCCATCACGGGGGCGCTGATAACTTTGATATCATCGCTCTTACCGGGATGTCGAACGTTGAATTATTAAGCCAGCAGGCAAAAGAATTTAATGCAAAATTTGTCGTCACTGCAGATGAAGCAAAATATTCAGAATTAAAAGACTTGTTGGCAGGCACAGATATCGAAGTTGGCGCTGGGCGAAAAGCTTTAATTGAAGCGGGCAAGCGCGACAGCGATTGGGTGATGGCAGCAATTGTCGGCATGGCCGGATTAGCACCTACAATTGCAGCCGCGGAACGCGGAGCAGACATTGCTTTAGCCAATAAAGAATGCCTCGTCTCTGCAGGAACTTTATTTAAGTCAATTGTCGAAAAAGGTGGCGGCAAACTTCTGCCCGTCGACAGCGAGCATAGTGCAATTTTCCAAGTGCTGAACCGCAAACACGCACCATCGCTTGATAAAATCATTCTCACCGCTTCAGGCGGTCCATATCGCAGTTTCACGCGAAGCCAAATGGCGAATGTGACACCAATTAGCGCGGCGGCGCACCCCAAATGGTCCATGGGCACCAAAATATCTATCGATAGCGCTTCTATGTTCAACAAAGCGCTTGAAATGATTGAAGCGATGCATTTGTTTGATACGCATCCGGATAAAATCGATGTTGTTGTCCATCCTCAATCTATCATTCATTCACTCGTATCATATTGTGATGGATCTGTTCTGGCCCAACTGGGCGAACCAGATATGCGGACTGCGATTGGTTATGCACTTGCATATCCAAACCGCATAGATTTACCGGTCGAGAAGCTTGATTTGGTAAAGCTTGCTCAGCTTGATTTTGAAGCGCCGGATGAAGAGAAGTTTCCATCTCTAAGACTTGCGCGTCAATCGATGAAAGCTGGCGGGTTAAGCGGCGCGATATTTAATGCAAGTAAAGAAGTTGCATTGGATGCGTTTATCGACGGCAAAATCGGCTTTTTGAAAATGGCAGATATTGTTGAAGATGTACTTGCTAAGATCCCTGCAAAAAATGGCAGCGATATTGATATCCAAACGATTTACAACATTGATGTAACAGCACGTGAAGAAGCGCAGCTTGCCGTTAACAAATTAGCCTGATTTTTGTCATATTTTACCCCTAGCCTAACCGTAACCAGAAGGGGTTTATGATGAAAAAAATTATCGCGATCGTCGCTATTTCTGCAGCATTAGCGGGCTGTAATTCCACACAACAAGGTGCCACCATTGGTGCTGCAACAGGTGCAGCAGCAGGTGCATTGGCAACTGGCAACTTAAGAGGCGCAGCAGTTGGCGCAGCGGTTGGTGCAGCAGCAGGTGCACTAATTGGACGCGTGACGGGCGACCCGACAAAATGTCGTTATGCTGATGGCAATGGCGGAACATACATCGCTGCATGCCCATAAAAGCGTTGTAGATAAGTTAATTTGAGAGATAGGCAGTCGCGATTAATTCGCTGGCTGCCTATTTTTTTAGATGCCTATTTCTTTTCAAAGACATATTTAGTGTGCTGAACCAGCTCTTGTTCGGGGTTTAAAATCGCACTTGGAAACGCTTTTTGGTTTGGTGCATCTGGCCAAATTTGTGTTTCTAAACAAAGACCCGCACCGCGCTGATAGGGCACGCCTGACAGCCCGTTCGCCGTGGGAGAGACACCAAATCCTGTATAGAATTGGATCCCAGGTTCAGTTGAATGTACTTCCATCACAATACCTGATTTTGCGCTTTGAAGCGTTGCCACATGGCGGCAATCTGTTCGCTGATCTGACAAACAGAAATTGTGATCATATTCAACAAACCCATCTGCGGTTTGGATAGATCTCATTGTGCGGAAATCAAAATCAGTTCCCGCAACCGATTTTATCTCACCTGTAGGGATCAACACATCTGAAACAGGCAAATAGGTATCAGCGTTGATCTTAATATCATGGTCAAAAATGTTATCTGATCCATCGAGATTAAAGTAACTGTGATGAGCGATATTTGCAGGCGTTGGCTTATCGGACTGGCATGTGTAAATCACTTCAAACTCACCACCGGGTTTTAAACTATATCGGCAGGTAATTTTGCAGTCCCCGGGATAGCCGGTCATCGTTCCTTCATCGGTCATCGATAAAAGCACGGAGCTTTCATCAAATTCATCAATGTTCCAGATTTGATTAGAGATCCCAGCGCGACCGCCATGCAAATGGTTACCGCTTGCTTCGTTTTTATCAACTTGGAAAGTCTGTCCATTAATTTCAAACTGCCCGTTGTTGATGCGGTTAGCAAAACGGCCAACACTTGCTCCAAAATAAGGCGAATAACTAAGATAATCATCCAACTGATTAAACCCAAGCACCAGCGGCGCATCATGGCCATCCAGCCTTAAATCCTGCAACACGGCACCGAAGGTTAAAACCTTCGCCGACAAGCCACCACCAGAAAGCTCAATGACTTTCACATCTGCACCATCTATTTGGCCAAAACTACTGATCATATGCGCTAACCTCCCGCCTCAAGCTCTTCACGCAGCATTTCCAATTCAAGCCATTCTTCTTCCATAGCTGTGATGTTCTGTTTGATCGCTTCAAGCTCTTTCGCAGCTTTTGCAAATCCTTCAGGATCGGTTGAATAAAAACTGCCATCAGCCATTTTAGCTTCAATCTTCTGCGCTTTTGCGTCCGCTTCTTCCATTTGAATCGGTAGATTTTCCAGTGCATATTTTTGCTTAAAGGATAATTTGCTGGACGACTTATTGCTGGAAGGTTTTCCGCTAGAAGTTTTCGGCGCACTTGCCTTTTTCTGTTTTTTCTCCGCCTGCGCAACTTCTTTTTGCTGTGCGAGCATATCGGAATAACCACCGGCATATTCAATCCATTTGCCATCGGGTGAAAGCGGATTAGCGGGCGCTAAGGTCGAGCTCACAGTACGATCAAGAAAATCACGATCGTGGCTCACGAGCACGACAGTACCTGGATAATTTGAAACGATTTCCTGAAGCAAATCTAATGTTTCCATATCCAAATCGTTGGTCGGTTCATCAAGTACCAGTAGATTTGAACTACGCGCTAAAATTCGCGCCAGAATAAGCCGCGCACGCTCACCACCAGATAATTTTGCAATCGGTGTACGCGCTTGTTCCGGTGCAAACAAAAATTCTTTCATATAACCGGTGACGTGTTTTACCTCTCCACGAACCAGCAAATTCTCACCACGTCCATCAGTGAGATAATGCGCCAAAGTATCATCAAGCGGAAGATCACTACGTTTTTGATCAACCTGCGCAATATCAAGATTGGTCCCGGTTTTGATCGAGCCGCTATCAGGCTCCAATGCACCGATCAGCATTTTTAAAAGAGTAGTTTTCCCCGCACCATTGGGCCCAACCAAACCAATACAATCACCGCGATTGATGCGAATTGAAAAATCATCAACGATCTTGCGCGCGCCATAAGATTTGGAGATGTTTTTGGCCTCAATTACCTGCTTACCAGATTCGCGACTTTCAAACTGAGGCGCATCAATTTTGCCAAGCGGTCCTTTATGGCCACGATATTCAGCGCGCAAATTATGGAGATCTTTCAAGCGACGTTGGTTACGTTTACGGCGTGCTGATACCCCATAGCGAAGCCAGTGCTCTTCGCGAACAATTTCCCGGCCAAGCTTATGATGCTCCAGCTCTTCCTCTTCTAAAACTTTATCGCGCCACGCTTCGAATTTTGTAAATCCTTGATCTAATCGGCGCGCTTCACCTCGATCTAGCCACAAAACAGCATTTGAAATATTTTCAAGAAAACGCCGATCGTGAGAGATCAAAACCATTGCACTACGTGAACGTGCAAGTTCGCCCTCAAGCCATTCAATTGTTGGCAAATCAAGGTGGTTGGTCGGCTCATCCAGCATTAATATATCCGGTTCAGGCGCCAACACGCGCGCAAGCGCTGCACGACGAGCTTCACCACCGGATAAGTGATCTGGATCTTCATCTCCGGTTAAACCAAGATGCGAAAGCAGATAGCTTGCGCGATGCGGATCATCGCTTGGTCCAAGGCCAGATTCCACATAAGCGGAAACATTTGCATAGCCATCAAAATCAGGCGCCTGCTCTAAATAGCGAACAGTCGTTGAAGGCTGCAGGAATATGTCACCGCCTTGAGCTTCAAACTGACCAGATGCAATTTTTAAAAGCGTAGATTTACCAGAGCCATTTCGCCCAATTAGGCAAATACGTTCACCTGGTAGCAGCTGGAAATTTACTTGATGAAGTAAATCATCACCGCCAAAACTATGCTGGATATTATCCAATTTCAAAATTGGTGGTGCCACATTAAACTCCTGAAAAATCGTGCGGACGTGCGATAAACACAGCGCTACCTTCGCTCAACGAAACTTTGGTTTGTCCTTTAGAAATATTGGACAAAGTAAGCGTTGAACCAAACTCAGTTTCGATATTATCCAATGGATATTCCGCACCAGTAATTGATAAGCCAGACAAGTCTTCAAATGGTAAAATCGAAAAAAGTGAACCTTTGGGGAGTTCAATCTCAAACTCACCCTCATCAAGCGGCCAGCATTCTTCCAAACCAGATGTCATCATGGTTTCGATCCCAGCTTTATGCAATTGCATCATCTGGTTCATCACAGCAATCGTGTGATCGTTTCTTGAGCCACCCAAAGCACCTAAGAAAATGATTGAAGTTGCGCCTTTTTCAAGCGCGGTTTGAACTGCAAGTGCGCCATCGCTCATCGCTTTTTGTCGATCAAAGGTCATTGTTTCGACATGTTTATATTGTTCTTTGAGCGCGTCGGGGGTTGAATCAAAATCACCAAGCCAAAGCTCTGGTTCAATATTTAATTTGGCCGCGTGTTTGATCCCACCATCAGCCGCAAGAATTCGGCCTGATTGACATAATGCCAAAACGCGATCATCAATGGTCAGATCGCCGGCAAGTAAGATTATGAATGTGCTATCTATGTGCATTGCAGTGTGGGGATATCAGTTTTTGTTCGTTATAACATCAACAATTTTTAATGATTGCTCTTTATATCGAAATCTAGTGGCATGCGAGGTCCTACTGCTAGGAATTTTACGCAAATACCGTTACGGTAGCCCCCAAATCAGCTAAACGCGTTAGACCATCTATGAAGACTTCAATCCATCCTAATATTCAACGACCAAACCGTCTACCATTTAAGGTAGCTGGTAAATGGGCGTCGTTAGCATTTATGGGTTTGGTTTTAACCAGCTGTATCACGGCAAGTGATCTTGAAGATGATTTTGCGCCATCGAACAACCCGCAAATCGTCAATACTGTTCAACAAAACGATGAGCGCGCTAAACTGGGCGCAGCACAACATCCTAAAATTCTGGCAAGTTATGGTGGTGAGTATCAAGACCTCGGCACATCAAAAATGGTTGCCAGAATTGTTGGCATATTAACAACGGTTTCTGAAAACCCGCTTCAATCTTATCGCATCACTATTTTAGACTCCCCTGATGTTAATGCGTTTGCGTTACCTGGTGGTTATTTATATCTCACCCGCGGCTTACTTGCGCTGGCCAATGATGAAGCAGAGGTCGCTGCGGTGATCTCTCACGAGATGGCACATGTGATTGCCAATCACGGTGTTCAGCGCCAGCAGCGTCAAGACGCAGCGCTTATTGCAGGTCAGGTCGTATCTGAAATCCTAACCGGCCGCTTAGCAAGTTCAAGCGTATTAGCACGCAGCAAACTAAGACTTGCAGCATTTTCTCGCCAACAAGAATTACAAGCTGATGAGATTGGCATCCGCATGCTCGCGCAAGCGGGATACGACCCATTTGCAGCGGTGAGGTTTTTAAAGTCACTTGAAGCCTACAGCACATTTAATAGCAAAAGCCCTTCGGGTTTGAACTTCCTATCAAGCCATCCATCAACACCAAAGCGCCGAGCGGCCGCTTTAAAACATGCCGAACGTTTTAAAAATGATCGTGCAAACATCACCAATAGATCCGCATTTTTAAAAGATATCGACGGGCTTACATTTGGCGATAATGCGCAGCATGGCTATGTCCGCGGGCAAACATTCCTGCATCCAGGATTAGGTATCAGGTTTGATGTGCCAAAAGGGTTTGAAATAGATAATACTAGCGACGCGGTTTTGGCCAACGGACCTAATGATGTGGCAAGCCAATTTGATGCCGTTGAAATTGAAGCTGGCAGCACTTTGCGTTCATATATTTCAAGTGGTTGGATCAAAGGTTTAGATGCTTCGTCAATTCGTGAGACGACAATAAATGGACTGCCAGCGCTTACTGCGCGAGCAAAGGCGGATCGCTGGATATTTGATGTTACTATTATTCAGTATCGAGAATTTTATTATCGGTTCTTAACTGCTGTACCGCGCAGCAAAGCGCGTTCATTGCTAATCGCTGGCAATATAGCTGGAACCTTTAAAGCGCTCACTCAAGGTGAGATTGAAAACCTTCAACCTTTGAGAATTCGTGTCATTGAAGTGCAAACGGGAGACAGCTTAGCCTCGATTGCCGCTAAGATGCAGGTCAACTCGCGCAAGGAAGAGCAATTGCGCATCCTAAATGCGCTTAGTCCGGGTGTATCTTTACAGCCTGGAACTCTGATCAAGATTGTCGCTGAGTAATTCGATAATCAAAAGCGCAACCACCCAACAAAAAACCCGAAGCGAACTTTGTGTCCGGCTTCGGGTCTCTTAAACTTAATAAAATTATGAATTAAGCTGCTGCTTCTTCAGAATCATCTTCCGCTTTCTTGCGTTTTGCGGGCGGAGTTTTGTTCAGATTAACTTCAATAAGCTGGATAGCTTCTGTGTCTGAAATTTTCTGAACTGCAGACAATTCGCGTGCCATACGATCAAGCGCTGCTTCATATAACTGACGCTCTGAATATGATTGCTCCGGCTGGTTTTCAGCACGATAAAGATCACGAACAACTTCAGCGATCTGAATAAGATCACCAGAATTGATTTTCGCATCATATTCCTGCGCACGGCGCGACCACATAGTACGTTTGATACGTGCACGACCTTGAACAACTTTCAAAGCACGCTCAACAAAATCTGTTTCTGATAGCTTACGCATACCAATCGAAACAGCTTTCGCTACTGGAACTTTTAAACGCATTTTGTCTTTTTCGAAATCAATTACGAATAGTTCGAGTGAATATCCTGCTACTTCCTGCTCTTCGATTGCAGAAATTTGCCCCACACCGTGAGCTGGATAAACGATAGATTCACCGACTTTAAAGCCTTGACGCGTAGAAGATTTTTTTACTTGGGTTGCCATTTGTGTACAAACACTCCCTGCTACATTCCCCGAGAATACAAGTCCCGAGAAACTCTTATTAGAATTTTGCGATACCCCGCAAAAGATGACCGCCAACTTTTTGAGTACAAACAAAGACACCCGTCCGCCGTTTATAACCAGCGCGGGTATATTTTTAAATTATCGTGAGATTACCATGCCAATACTGTTAAAATGGTCATGGTATAAAATGCCTCGTTTGCCAAACTCTTGTTGTTAGATGGAGACAATAACACAAAAAACACCAAAATTCAACGCCTTGGCAATTTGCGGCGCCAAAGATCTTAAAAATTGGTTAATATGTATAATAATCGGTAATTAAATCATTACCGATTTACGCTGTAATTCTAAATTAATCGCCTTGACCTGGTGCTTCAGAGAAGAATTGTTTGAACTTATCAGCAACCCCATCCATCTCTTTCGCATCACCCGGAGCTTCGCGCGCGATCGTAATATTAGGCCATTTTTCTGCGTATTCAGTATTGATCTTGAGCCATTTATCAAGGCCAGGATCAGTATCTGGTGAAATCGCTTCTGCAGGACATTCAGGTTCACAAACACCACAATCGATGCACTCATCTGGGTGAATAACCAACATGTTTTCACCTTCATAGAAACAATCAACTGGGCAGACTTCGACACAATCCATATATTTGCAGCGAATGCAATTTTCAGTCACGATATAAGTCACTTAGAACTCCGGAATATTTTATTTAATTAGGCATCTGGGTAAATGCTTTATATGGGCAATGCAAGGCATTATGTTCCACAAACTGCTAGCATAATAGACGCATATTTCAAACGTTTAACTCAACGCAAAAAACAACAAACCTCAACTAACTCTTCGAACGAAACTTGTCCATCTCACGACGTTCTTTTTTCGTTGGCCGCCCAGAGCCAGGTTCACGCAGCGCAGGTGCCGGAACAAATGTAGCTTTTTCCTGCTTTACTGGTTCAGGTGATAGATCCTCATAAAGCTCTTTGGCTTCAATATAAGGCCCACGTTTTTCACCGGGTGCGAGGATTTTCAAAACCAGAATTTTGCGCTCTAAAGTTATCGTCAAAACATCTTCGACTTTAACCTGATAACTCGCTGAGCTGATTTTATTGGAGTTAACTCTTACTTTTCCTGCTTCTGCAAGTTTTCCTGCCAGGGTTCTAGATTTCACAACCCTGGCAAAAAATAGCCACTTATCAACACGTTGTTTCGCAACAGGCGCTAAACTCACTTGTTCATCTGATCCTTCAAAGCTGCCAATTTAGCAAATGGTGAATCCGGATCCATAGGCTTATCTTTGCGCGGAGGTCGGTTATTCCCTCCAGCATTTTTGCCCTTATTGTTATGACGCGGCTTGCCACCGTCTTTAAATGAACCCTTACCGCTTTTGCCGCGATTACGATTGCCAGAATTATTAGCACCGCCCTTGCCCTGATTTGGACGCGCGCGATTGCGATCACTGCGGCCCATAGGACGCCACAATAAAACAGGTTTTGGTGCTTCTTCACCATCTGCGCTGGCATCGGCTTTCTCAGCTGATGTATCATCAGAACTTTCGCCATCAGAACTAGAAGCATCTTCTGCCTCATCAGATTTTGCAATCTGTTTCGATGAAACAACCTCAACTACAGGACCGTTATCTGAACCATCGCCTTCGCCCGCAAGACCGTCTAAATGCGCTTTTGCAGCATCAGCTGACACAGCTTCGGAACGATAACCAAGGCCTTTTAGAATTTCTTCGATATCTTCAGCCGTTGCACCTAAAATCGAAAGCATCGCAGGTGTTGAGATAAATGATTTACCGTCATAACCAGCTTCAGGACGCGGTGCATCACCCGGGTTCCAGCTTAGCGCCGGACGAATAAGATCTGCCAAACGCTCAAGAATATCAATTCGTACCGCGCGCTTACCTAAGAAACGGAAACCAGCAAGACGATAAAATTCACGCTCAAAGCTCTGCTCGGTCGGCAATGAGGTACGACCAGCTGCAAGCGCTGGGATGATCTCGCCATAACCGGGCTTATCAAAGCCATCATTTTTAATCGCCCATAGCAATGTCACAAGCTCTGCAGGCGCAGGTTTAAGCAATGCCGGCATAAAGATGTGATAGGCGCCAAAGCGGATACCATAGCGGCGTAGTACACCACGCGCTGTTTGATCGATGCTTTTAACGGTCTCATGCACATCACGACGGAACAATACACCAAGGCTCTCGACCAATTGGAATGCAAGACCACGACCCAATCCATCGATGTCTTCTGCGCGGGAGAGTTCATCAAGCGGCTTTAAGATTGTTGTGATGTGGTGATTTACAAAACGTTCGATGCGAGCCGTCACCAATTCGCGAACATTTTCTGCCACCTGATCGTCTGCAAGCAACAATACATTTGGGCGCAAAACATTATCGCCCGATGTAAGTTTGCCGACAGGCTCACCCATCCAGCGAATGGTTCCGTCACTACCAATTGCAAAATCACTATTGCCTGAGGCATGCAAGCGTGCAGCACGCGCTTCAAACTCAATTGCAAGAGCTTTTTGCGCAGCACCTGTCACTGCTTTTGCATCCAAACCTTCAGCGGAGCTGTCCGGTACAAATCTAAATCCTGTTAGTTGTCCAACAAGATGGCCTTCGACGAACATGTCGCCATTTACACTAATTTCTGCTTCTAGCATCGTCTTCTCTCTTAAACGCCTCATCAGCACAGATGTCCTGCGGTCTACAAAGCGTTTCGTCAACCTTTCATGAAGTGCATCTGATAAATTGTTCTCTATTTCTCGTGTTTTTTCCTGCCAATGGTTAAAATTCGTAAGCCAACCGGGATGATTTGCCACATAAGTCCATGTTCTTATCTGTGCGATTCGCGCGGAAAGCGTATCAATTTCTCCATCAGTTTTGTCCAGAAGTTTTATCTGTCTGGCGATATAATCTTCATTCACGGCACCTTTATGAACAAGGTCTTTAAATAGTACCGCAATTAATTCTGCATGTTGCGCCGGTGCAATGCGCCTATAATCAGGTAATGCGCATATATCCCATAATTGTTCAACATTTTCTGCGTTTTCTGTCAGCGCAATAATTTCATCATCACGTGACAAAAATTCAAGCGCCCTTTGGTCCACGGCAGGAACGGCTTTGGTCAACCCATCAACCTTGGGTACTTTTTCCAAGCTCATCTTTAATGCTTGCAGCGATGAAAAATCAAAGTTTTTCGAGCGCCATTGCAATATTTTCACCGGTTCAAATACATGCGCTTCCAACCGTTCGATGGTCTCATCACTAAATGGCGCTGCATAACCTGTCACACCAAATGTGCCATCCTGAACATGTCGCCCGGCACGCCCGGCTATTTGTCCAAGTTCGGCAATATTTAACGGGCGATATTGAAACCCATCAAATTTGTGATCCTGCGCAAAGGCAACATGCTCAACATCTAAATTAAGCCCCATACCGATGGCGTCGGTAGCAACAAGATAATCAACATCACCATTTTGATATAGCTCAACTTGTGCATTTCGCGTGCGCGGAGACAATGCTCCCAAGACAACAGCAGCACCACCTTTTTGGCGACGGATAAATTCTGCAACTGCGTAAACTTCTTCTGCTGAAAACGCGACAACAGCCGAGCGACGTTTCAAACGAGAAATTTTCTTCGAACCGGCATATTCAAGCTTTGATAATCTGGGGCGTTCCATAATGTGAATACCCGGCAAAAGCTTGGATAACACATTGCGCATAATGTCCGAGCCCAAAAACAATGTTTCCTGAGTTCCGCGCAAATGCAAAAGCCTATCTGTAAAGACATGACCCCGCTCTAGATCAGACGCAAGCTGCACCTCATCAATTGCCACAAATTCCGCACTGGTTTGGCGCGGCATCGCTTCCACCGTGCAAACTGTATAACGCGCATTCTTTGGGCTAATTTTTTCCTCGCCTGTAACGAGCGCCACGGCACCTTCACCCACACGCAATACCAGACGTTGGTAGACCTCACGCGCCAGCAGTCTTAATGGCAGTCCAATAACACCAGATTTATGCGCCACCATTCGCTCAAGCGCGTAATGAGTTTTACCAGTATTGGTTGGTCCCAAAACAGCTGTCACACCGCGCCCTGATAGTATGAGTGGAGAACTCGCACTATGAGCTGAATGAGAAGCAGAAATTTCGGTAAGTCTATTCATTATCGGAACTCTAAATTCGAGTTTCATTGCTAGCACAACGGTTTAAAGGTTCATACCCAAAATCGCCTTCTCAACCACGTGGTATTTAATCACCATTTGATCGATATTAACCTTTGTTCCCATTAACCTTTGGAACAGGGATGGAACGAATCAGCGACGAATCACTGACATTGAAAGTTTCCCGTTTCGTTCACCCCCATATTTAGCTCAAAACATACCTCATAAGACCAAATAGAGCGCAGCGCGCATTAACCTTTACGTTGATATCGGTACAAAGGTTAATAACTTCAATGTTCTTATGAAATTGAACACTAAAATTTTGAACGAAGTGCGGCTTAACCGAATATTTACGAAGCCAAACAAATCGTTAAAATTTTAATCAAATTTGATTTAAATGCGTTAAGAAATAGACCAAAGACGGAACGAATCAGCGACGAATCGCTGACATCAAAAGTTTCCCGTTTCGTTCACCGCTAGATGTTGTAAAAATAGATATCTGGCACACTAAATTGATCGAACATCAAATCATTCAGCTTTGCCAATCAGAGGTTTTGATTAACCAGTCTTAATAAGGCATTAAAAAAGGCGCCTCATAGAGACGCCTTTCAAAGCAAGAACTTAATAAAGTCTTAAGTAAAGTATTGACCACCATTGGCAGAAATTGTTGAGCCTGTGATAAAGCCAGCATCGTCAGATGCTAAGAATACAACACAACGTGCGATCTCATCTGGCTCACCCAAACGACCAACTGGAATAAGTGGCAAGATGTGCTTGTTGAGAACATCTTCATCAATCGCCTTGACCATTTCTGTGCCAATGTAACCTGGGCAGATGGCATTTACTGTGATGCCAGCACGAGCACCTTCTTGTGCAAGCGCACGTGTCAAACCAATGTCACCTGCTTTCGCAGCTGAATAGTTTGCCTGACCAGCTTGGCCTTTTTGACCATTGATAGAGGAGATATTGATCACACGACCAAATTTACGATTGCGCATGCCTGACCAAATTGGGTGGGTCATGTTAAACACACCATTTAGGTTGGTGTTGATGACTTCATTCCATTTTTCAGGTGTCATCTTATGGAACATGCCATCACGAGTAATACCAGCATTGTTAACAAGTACAGAGATCTCACCGAGATCTGCTTCAACCTTTGCAATACCATCAGCACATGCTTGGTAGTCAGCAACTGACCATTTATATGCTTTGATGCCTGTTTCAGCAGTGAAGGCTGCTGCGGCATCGTCATTGCCTGCATAGTTTGCTGCAACTGTGTAACCCGCCGCTTTCAATGCGATTGAAATCGCTGCGCCGATACCACGTGTTCCACCTGTGACCAATGCTACTTTACTCATGTTTAAATCGTCCCTTTTTGTTTGTGCCTGCTAGAAGCCCCCTAGCAATTTAACTAGGTCCTCTCTAGCAGGTTCCTCCAATTTATACCCGTGCGATTATGTAATGGCTGCCTAACGCTCTACGCAAAGCGCAACGCCCATACCACCACCGATACATAGTGTTGCAAGACCTTTATGCACATCGCGGCGCTCCATCTCATGAAGCAGTGTTGTCAAAACACGTGCACCAGATGCACCAATCGGGTGACCAATAGCAATCGCACCACCATTGACGTTTACGATCTCAGGATCCCAACCCATGTCAACGTTCACTGCACAGGCTTGCGCTGCAAATGCTTCATTGGCTTCAACAAGATCAAGATCACCCACAGACCAGCCAGCACGTTCAAGCGCTTTGCGAGATGCAGGGATTGGACCTGTGCCCATGATTTGTGGATCAACACCAGCTGTTGCCCAAGATGCGATACGCGCCATTGGCTTGATACCGCGTTTATTGGCTTCTTCCTCTGACATCAAAATCGCTGCTGCTGCACCATCGTTTAAACCAGAAGCGTTCGCAGCTGTAACTGTACCTTCTTTATCAAACGCAGGACGAAGCTTTGCAACGCCATCGATTGTTACACCGTGTTTGATGTATTCGTCTTCTTCAACAATTGTATCGCCCTTACGGCCTTTAATTGTGAAAGGAACAATTTCGTCTTTAAACTTGCCAGCTTTTTGCGCAGCTTCCGCTTTATTCTGCGAGTTCACAGCAAATTCATCTTGAACCTGGCGAGATAGTTGCCACTGCTTAGCAACGTTTTCTGCAGTATTACCCATGTGGTAGCCATAGAACGCTTCGGTCAGACCGTCTTTGATCATGGTATCGATCATTTTCAAATCGCCCATTTTTGTACCTGCACGAAGATGCGCACAATGGGTTGAAAGAGACATAGATTCTTGACCACCAGCTGCAATGATATCTGCATCACCTGACATGATTTGCTGCATGCCAATTGCCATCGCACGAAGCCCTGAACCACAAACCTGGTTAAGACCCCAAGCGGTCGCTTCCTTAGGAACACCAGCTGCCATCGCAGCCTGGCGTGCAGGGTTTTGCCCCATACCAGCAGTCAACACCTGCCCGAGAATAACTTCATCAATAACACCTGCTTCAAGGCCGGCTTTTTCCAAAGCGCCAGTGATTGCAGCGGCGCCTAACTCGTGTGCCGGTGTCTTACCAAATGAACCATTAAATGAACCAACAGCTGTTCGAGCGATGCTGGCTATTACGATTGAGGAGTTACCCATAAATATATCCCTTATAAATCAAACTGATTTTCCCTGAACGCAAATTGCGCTCGCGCTCCCATCAAACTTAATAAGTGTTCGCACTAGGATCAGAAGATCATATAAGCGAATACTAACACTGTACGTCAAGCTGTGTTTATGCTGCAGCGCAGCAATTACTTACACAAATTAACCGCGTTGCACAATAGACTTGGCAGGAACGATATTTTTACGTTAGGGTCTATGAAAGTATTTCGTAATTTGCATTTAGGAGGGTCAGATGAGCGGGAATGAGTCTGTAGTTATCAAGAAGTACGCAAACAGGCGTTTATATAACACAGGCACAAGTGCTTATGTGACACTGGAAGATTTGGCTGAGATGGTTCGTAAAGGTGAAGACTTCACTGTTAACGACGCCAAATCAGGCGAGGACATTACCCATTCTGTATTAACGCAGATCATTTTTGAGCAAGAAGCGAAAACCGGTAATACGTTGTTACCTGTTTCATTCTTGAGACAATTGATCTCATTTTACGGCGATCAGATGCAAATGGTAGTGCCGAGTTACCTAGAGCATTCCATGTCAGCACTCACTGATCAGCAAGAAAAATTCAAAGATCAAATGTCTAAATCAATGGAAGCAAATCCAATGATGGCGAACATGAAAGCGCCGATGCAAATGATCGAAGAACAGGTCAAGCGCAACACGGAAATGTTCCAGCAGGCGATGTCGATGTTTTCTCCTTTCGGACTTCCAACAGGTGAGAAGGAAGCGGAAGAAGAAAAACCTGAAGCTAATGATATTGATGAGCTGAAAGCTCAGTTGAAAGATCTACAAGGCAAACTGGATAAATTCAGCTAGATCAAAATTTGTCTGAGAAGTTATAAGCGCCATGATATTTGTCAAATAATATCATGGCTTTTTTTAATAACCGATGGCTAAACCATCTTTGCGCGGATCAGACCCGCCGCAATAATAGCCGCGTTCATCTCTTTGAATAATCTGCCCGCCACCAATCGGCGTATTCGATTGACGAATTTCGTGGCCACGCGCTTCAAGCCCGCCAATGACGGCACGCGATATTCCGCTTTCAGCTTCAAGCACACCATCAGGTGCCCAGAACATGCGCGGATGATCAAGTGCAGCTTGTGGATCAAATCCGTGATCAACCAAGTTAGAAAAGACATGTGCTTGTCCCATTGGCTGATATGCACCACCCATCACACCAAAGGAAAATGCCGGATTGCCATTATTCAAAGCAAAGGCGGGAATGATCGTATGCAGCGGACGCTTTGATGGCCCAATCGCATTTGGATGCCCTGGGATAGTGTTAAAACACGCTCCGCGGCTTTGCAGCACAATGCCAGAATTTGGTGTTACGATCCAAGATCCAAAATCGGTATAGATGGAATATATCAGCGAAACCATCTGCCCGTCTTTATCTGCAACGGTTAGATAAACAGTATCCGAGCTTGGCAGATCAGGCAGCAATATCGTTGGATTACGTTTCAGTGGTCTTATCTGATGATAAAGCGTTTTTGCAAAATCCATCGATGTCAGTTCTTCAGTCGACATTGTCATATGTGCAGGATCTGCCAACATTGCATCGCGTACAGCATAAGCAACACGCCCGATCTCAATTTCATGATGGTAACGCTCTGGACTGTCATGCGCCATGGAACGAACGTCCAACAACTCCATTAAGTTCATCATGATCAGCGCAACCATGCCCTGACCATTTGGCGGGATCTCAAAAACCTGATGGGCTGAATATTTAGTTGAAATCGGATCGACCCAATCAGCTGTCACAGCGCCAAGATCATCCTCGTTTAAAAAGGCGCCCTTTGATTGGATGGTGTCAGCAATCTCAGCCGCGATGCTGCCTTTATAAAAAGCATCAATGCCGTCTTTTGCGATGGATTTTAGACTATTGGCCAATGCAGTAAATTGAACTCTGTCACCCATTTTCGGCGCATTACCATCATGCAACAAATGCATTGAAGCTCCAACGTCTTTGCTCAATGGGGCAACATTTTTTTGCCAATCATAAGCAACTCGAGGTGAAACCAAAAAGCCCTGATCAGCGATATTAATCGCATCTTTGAACAATCGATCCCATGCCAGCGAGCCAAATTTTTGGTGCATCTCATCAAATGCTTTTAATGCACCAGGCACTGTAACTGAATGAGCCGAAGCATCCGAAATCTCGCTAAAACCATTCTCCTGGTACCATTCAATGTTGGCACCTGCCGCTGAACGACCGGATCCATTAATGGCATGCATACCTTTCGAAGGGTCAGAAATAATTGCGAAACAATCCCCGCCAATTCCTGTCATTTGGGGTTCGACAACACTTAGCACCAAGGAAGCAGCCAATGCAGCATCTACAGCCGATCCACCCTGACGCAACACATCAAGTGCGGTTGATGAGGCAAGCGGGTGGGATGTTGCCACCATGCCATTATCGGCGAAAACCTGAGAACGGCCAGGTTTATCAAATAAACGCATATTATTTCTCCCTTGGAAATAATGTTAATCAAATACAGACAAATGACTTAAGGTGCGAACGTCTATATACTCGATTTTCAACAATCGCTATCAATTATAGCTGAAATTTCATCAATCCCAACCGAATAAAGAGTAACAAACATGCAAATCAGTCTTTCCAAAGCGAATAAAATGATCACGTCTGCCTTTAAGAAGGGTTCAGAGCTTGGTTTAAAACCGTTGGCCGTTGTCGTGCTTGATGCCGGTGGTCACGTTAAAGCGTTCCAACGTCAAGACGGCGCATCAAATATGCGTTTTGAAGTAGCGAAAGGCAAAGCCTATGGCGCTGTTGCAGTTGGTGTGGGTTCTCGCTGGTTGGATGCACAAGCCGCATCACGCCCGCATTTCCTTGAAGGGTTGTCCGGCGTTTCTGGTGGCAATATCGTCCCTGTACCAGGCGGGGTATTGGTTAAAAATAAAAAGGGTGAAATCCTTGGCGCGGTCGGAATATCTGGTGATGTGTCAGATAATGATGAAGCCGCAGCAATTGCAGGGATTGAAGATGCTGGCTTTGAGGCTGACGCTGGCTAAGACATAAAAACAAAAAAAGGGCGGTTATAATACCGCCCAATATTTGTTCAAATCTTCGAATTTGGACTAAAGACCAATTGATACATCTCGACCAGCTGATCTGATTGATACAGAAAATCCTGCGATCACGTCGATAAATGCGATCACCATCAAAATAAAGAACACCTGTGTCGCCGCGCCTTGCACCAATAAAAACTCAAGCAAGAATGCGATAAACACAAATGTCGACAATAAATGATCGATCACGGAAAATGCACCCGTACGGGTAGCTTTCATGATCTCGATAAATAAAAGCACCAGCGCGATCAAAATAAACAGATCACCAACATTTAAAATCCATGTCGCACCGGACAGCATTGGTAATTCCAAAATATGGTTTTCCAACCCGCCAATACCGGAGCCTGGCCCCAACATTACGACATTATATAAAATCAGCGGAATGATCATTAAAGGGATAGCTACCAGCATGTTTATCTCTCTTAGATATTATTGATGAATAGATTGCTTGATATATCTCATACAAAAAGGCCAGCCGTAAGGCTAGCCTAATTGAAATCATTCATATCGAAAAAAAAGAGCTTATGCGTCTTCTTTTGGTGTCAAAACTTGACGACCGCGATACATGCCAGTTTTAAGATCCACGTGGTGTGAGCGGCGAAGCTCACCTGAATCTTTATCTTCAACGTATGACGGCGCGTTCAACGCGTCTGTTGAACGGCGTGCGCCGCGCTTTGAGCGCGAAATTTTCTTCTTTGGTACAGCCATTTTCTACTCCATTATAACGGGCATTACACGAGGTTAGGCAGTTTATACCGCCATAATGGACGTGATGCCAAAATTGGGAATTGGCGCGGCTTATACATCGACTTTACGAGTTTGACCAGTGGGATTCGAAAGATTTTTTTCATTCCGGTCAATAAATATCAAATCAATGCTAATTCAGCCCGCTAAACACCATAAAGATATCGCTAAGCTTCGTCTTCCTCGACAATCCAAGGCTCAGCTTTACCAGCTTTTTCCCATTCCTGCCATGCGCTGAGGGACTTCATATTTTCCATATAAGCCAACACATCTTTATTTTCGCTCAGCTTATAAACCTCAAGTCGATTAACAACCGGGGCATACATCGCATCAGCAATGCAAAAATCGCCAAACAAAAATGGACCGCCAGACTTTGCAATACATTCAGTCCATATTGCTTCTATGCGTGCGACATCTTTCTGCAAGGCTTCATCTTGCTCCATCTTTACAATTGGCCGGCGCATATTCATTGGGCATTGATTGCGAAGTGCGGAAAATCCACCCAACATTTCACACGAAATTGCCATTGCATGGCTGTGTGCATTGAGATCTTTCGGCCAAAAACCTTTGTCTGGAAACTTCCGAGATAGATGATCTAAGATCGCAAGAGATTCAAAAATCGTCTGATCGCCATCGACCAAAACAGGCACCTTACCAGTGGGTGAAAAGGTTTTAAATTTCGGGTTTCCACCAGCCATATCAAATGGGATTAATTCTTCAGTAAATTCAACGCCCAAAACTTTCATGCCAATCCATGGGCGAAACGACCAGGATGAATAGTTTTTATTACCGATATAAAGTTTCAAATCAGACATAGATCACCTCAAATATTTTCATGCAATATTGTCTGCACCTCGTAAAAATACTAGCGAAATAATTTGATCTAAGGATAAATACATTTGATGTATGCACCTGATTGGCGCGCACGTTTTTCGACCTTATTGGCAAGACGTTGCAAACCATTGCTAGGTTTGGCCGGATTACGCAAAATAGGATTAGGCAATGTCACCGCCAAAAGTGCTGCTTGCTTTCGGGTGAGCTTACTTGCTGAGCGACCAAAATATGTTTGCGCGGCAGCTTCAATCCCATAAACACCATGGCCCCATTGAGCGATATTTAGATATAGCTCCATCATCCGTTCTTTGCCCCAGACATAATCTGATGTGAGAGCAAGCGGAATTTCAAGCGCTTTGCGTATGACCGAACGCTTTTGCGATAAGAATAAGTTTTTAGACGTTTGCATAGCGATCGTGCTGGCCCCACGTGAAGCTTCGCCTTCCAACGCTTCTTCAATCACAATATTGATCGCATCCCAATCAACACCTGAATGCGCGCAGAACTGACCATCCTCTGACATCATCACTGATTGGATAACAACGGGGGCGACATCCTCAATATCCACCCAGGAGCGCTCATAGGAACGCCCGGTGAATGTCTCGCTCAGCATCAATGTTGATACAGGCTTTACCGCATCAATTTTATAAATGAAGATCAAAATATAGGGCGCGATTAATAAGAACAAAATGAGCAGCACAAAGCGCTTCAGCCATCTGTATAAAAACGGACGCAAGGCAAATTTTGATTTCGACTTCGCATTTGCTTTTGCTTTTGTCTGCTTCTTTTTGCCAGCCTTCGCCAAAGGACAGCCCCCAATTTATAATTCTATGACATTCCAATAAAAAGAATATCGCTATGATTGTTCTGGTTAGCTCTAGTGCACCAACGCTCGAATTTCCAGTTATTCAACCGCTTTTCTTGAAGAAAAGATTGCTCAATCGAAAATGACGTGGCAATAGGGCTCCATGTCTGATCAAAGTCAAAATCAATTTAAGCAGCGCATGACAGAAGCTGCAAAGCTTGTCGAAGCTGAGCTGAAATCTGTTTTGTCTGATAAAATCCGCGGCAGTGAAATTGCCCGCCCTGAACATCTAATGCGCGCTATGCGTCATGGATCACTCAACGGTGGCAAGCGACTACGCCCATTTTTGGTTATGGAAGCAGCGCGGATTTTCTCCGGTAATGAAACGGCAGCATTGCGCGTTGCAACAGCGCTTGAATGCATTCATTGTTATTCCCTAGTCCATGATGATCTACCAGCCATGGACGATGATGATCTCCGCCGTGGCCAACCTACCGTTCATATCGCTTTTGACGAAGCAACAGCTATTTTAGCTGGAGATGGTTTGCTCACGCTCGCATTTGATATTGTCGCTTCCGATGAAACTCCATTAGATGCCTCGGCAAAAGTCAAACTTATCTCAGAGCTTTCGCAAGCGGCTGGACTGGGCGGCATGGTCGGTGGTCAGGCGCTCGATTTAGCTGCTGAAAAACAAAATCCTGATGAAGCGGGTATTTTAACCCTGCAGCAGATGAAAACGGGTGCTTTGATCAGGTTTGCTTGCCAAGCTGGCGCGATTATCGGCAATGCTGATATGAACGATTACGCCCGCATGACAAAATTCGGACAAATCGCAGGTCAAGCATTTCAACTGGCAGATGATATGCTGGATGTCACGTCAGATACTCAAACAATGGGTAAGAACACTGGCAAAGATGCGGATGCTGGCAAGGCAACACTTGTGGGTCTACACGGCATTGACTGGGCGAAAGACCAGTTGCGAAAACTAGCGGCGGATGCGAGCAATACGCTTGATGATATGAACTGCGAAACCGATATTTTAAAGCAAACAGCGCAATATATTATCCTGCGCGATCGATAAAGAATTTCTATCGATCCATTGGTTTGGAAGCGGTAATTTGTCAATTTATTTCCATTAATTGAGACGAATCGCCGCCAGATCCAAGCAATGGCGCGAATTTGGTTTGACTTGCTTATAATTATACGATTATTGATTTGCCAAGCGGCGAAGTTTGGGCCCAATTTCCCCAAAATCCATAGAATAAATCTATTGATTTCGTCGATTGAATTGGTGTTATTGATAAGCAATAAATTGCTTGATGAAAATTGATGAGAAGGATTTGAAATGAAGGTTCTCGTACCCGTGAAACGGGTTGTTGACTACAACGTTAAAATTCGGGTTAAGCCGGATGGATCTGGTGTCGAATTGGCAAACGTTAAGATGTCAATGAACCCATTTGACGAAATTGCTGTTGAAGAAGCTCTTCGTTTGCGTGAAGCAGGCACAGCAACAGAAGTAATCGCCGTTTCCATTGGACCTGCCAAGTCAGAAGAAACAATCCGTACAGCCCTTGCAATGGGTGCTGATCGTGGTGTTTTAATCGAAACTGATGAATTGGTTGAACCACTTGCTGTTGCAAAAATCCTTAAATCAGTTGCTGAAAGCGAAGGCGCTGATCTTGTCATCGCTGGTAAACAAGCGATTGATGATGATGCTGGTCAAACAGGCCAGATGTTAGCAGCATTGCTTGGCTGGTCTCAGGCAACTTATGCCTCTGAGATTAAAATCAATGGCGATACTGCAGAGGTTTCTCGTGAAGTTGATGGCGGTATGCAAGTTGTCTCACTTAAAATGCCAATGGTTGTCACAACAGACCTTCGTTTGAATGAGCCACGCTATGCGTCCCTGCCAAACATCATGAAAGCTAAGAAGAAGCCAGTTGATAAGAAAACTGTTGCTGATACGGGTGTCGATATTGCCCCTCGTTTGGAAGTGGTCACCACCGAAGAACCAGAAGCACGTAAAGCAGGTGTTGTTCTTAGCTCTGTGAGCGAGCTTGTCGACAAATTGAAAAACGAAGCTGGTGTAATCTAAGGAGCACAATGATGACTACTCTTCTTGTTGCTGAACACGATAATTCAGCTCTTTCCGATCAAACTGCAAAAGCATTAACAGCTGCGACTGAAATTGGTGGTGATGTACATATCCTTGTTGCAGGTAAAGGCGCTTCAAGTGTTGCTGATGCAGCTGCAAAACTTGCAGGTGTTGGCAAAGTTCTACTTGCAGATTCTGATGAATATGCAAACGCACTTGCAGAACCAATGGCTGATTTGATCGTATCAATGGCCGGTGATTATGATTGTGTAATCGCCCCTGCAACAGCGTCTTGTAAAAACTTCATGCCACGTGTCGCGGCTTTGTTGGATGTTATGCAGATCTCAGAAATCACCGATGTGATTGCAGCAGATACCTTCAAGCGTCCAATCTATGCAGGTAACGCTATTCAAACCGTTAAATCATCTGATGCAACGAAAGTGATCACTGTGCGTACAGCATCATTTGCTGATGCTGCAGAAGGTGGTTCTGCAAGTGTTGAAGCCGTTGCTGGTCAAGGTAATTCTGGTCTGTCTTCATTTGTTGAAGATAAGATTGTTCAAAATGATCGTCCTGAACTTACATCTGCAAAGATCATCATCTCTGGTGGTCGCGCATTGGGTTCAGCTGA
>JAHDEP010000014.1 GCA_020628775.1 Rhizobiaceae bacterium | reverse complement strand
CCACCGCATGAGCTGTTCCCTCCGAAGGTAACTCCTTCTTACTTGGCCGTGGTTCAATCTACGGCCTTTTTTTTGTCTTTTTTTCAGGCTGGCCTTTAAACTGCCCACAAAAAAGGCACATCAATCTGATGTGCCTTCTTAAAAATATTGGGTATTTGAGTACTATTTCAGAGATGCACAGAAACGCTGAATTCGTGTACAAGCTTCTTCTAGCAATTCATCTGATGTTGCATAAGAAATACGGAAGTTTGGTCCCTGCCCAAACGCAGATCCATGTACAACCGCAACACCTTCAACTTCTAAAAGCTCGGTTACAAAATCAGCATCTGTTTCGATCACTTTACCGCTTGGTGCTGTTTTACCGATCAAAGCAGCACATGATGGGTAAACATAAAATGCGCCTTCAGGAGACGGGCATTCAATACCAGTTGCCTGATTAAGCATGGAGACAACCAAGTCACGACGACCTTTAAACAACGTTTTGTTGGTTTCGATGAAATCCTGCGGACCGTTCAGCGCTTCAACAGCTGCCCATTGCGCAATTGAACATGCACCAGATGTTTGTTGACCTTGGATCATGTCCATGGCTTTGATCAACTCGATCGGACCTGCAGCATAACCAATACGCCAACCGGTCATCGCATAGGCTTTTGATACACCGTTCATTGTCAATGTGCGGTCATAAAGCTTTGGCTCAACTTCAGCAGGTGTGACAAACTTAAAGTCATCATAAACAAGATGCTCATACATATCATCTGTGAGCACCCAAACATGTGGGTGACGCAACAAGACGTCTGTCAGAGCTTTCAACTCATCATGTGAATATGCACCACCAGATGGGTTTGAAGGCGAGTTGAAGATCAACCATTTTGTCTTTGGTGTGATCGCAGCTTCAAGCGCTTCAGCTGAAAGCTTGAATTTGCTTTCAATTGATGTTGCGATTGGCACTGATGTACCCCCACAGATCGCTACCATTTCAGGATAGCTCACCCAGAAAGGTGCAGGAATGATAACTTCATCACCTTCGTTCAATGTCGCCATAAGCGCGTTGAACAAGATCTGCTTTCCGCCCGTTCCAACGATGACTTGGCTCGGATCATAATCCAAACCATTCTCGCGTTTAAACTTCTTTGCAATTGCTTCGCGAAGTGGTGGGATACCTGCGACTGGGGTGTATTTCGTCTCCCCGCGCTTGATCGCATCCATCGCAGCTTCTTTGATGTTGTCTGGCGTGTCAAAGTCAGGCTCACCTGCGCCAAGACCGATTACATCTCGGCCAGCAGCTTTTAGTTCGCGTGCTTTTTGCGACACGGCAATAGTTGCAGAAGGTTTAACTCTAGAAAGTGCATCGGCTAGAAAGGCCATTTTGTGCTCCATATGTTATTACGGAAGTGGTATGTCGCAAGGTCGGTATTGTTGCAAGATGAAAATCGAAAAATAACCCTATTTTTTGTTTACATCACCTAAAGCACAACGCGTGCGCCACTAAAAGGTCACAAAAACTATCTTCTGACGCCGTAATTCAATCGTATTGAGGTCGATTTTTAAGATCATAACACCGTGAGAAACGGAGTATCTAAAATGGATCAATTTGTACGCAATCCCCGACCAGGAAAAGAAGACAAACAATTAAAAGTCACAATCTTGATTTTTGCAGGCTTTTTAATGGGTGTAACGGCAATCGCTGGCATTGGCCAAACCGAAGACAAAGAATATTTTGCAACCGACCAAATTCAGTTCACACAACGCTCTTGAACGGCATGAAGCGCATCCTTGGGGAACCTTAACCCCGAAACCGTGATCGCTTTTCCTGCCTTTGGGTAAATATGCATTGATGCAACACCAGTGAATTGCCCAAACCATCCATATTCCAGCTCAACATTTTTGATGAACTGATAGCCAATCTCCATCGGGTCCCTTGCCGGAAAACCTTTGTGAACAATCAGATGATCATCAAACAATCGAATGCCCAAGGTCGCAAATTTTAAGACGTTATATGCGATCAATAACGGTACGCCCAAAACAAGCACGAACATACAAAGCCGCGCCAATGCGGTTTGCGATTGATCGTTGAGATAAAGCCACGCCCAAGCGCCGCCATATCCGATTGCGATGATGAGCGCAGGCAAAAGCAAAGTCAGCAAACTCGAACGAAAATGCAAATCAGATTGCTTTGTTTCTTCAGCAACTTCTACAATTTTATCCAAATCTAATTCCCGAAATATTGATCCTCTACCAAACGGCTTGATGGAAGAGATTACGCGCAGTTTACTCATAACTCAACTATCTACGTAATTTCACCGTATCGAATTCGACTTGCAAATTGTGATGAAATAGGACATCAACTCTGCTTCTGGGTCTCACCAAACACCTTCTAAATAACTTGAGTATGCCAAAACATGACAAGACGTAGCGCGAATTTGCTTCTTTTACTGGCTGGGGCCGTCTGGGGCATGGGGTTCATTGCACAAACAACGGCAATGGATGATATCGCGCCATATACGTTTGTCGGCGCAAGATTTGTCATTGCAAGCCTTGTACTCATCCCCTTTGCCGTTTGGGAAACCAAGCGGAGCGAAATCGCTCTACCAAGAATTGCCTATTTCCAATTTATCATGATTGGTTTTGTGTTGTTTTTAGCCATGGGCCTGCAGCAGGTTGGACTTCTAACAACAACTGTTACCAATTCAGGTGTTCTAACCGGGCTTTACGTGATCTTCGTGCCAATTTTGGCACTCTTACTATATCGAATGATCCCACACTTTATCGTTTGGCCCTCGGTGATATTGACCTTTGCTGGCATATACCTGCTCTCTGGTGGCGCCCTCACCTCACTGACCTATGGCGATGTTTTGACCATTGGCTGCGCAGCTTGTAACGCGCTTCAAATGGTGTTCATCGCCCGTTACGCCATCAAGTATAACAGGCCAATGACATTTAGCTTCCTACAATTCTTATCTATCGCCGTATTTGGATGTCTCGTTGCTGGAACGACAGAGCAAATTTCATTTGCGCCTTTGATGAATGCATTACCTGAAATTTTATATGCAGGGGTGTTCTCAAGTGCGCTCGCATTTACTATCCAAGCGGTTGCCCAACGTTATACAACAGCACCACAAGCGGCGATTTTCATGTCGACAGAAGTTTTATTTGCCGCATTGTTTGGCGCAATCTTCTTGGGTGAACGTATTGCTTTTATTGGATATTTAGGTGGTTTATTGATCTTTATCGCAATGATTTTGACAGAAACAGTACCGTTTATGAAATTCAAATCTCCGCGAAAATTAAGCCGTTCATAAACCGTTCAGGTTCAAAATTGTAGCTTAGTCTCACAGTCAAAAACATCATGCATGAGCGCATGAAATGTGAGGTAAGAACCATGAGCAAAATTGTAAAATCATTTATCATTGCAGCTTCGATCGCAAGCGTGACGCTATCAACAACAGCAACTGTGCAAGCGCATGATTTCCATAAAAGACATCATCATAAGCATATTGTAAAAAAGAAAAATAATGATGCTGTGGTTTGGGGCATTATCGGCCTTGCTGCCGGTGCTATTATCGCAAACAGTGCAAACAATCATCGCAAAACACGCGTTTATCAGCAGCCGGTTCCACAAACACGATATCCTGGTGCAAACCATTATCCGCCAGCACCTGGCAAGCACTATCAAACACGCTCATATGTAAGCTATGAGCCTTGGAGCCAGGGTTGGTACAACTATTGTTCACAAAAGTACCGCTCGTTTAATCCGAAAAAAGGTACATTCCGCGGCTATGATGGCAAAGACCACTTCTGCGTAGTAAAATAAAACTACTTAATACCGGTCAGGAATGGGTTAGAACGCCTCTCCTGGCCGATTTGCCCACCAGGGCCATGGCCACAGATAAAGCCAACCTGATCACCCAAAGGCAGGACTTTGTCGCGGATTGAATCTAACAATTGTTGGTGATTTCCACCAGGAAGATCTGTTCGACCGATTGAGCCGGAAAACAACACATCCCCGACATGCGCAAATGCATTTTTCTCATTGTAAAAAATTACATGCCCGGGCGCATGTCCAGGACAATGCAGAACTTTAAATGAATGTCCTGCAAACGAAACCTCATCACCTTCGCTAAGCCATTTATTGGTTGAGACATTACGCACATCCATCGTCACGCCAAACATCTGAGCCTGATCTTCAAGGCCAGATAATAGCGTCACATCATCTTTGTGCGGACCTAATATCTCAACCTTCAAACTCTCTTTCAATTCCTCTGCACCGCCGGCGTGATCGATATGCCCATGAGTGAGCCAAATAGCAGTGATCTTAAGCTCAGCCTCGTTGATCGCCTTTAGAATGTGCGGAACGTCTCCGCCAGGATCGACAACCACACCCTCTTTGGTGTCTTCATCAAATAATATGGTGCAATTTTGCTGAAATGGCGTAACAGGAACGATTATGGCGCGAAGTTCAGACATTTATAAATTCCTCAATAATGATCGCACCTATATTGCATAAAACGCTGCAATTCGGCAGCTGAAATCGTCAAATAAACCGGTTTTACAAAGCTTAATAATCCGATTGAGCAAAATCATGTATTTGCCATATTTTATGTGCTAGCCTTTCAGGTGTTTTAAAAGAACATCAATAGGGGGATGTTATGGCTTTATTACCACTCATAATTCAAATTGTGACGGGAATAATTGGCGGGCACGCGGTAAGCGGCGCGTTAAAACAATCTGCGTTGGGGCCAATCGGCAGATCAATTGCAGGTGCACTTGGTGGCGTTGGAGGAACGGCTATCTTATCAAGTTTGGGCGCTGGCGATTTAAATAGTGCAATGGGTGCACTTGCAGGAAGCGCAATTAGCGGCGTTGCTGGTGGCGGTATTGTATCGGGCGGCATTGGCGCCATTTTGGGCATGCTCAAAAAGTAACCGACAATAAAAAAGGTGGCAAAAGCCACCTTTTAAATCTTTATCAGATTGTTGGCTTACTCAGCTGCTTGAAGATTAGGCGTTACTTCCTGAGTATAGTCATCCATCAATGTTTGAATGATGGAACCAACTTCAAACTTATATTCGCCGATTTCACCAACAGGTGTCACTTCAGCAGCCGTTCCCGTTAGGAAACAGCCTTCAAAATCAGCCATTTCTTCAGGCATGATAACGCGTTCGATCACTTCAATATTACGACGCTTTGCCAATTCAATGACTGTCTGGCGCGTAATACCATTTAAGAAACAGTCTGGCTTCGGTGTATGGATCTTTCCATCTTTAATGAAGAAAACATTCGCACCAGTTGCTTCGGCAATTTGACCGCGCCAATCCAGCATCAATGCATCCGCATAGCCGTTCGCTTCAGCTGCATGCTTGGACAATGTACAAATCATATAAAGACCAGCAGCTTTCGCAAAGCTTGGAATAGAACGCGGGTCAGGACGGCAATAATCTGCCATGGTCAAGCGCAAGCCTTTAAGGCGCTGCTCTGGATCGAAATAGCTCGGCCATGCCCATACGGCAATTGCAAGATTGATCTTGTTGGATTGCGCAGAAATGCCCATCATTTCAGATCCACGCCATGCGATAGGACGAACATAAGCGTCTGTTAGGCCTTGACGTTTTAATGCTTCAATACATGCAGCATCAATTTCATCTGCTGTGTAAGGAATTTCAAAACCTAAATAGTCAGCTGATTTGATTAATCGATCTGTATGCTCGCGCAATTTGAAGATCTCGCCACCATATGCGCGCTCACCTTCAAACACCGAACTTGCGTAGTGCAAGCCGTGACTTAACACATGTACTTTGGCATCCTTCCAGTCGACAAATTCTCCATTAAACCAGATTTCACCATCCAGTTGATCAAACGGCGTTGATGCCATCTTACTTCCTCCAACGCATACAAAAAGCTGTTGCGCATCACAATTACACAAGCTCAATCGGGTTATTGATTGATCGATTAGGTATATTTAAGGCGATTTTTGAAATTTAATCAAAAAAATTGATGTCTCAAACATGCTTTAGATTAACAATCTGCGAAATATGTGTCAATAAGGCTGACGTATTATGTAAACTCTCGGAGCGGCGCATGCGTGGCGAAAAAACACAATTGCTTGAAGTATCGGATATTGACGAAGATCAGACCGAAAACTTTGAGATCGATTATGAAATTATCGAAGCAATGTTTTTTGCCTATCGTGACTTTGTCTCAGATCCTGATCTGGTTCTTAAAGAGTTTAAATTCGGCAGAGCGCACCACCGAATTATCCATTTTGTCAGCCGTCAGCCCGGATTAACTGTCGCCGAATTGCTCGATATTTTGAATATTACCAAGCAAAGTTTGGCGAAAGTTCTAAAGCAACTGATCCAAACTGGTTTTATTAAACAGGAAACAGACCACGAAGATCGCAGACAGCGACATTTATACACAACACAAAAAGGTCAAAAACTTGCCTTAAAGCTCTCCAAGCAACAATCTCGCCGAATCTCTCTTGCCCTTAAAGAAATGGCACCGGAAGATCGGAATACGATTTTGTCGTTTTTGAATGGGATGCACAACAAATAAGAAGGTGCGTCCCGAATATTGAAAATAGGATGGGATGCAAAATTGGTTGATGATGTGATTGATGATGGGGCTAAACATATCTTGGTGGTGGATGATGATACTCGAATTCGAGATCTATTAAGACGCTATCTTGCTTCGAGTGGTTTCAGAGTAACAACGGCATCAGATGCAAGCCAGGCAAGACGCAAGCTTGAGGGCATGGATTTTGATTTGCTCATCGTTGATGTCATGATGCCAGGTGAAAGCGGGATTTCGCTCACCAGTTCGCTGCACAAAATTAAAGAAGTTCCGATCTTAATGCTCACCGCATTATCCGAAGTTGAATCACGTATTTCAGGTCTTGAAGCTGGTGCAGATGATTATTTGGGCAAACCATTTGATCCAAAAGAATTGGTATTGCGCATAAACGCAATCCTGCGCCGCGGCAGCACGCCTGAAACACCAACCATTCAACAAGTCATGTTCGGGCCTTATACGTATGTTTTGGAAACACGCGAATTAAAAATGAATGGTGAAGCGGTGCATTTAACGGATCGCGAAAAGGAACTCATGTCGATCTTTTCAAGCAAACCGGGTGAAACCATTCACCGGATGGAACTTGCCGGAGAAGATCAATCTGTGGGTGATCGCACTATTGATGTGCAAATTAATCGGCTGCGTCGCCGCATCGAAGATAATCCAGCTGAACCTACTTGGTTACAAACCGTTCGCGGAATTGGATACCGCCTCGCTGTTGAATAGCAAATTGCACAATTATTCGAATTCGGCAGTTTTATTTCAGCACGTTTTTGCTTTATAGCTAGTTAGAGTGCTGGCTGGAGTAAAAGATTTTCTGAATGGCTACGATTGAATCAATCAGACGCGAATATGAACGATATCCCCCAACGGGGATACGCCGTTATACACGATGGTTTAGAAGACGTGTTCCAACAGGTCTATATGCGCGATCATTGTTGATTATCATCGTACCGATGGTGCTCTTGCAATCAGTTGTGGCCTTTGTCTTCATGGAGCGCCACTGGCAAACCGTCACACAACGTCTTTCAACAGCGGTAACGCGTGATATCGCAGCGATTGTTGATATGATTGCAACTTATCCGCAGGATGAAAATTACGAGGAAATTGTTCGCATTGCGCGCGATCGATTGGCACTAAACATCTCCATTGAACAGGGTACCACCCTACCCCCACCGCGACCGAAACCGTTTTTTTCGATTTTGGATCAAACACTTAGCGACGAGCTGACCAAACAAGTGCAGCTGCCCTTCTGGATCGACACGGTGGGCGATTCAAGTCTGGTTGAAATTCGCATCCAATTAGGCTCTGAAGTGTTGCAAGTATTTGCAAGGCGCAGTCAGGCATACGCATCCAACACGCATATTTTCCTGTTATGGATGGTCGGCACATCCTTGGTGTTATTGCTTATTTCTATTCTGTTTTTGCGCGGTCAGATCCGGCCGATTTTAAGGCTCGCGGATGCGGCTGAAAAATTTGGTAAAGGACAACCAACACCGGAGGATTTCCGCCCCAGAGGCGCTGATGAAGTGCGACGGGCTGGCCTTGCATTCATTCGCATGCGTGAGCGAATTGAAAAGCAGATTGAACAAAGAACTGCAATGTTGTCCGGCGTTAGTCATGACTTACGCACAGTCCTTACACGTTTTCGCCTACAACTCGCAATTTTGGGCGATGATGAAGAAATTAAAAGCCTCGACCAAGATGTGAAAGACATGCAGTCTATGCTTGAGGGCTATCTTGCTTTCACTAAAGGAGAGGCTGAAGAAGATTTCGGCTCCATTGATTTAAACGCACTTGTCGCCAAGCTTGAAAAAGACGGAAAACTGTTGGGTAAAGAAGTCACCAGCAGCGTTTCTGGCATTAGCCAGGCTGATGTTCGTCCAAGCGCATTTACACGCATCATCAATAACTTGTTTTCAAATGCCTGCCGCTATGGAAACAAGGTGAAAATAACGGTGCGTTCTGATGCAGCATGGCTGGTTTTCGCAGTTGAAGATGATGGCCCGGGTGTTCCAGAAGAATCGCGAGAAGATGTGTTTAGACCGTTTTTCAGATTGGATGAAGCGCGCAACCTGGATGAGCAAGGAACCGGCCTGGGTCTTTCAATTGCTCAAGATATAGCAAGAAGCCATGGTGGTGACATCACGCTCTCTGACAGCGATCTTGGTGGTTTAAAAGCAACTGTGAGAGTGCCCGCTTAAAAAGCAGCTATTACATCAGGCGTTCGCCGTTTGGGATGTCTTTTGACACACCCGCCAATACAATTGCACCATCTTTGTCTGCAAATCCCAGCGTGAGAACTTCAGACATAAACGGGCCAATTTGACGTGGTGGGAAATTGACAACTGCCATAACCTGACGACCAACTAAATCTTCAGGTTCATAATGAACGGTAATTTGTGCGGATGTTTTTTTAACGCCAATTTCCGGACCAAAATCAATCTTCATTTTAATCGCAGGTTTACGTGCTTCTGGAAATGGGTTTGCTTCAATCACCGTACCCATGCGGATATCAACTTTTTCAAAGTCTTCCCAAGCGATAAAATCAGACATTATTTTGCAAGTTCCTCTGAACGATTTTTCGCAGCCATTATTGCGCGGTCAAAAATCTGTTGCATGCCATCATCTTCGGCCATCAAAACAGCAAGTGCTGCAGCCGTAGTGCCCCCCGGTGAGGTTACATTTTGGCGTAATGTGCTCGCCTCGTCATCAGAGCGGCGCATCAGTTCCCCAGCACCTGAGACGGTTTCACGCGCAAGACGCATTGCAAGATCAGCATCAAGCCCGGCTTTAACCCCTGCTTGCGCCATAACTTCAGCCAGCAAAAACACGTATGCAGGTCCACTACCTGATACAGCAGTCACAGCATCAATGGTTTTCTCATCTTCAAACCACTCAACGGGTCCACAAACTGATAACAGCTCTGTTACAAGACTGCGTCCCTCATCTGAAAGACCGTCCTCAGCCATCACCCCAGTAATCCCGCGCCCAATCATCGCAGGCGTATTTGGCATCGCCCGAACAACAAGCCCTGAAGCAATATGTGATTTAATCACCGCAATCGTTGTACCAGCAGCAATGCTGACAATTAAAGTGTTCTCATCAACACACGGAAGAACAGATGGTAAAACCTTGTCCATCATTTGAGGTTTGATTGCCAACACCAAAACAGAAGCTTTTGCATCTGAAGGAACCGATGGTCCATAACCGATACCGCTTTTATCAAGCAGCTTTTTCATGTCTTCGCTTAAACCGGGGTCGGCGACATATATTGGTGATACATTTAAGTCATTGGCTAGCCAGCCGCGCAAAACTGCGCCACCCATATTCCCCGCACCTAAGAGAACTATCGGACGATTTTCAGACATTTAAGCTGATCCTTGGGTCTCAAACATGACAAGATCAATTGCACGCTGCGCATCAAGTCCAGCCCAAGCCACAAATTGGAAGGATTGGAAATAAGCTTCGCAAGATTCAACCGCGCTGGCAAGCAAGCTTTCAACCTGCTGGCTGGTTGGCTCTGCACCACCAGATAATAGCAGCGACTGGCGGAAGATCATCACATTGTCTTTCAACCACAAATCAAAATGCCCCATCAACACCTGACCATTGATCAAGGAGATCAATTTCAGCAATTCATGTGATGTATTGTCTTTGACGTTGAAGTCGAATGCGCAAGCAATATGCAGTGCTTCATGTGCTTCAAGCCAGGAAAATGAAATCTGATAATTTGCCCATTCACCTTCAATGATCATGGCGATTTCATCATCACATGAACGTTCGAAAGACCAGTCGTTATTCGCCGCAACGAATTCGATTACGTCCACCGGGTTAGAATGCCGTTCAATATCTAACTCAACCAAATTCATTACAAAGCCTCATCTGCCTTAAAGCTCATGTGCCAAGCAACGCGAGCTCAAAACCAACAATTATCAAATCTATATTTAGGATACTGACGCAACAAGCCTTTGCGAGGCTTACCGGACAGAATTCCGAATCATCTATAAGAATCAGTGTATAAGAGCAGATTCAGCATTCCATCCCCCGATGCTGAAAAATATTTTTTGAGGGCTTATTTACAATTACCAAAATGATTCCAAAGTCTTTAGTAAATGACTCAGGAATAAGGGTTTTTTGGAACTCCACAGGACGTCTCATCCTGTGGAAAAAAAATATGTATAAAGTTTTTATAAGATTCAGAGCGTTAGTCTGAAGAAGCTTTAGGTTTGCGTGTTGTCGTTTTTGTTGGTTTCTTACTCGCAGCAAGCTGTTGCTCAAGTTCATCAATCCGTGCTTTGAGCGCATCGTTTTCTTCACGTGCCTTAACAGCCATTTCACGCACAGCATCAAACTCATCACGCTTAACGATATCAGCATTGTTCAAAAAACGTTCGAATTGGCTTTGTAGCGCAGTTTCCGCTTCTTTCGCCACGCCTTGGGCAGCTCCAGCTGCGTCAGTCATAAGCTTCGCAAATTCATCGAAAATTCGATTTGGACCCTGATTCATTTTCTTTGCCTCATTGTATGATTGTGCATTGCGCATCATTCTTTATACCTGAAGTAAGTATAACGCTTGGAATATGCAAGAAATTTCAATCAGCAAATAGTGGGCAAATCACCGCAAGTTGAATGCCCCTGCCTTGACCAGACCACAAACTATACGCATTGTCGCGGCGCGGTTTTACGCACAAAAAAACAACGATGATAACTATAATTCTCAAATACGGATCAATTTCTTGGACATAATCTTTCTACCCTTCTCACTTTTGACATTTCCAGAAATAGACCCCGTTATCTTTTCTATCGGTCCATTTGACGTCAGATGGTACGGCCTAGCTTACGTTGTGGGCATCCTATTGGGCTGGGCCTATGCCAGAGAATTGCAAAAACGCAGCAATCTTTGGCCAAACAACCAACAACCTATGAAATTGATCGACCTGGATGACTTTGTGCTTTGGGCAGCTATTGGTATCGTCGTTGGCGGGCGAGTTGGCTATATATTGTTTTATGATTTTGCCTCCATCATGCAAAATCCAGCGCGAATTTTCGAAGTCTGGAATGGCGGCATGTCCTTCCACGGCGGCGTATTGGGCACGGTCGCTGCCATGATGCTATTTGCATATTTACGCAAATTCAGCGTGTGGAGCTTGTTTGATATTGTCTGCGCTGCTGCGCCAATCGGAATATTCTTTGGGCGTGTTGCGAATTTCATCAATGGTGAACTGTGGGGTAGATTAACCGCTGCACCCTGGGCGTTTGTGTTCCCAGATGGCGGACCATTTCCGCGGCACCCATCGCAGCTTTATGAAGCGATCCTAGAGGGCATTGTGCTATTTCTAATCCTAGCAGTTCTTTGCCTTGTGTTTAAGAAACTCAAAAAACCAGGCTTCATCGCAGGCGCGTTTATTTTCGGCTATGGTAGTGCCCGAATTTTCGTCGAATTCTTCCGTGAACCTGATGCTCATATCGGCTTTTTATTCGGTGGATGGTTCACCATGGGAATGTTGCTTTCCATCCCACTGCTTGCGATTGGCCTATGGGGTATGCTAACTGCATCTTCGCGGGAAATAAAAATCAGGTCGGAATAGCACATAAACATGCCTACACCCTTGGAAGAAAAGATCCGGGATTTAGTCAACGTGAATGGTCCAATAAGTGTAGCGGACTATTTCGCGCTTTGTTTAGCTGACCCAGAATATGGCTATTACAAAACCAGAGATCCCTTTGGGCACGAAGGCGATTTCATAACGGCGCCAGAAGTAAGTCAGCTTTTCGGTGAGATGCTGGGTATCTATCTTGTCCAATCATGGCAAAAGCATATGCCACAAGGCCCCATTCGTTTGGTTGAAATCGGCCCAGGCCGTGGCACATTGATGGCAGACGCATTAAGAGTGATCTCTCAAACGCAGAAAGATCACATGGAAAACCTAACCATCCATATGGTCGAAACCAGCCCAAAACTTCGAGGGACCCAGTCCGAAACACTCGCCGCATATAAAGATAAGATCCATTGGCATGATACATTTGAAGATGTACCAAGTGGTTTTATTTTGTTGGTCGCCAACGAGTTATTTGATGCAATTCCGATAAGACAATTTGTTAAAACGGATACCGGCTATCGCGAACGCATGGTCACCGTGGATGCAGATGATCAGCTCGATTTTACCGTTGGTGTTGCAGGTATAGATCCAGAACTTTTACCGGAAAACCACAAAGATCAGCCAATTGGCACCATATTTGAAATTGCGCCCGCACGGGCAAATGTTATGGCATCCATTGCAGCGCGCCTTTCAGAACAAGGTGGCAGTGCTTTAATCATTGATTATGGACATTTAGCGGTCGGGTTTGGCGATACATTACAAGCGGTTCGTAAACATGATTATGATCACCCGCTGGCAAGTCCCGGCATTGCAGATTTAACCAGCCACGTGGATTTTGAAACGCTTATGCATATTTCTCATGCCTCAGGCGCGCATATTCATGGCGTTATGCATCAAGGTGATTTCTTGGTTGGTCTGGGGCTTTTACAACGCGCTGGAGCACTTGGTCATAATAAAGACCATGAAACACAGCAGGAAATTCGAAGCGCAGTTGAACGATTGGCCGGTGAAGGTCAGGGAAATATGGGTGAGCTATTTAAAGTTTTGGCAATCAGCGGCTCACCAATCCAACTTATCCCATTTATCGCCGGTGACACTATCTCAAACGAAGAGAATCATCCAAACTAACGCTTCATAAAACTCAAAGAGTGCGTGTCTTTTAGGATTAAGATGCTGCGAGAGGTGTGGTCGTTGAATTCAAAATCAGAAGCTCAGTTTGTTCAGAGCCCAAAACTGAAGGAACTTCAGTTGCAGTCTGGAATAAGCCATGGATTTTTCACAAGGCTTGGGGGCTGCTCTGAAGGTATATTCTCAAGCCTGAATGCGGGCCTTGGTTCTGGTGATGATACCAATAGCGTGGTTGAAAATAGACGCCGTATTTGCACAGCATTGGGCACCTCGCCTTTCAACCTAGCAACCCTTCATCAACATCATTCAGCCGATGTTTTTGTCGCGACCGGCGGCATTGAACAAGATCGACCCAAAGCCGATGGCATTGTCACCAACACTCCTGGAACAGCTGTGGGCGTTGTCACAGCAGATTGTGGCCCGGTGTTATTTGCCGATCCTGAAAACAAAGTGATTGGCGCAGCACATGCGGGTTGGCGCGGCGCATTTGATGGTGTCTTGCAAAACACAATTGATCAAATGATAGAACTTGGTGCAAAACGCGAGAACATCACAGCGTCTCTTGGTCCCTGCATTTCGCAAAAGAATTACGAGGTTGGGCCTGAGTTTTATCAGCGCTTCCTCGACAAGGACGAAAATCTGTCAAAATATTTCAAACCATCGGATAAGCCCGATCATTATTTATATGATTTGAATATGTTCATTCAGGACCAGCTAAACTCAGCTGGTGTGATATCCGAAGATTTAGCAATTTGTACATATGATGAAGACAATGGTTATTTTTCTTATCGTCGCACGACACACCGCCGCGAGAAGGACTATGGCCGTCAATTATCAGTTATTACGTTAGGTTAGATCCATGCCCATTTATTTCACCGATGATGAATATAAAGCGCGCGTTCAAAGCGTTCGCGACCACATGAAATCTAACGGTAACGATGCAATGCTGATTTTTGCGCAGGAAAGCATGTATTGGCTAACGGGTTACGACACATTCGGTTATTGTTTTTTCCAATGCTTGGTCTTAACGCAAAATGATATGGTTTTGCTGACCCGATCAGCCGATCTGCGACAAGCTCAACAAACCTCAAATATTGGCGATATTCGCATCTGGAAAGATAGTGCCAACGCCAATCCTGCCATAGATTTAAAAAGCATTTTGTCAGAGCTCGGTTTATCGGGCAAAAAGCTTGGCATCGAACTTGATACACATGGGTTAACGGCTGCCAATTATCGCAAGGTCACTGGTCAATTGGATGGTTATGCCGAACTCATTGACCAATCTTATGTCATTAGCGAGTTGCGCCTTGTTAAAAGCGAGCAGGAAATTGAATATGCTAAACGCGCCGGAGTTTTGGCCGATGATGCTTTAGATGCAGCAATCGCTGCGGTAAAATCCGATGGAAATGAAGCTGCAGTGCTTGCCGCTATGCAAGGGGTGATCTTTGCAAATGGCGGTGATTATCCCGGCAACGAATTTATCATTGGTTCTGGACGCGACGCCCTTCTCTGCCGTTATAAATCGGGTCGCCGACAATTATCGCAAAATGATCAGCTCACTTTAGAATGGGCAGGATCATTTGCTCATTATCACGCTGCCATGATGCGAACGCTGATAATTGGCAAACCTAAGCCACTGCACGGCAAACTGTTTGAAGCAAGTCAGGAAGCGCTTACCGCTGTGGTCGACAACATGCAGCCTGGCCGAACATTTGGTGATGTGTTTCAAGCGCATGCTGATGTTTTGGATGCGCATGGGCTTTCGAACCATCGTCTGAATGCTTGTGGCTATTCCCTTGGTGCTCGCTTTACACCATCATGGATGGAGCATCAGATGTTTTATGAGAACAATCCGCAGGAGATTAAACCTGGGATGACCCTGTTTGCACATATGATCATTGTTGATTCAGAAACCGAAACTGCAATGACCCTCGGCCAAACTTTCCTTACAACTGAAGGCAAGGCTGAAAATTTATCACGAAACGGTTTCGATTTAATCCAGTGTTGATGTAAATCATCGATTTAAATGAAGGTAAGCGGGAGCGCATGGCTTTTAGACATCTAAACATATTAGTAGTTTTGTCATTTATGACGGGCACTCTTTTGGGCTGTAACAGCACCGAAAGCGTACTTCAGCCAATTCCAACTGCGACCACAACAACGACACCTGAAGTAAATGCTGTTACGCAACCAGTAAACGATGGAATATTGGTAAGCTTCTTGCCTGTAACGGGCGCGCCTGCTGACAAGCTGAGTGTTTTGTCACAAACATTGGCGCAAAAAACCAAAGAAAACGGCATCACCATCGTTTCAACGTCAAATGCCGAAGCACAGTATAAACTAAAAGGCTTTTTATCGGCGTTTTCCGATGAGGCAAATACCACGGTCGTATATGTCTGGGATATACTTGATCCTGCAGGCGCTCGACTTTATCGAATCCAAGGCCAGAAAGACACAACAGGTGCTGGCGCTGACCCTTGGCAGTTTGTAACGCCGACACTTATGCAGGAAATCGCCAGCGAAAGCATTGCAAATTTCATAAATTGGCAAAGACAACAAAGTTAAAGGCCATCTGAAACGTTTTAAATTGGGACCATCTTCAGGATTCTGTAAAGAAATGCATTTTTATGTGGAAAGGTTCTTGAAATCGTCGTAAAGGCCGCTAAAAGCACTGCCATAGCCTTTTGGCAGAGTAGAGTATTTTAGCCAGATGCGCATGCATTTAACATACGTTATATGCTGGACCCAATTGTAGAGATACGGGCGGAACAAGATGAAGATTTTTGCGGGCAACTCAAACCAGCAACTGGCGGAGAATATTTGCCAATACCTCAACCTTCATCTTGGAAAGGCGAGCGTTCGGCGCTTTGCAGACCAAGAGATATTCGTTGAAATTCAGGAAAATGTTCGAGGTGAAGACGTCTTCATCGTGCAATCGACATCCTATCCTGCCAATGACAATCTCATGGAGCTGTTGATCATGATTGATGCAGCGCGACGCTCATCAGCTCGTAGGATTACAGCAGTGCTTCCATATTTTGGTTATGCACGTCAGGACAGAAAGCCTGGTCCTCGTTCCCCGATTTCAGCAAAGCTCGTTGCAAATCTAATCACAGAAGCAGGTGCGGATCGTGTTTTGACAATGGATCTTCACGCTGGTCAGATCCAAGGCTTTTTCGACATTCCAACAGATAACTTGTTTGCTATGCCAACATTGGCGCGGGATATCAAAGAGCGCTATGAAAAAGGCAGCATGATGGTTGTGTCACCAGATGTTGGTGGTGTGGTTCGTGCCCGTGCATTGGCAAAGCGTCTTGATGCACTATTAGCAATCGTCGACAAACGTCGTGATCGTCCTGGTGAATCTGAAGTTATGAACATAATTGGCGATGTATCCGGCAAAGATTGTCTATTGGTAGATGATATTGTGGATTCAGGCGGCACATTGTGCAATGCTGCAGATGCAATGCTAGCGAATGGTGCGAATTCTGTGACAGCTTATATCACCCATGGTGTTTTATCAGGTGGTGCAGCAGCAAGAATTGCAGACTCTAAGCTCCGCGAATTGGTAATCACAGACTCCATTCGCGCAACACCAGAAGTGCAAGCAGCGCCGAATATTAGAGTAATAGAAACTGCAAGCTTAATTGGTGAAGCCATTAACCGAACATCTGCAGAGAAGTCAGTTTCCAGCCTGTTTGATTAGGATATCCATGCTTAGAGCCATAAAATTTGTAAGGTTTTATGGACATTGCTACGCTGCGAGTTTGATGCTGCTTATTGTCTTGAGCGCATCCGCGCATGCGCAGACCAGCTATTCAACAAAATACAGCACCTTTAATGTGGGTGGTACAAGCGTTGAACAAATATGGCAGAGCATTCAACAAAATGGCCCCAGATCCAAACTCGGGATCGGACATGCGGGCTACACCACTTTTGATCTACAAAGCCCGGTTAGGTTTGTTACCAAAAATGGCAAATGCCATATTTCTTCAACCAGTTTTTCGATGGTGAGTTCTATCCAACTTCCAAAATGGACAGACCGAGCGAAAGCACCTGAAAATGTGCGTATCTTTTGGAAAGCACTTTATTCAGATGTAAAACGCCATGAGGAAGATCACGTCCGCATTGCAGAAGAAGCCATCACCAAGCTCGCAAACCTTGTGAAAAAGCTTAAACCTCAAAGAAACTGCGATGTGATGAACCGCAAAATCTCGCGTCTCGCATCAGCTAATCGCAGACAATTGAACCGCGCGCAAAATAAGTTCGAACGGTCTGAAATTCGCGGCCAAAGAAAACGTATTGCAGATCTTATTCAGGCATATTCGCTAAATTAAGCGCTGCTCTCTCGTTGATGCTATAAAATCAGCACAAAAACTTGCAAGTCAAAGCACAATAGTCTAAGAGCTGCTCATCCATGTAGACACCCTTGGAGGCAACGTGGGTTCGGACGTTAAGTCCGATGTTTAAGCCGCCTTTTTGGCCAAGCATAAACTACTCCATATATTAAAAGTAAGGAACACGCTATGAGCGATACACTCAAAGCTGTTGCGCGCGAACGGGTTGGTAAGGGGTCCGCCCGGGAACTTCGTCGTAACGGTCAAATTCCAGCATCTATTTATGGTGATAAACAGTCCCCTGTTTCTATCGCTATCTCACGTAAAGAAGCAACAATGCGTATCCACGCAGGTGGCTTCATGACAAATATTCTTTCGATCGATGTCGACGGTGAAAAAGTCAACGTTCTTCCAAAAGATTACCAGCTTGATCCGGTTCGTGACTTCGTCATGCACGTTGATTTCTTGCGCGTATCTAAAAACACACAGGTTGTTGTGGAAGTTCCAGTACAGTTTGAAAACGAAGACACATGTGTCGGTATCAAACGTGGTGGTACATTGAACATTGTACGTCACACTGTTGAAGTATCTTGCCCAGCCAACTCAATTCCAGAAGCACTTGTTGCTGATCTTGCAGAATTGAACATTGGTGATGCGGTACACATCTCAGCAATCACATTGCCAGAAGGTGTTACACCAACAATTACTGATCGTGACTTCACAGTTGCAACTATCGCTTCACCAGGCGGCGCACAAGACGCTGAAGACGACGCAGCAGAAGCAGCAGCGGCTGCAGCTGAAGGCGGCGAAGAAGAAGCTTCTGAATAAGTAGTTTGGGGCTGACACCATGTTACTCATCGTAGGACTTGGAAATCCCGGCCCCAAATATCAAAAGCACCGGCACAATGTCGGGTTTATGGCGGTTGATGCGATCATCGACCGCCATAATTTTTCAAAATCTCAGAATAAATTTAAATCTGAAGTTTTCGAAGGCAAACTTGCCGGCGAAAAGGCTCTCATTTTAAAACCGCAAACCTTTATGAACTTGTCCGGCGAAGCTGTTGGCGAAGCGATGCGCTTTTACAAGCTGACAGCGGACGATGTCATTGTCTTTCATGATGAGTTGGATTTAGTCGCGGGTAAAACGCGCATTAAACGCGGCGGAAGCCATGGCGGTCATAATGGATTGAAATCCATTGATGCGCATTGCGGCAAAGATTATAAACGTGTTCGTATTGGTATCGGCCATCCTGGCAATAAAGCGCGGGTCAATTCCCACGTGCTGGGCGATTTTGCAAAAGCTGACTACGAATGGTTAGACCCGCTTTTACAAACCACAGCTGAACATATTGAACTATTGGCGCGTGACGACGCGGCTGGATTGATGAATAAAATAGCACTCACGCTCAATCCTGCTGGCGAAACATCACAATCTACAAAGCCAAAAAATGATGTAAAAAAAGCCTCTGGCTCAAACAAGCCAAAGGCTAAATCTCATATTCACCAGGCGCGCAGTTCCTCGCCAACCACACAAGCAAGTGGTCCAATGGCCGAAATGCTGAAAAAGCTACTTGGCGATAAGAAGTAAATTTAAATCGCCTTCGTCAACTAGCATTGATGCGAATAAGTAAACACCAAAACGTCTGTAGTAATAACGCCAGTTGACACACATTGTCTGGATTTTTCGCGTGTACCTGTCATCGTAATACGCAATGGATTACGGCTTACAGGGCCCTCAACATAGTATTCAAGCGGATTACCGACGCAATATTTTGAAAATACGCGCGCGAGACCTGAATACCAATCACCATTATTCTGACCATTAAATAGCAAAGTGCCCGGTTGGACACCTGATGGTCTGAGCGAAGATTTTGGATTTTCATATGAGAACCAACGGTTATTTCCGTCAGCTTGTAAACGCATTAATGAGCCATTATGTGTCCAACAGCTATCCGCCAATGCTGTCGTTGTCATTATTGCAAGTAATGAAATAGTCTTTATCAAAATTTTCATAGATCCAAATCCGTCCCCATTGTTCCGCTCAGTTTTTGTTTTTTATTTCATATATTTGCAGAAAACGCAAAAACTACCTCATTTTCGCGAGGTTAAATGCAAAATCAGAAAAACACTCGATTTATGATCTAATCCAAATTCGTTCGCGTAGCCTTACCCATAACCTCGAACGATAAAGGATCTTAAAATGAAAACTCTATTGAAAAGAACTGCAGCCGCTGCTGTAATCGCACTTTCTGCAACAGCTGCAAATGCCGCTAGCATTGTTGATATCGCTGCAAATGATGATCGCTTCACAACTCTTGTTGCCGCTGTGAAAGCTGCAGGTCTTGCTGACACATTGGCAGGCAAAGGCCACTTCACAGTATTTGCGCCAGTAAACGCTGCATTTGATGCGCTACCTGCAGGCACAGTTGAAACACTTTTAAAGCCTGAAAACAAAGGTCAGCTAACAGACATTCTTCTATACCATGTTGATGACCGTAGCTTGGTATCAGGCCAGCTTCCGCATGAATCAATCTACATCAAGCCAATTCTTGCAAGCAAACGCCTTTGTGTAACAAAAAGCGCATCTGGCGTGACAATCGGCGACAGCACACCGCAAACAGCAAATGTTGTGATCGCAGACATCAAAGCCGACAATGGCGTGATCCACGTGATCGACAAAGTATTGTTGCCAGGTAAGCGTCCTGCTTGTCACTAAGCACGAAAATCTCTTATCCCTGCCCTGCTCCATGCATGGCGGGGATAATTTATTGCTGAACATCAACATTCAGCCGAATATTTGCAGAAACCCTTGACCAAGCGCAAGGTTTCCCCCATAGCCTCCTTATTATTTTCATTACATGAGAGAACGCTTCTATGGGATTTAAATGTGGTATCGTTGGTCTGCCAAATGTCGGGAAATCAACGCTTTTCAATGCACTTACACGCACAGCTGCAGCACAGGCTGCCAACTACCCATTTTGCACCATTGAACCAAACACTGGTGAAGTTGCTGTTCCCGATAAGCGTCTTAATCAACTTGCTGATATTGCAAGTTCAAAAGAGACGATCCCAACACGTATCTCATTTGTGGATATTGCTGGCCTTGTACGCGGCGCATCAAAGGGTGAAGGCTTGGGTAATCAGTTCCTAGCCAACATCCGAGAGGTCGATGCAATCGTGCATGTATTGCGCTGTTTTGAAGATGACGACATCACCCATGTGGAAGGTAAGATTGACCCTGTAGCGGACGCTGAAACTATTGAGACCGAACTCATGCTATCTGATCTTGAAAGCCTTGAAGCGCGGACTGAAAAAATGCGTAAGCGCGCAACTGGCAAGGATAAAGAAGCTCAAGTGTTATTGCCTGTTATGGAAGATGCGCTTGCATTGCTTAATGATGGCAAACCGGTTCGCCATATGCTCGATGGTATTGCCGAAGAAGATTTACGCATTTTAAAAAGCCTCAATCTTCTAACATCCAAACCAGTTTTATACGTATGTAACGTTGCTGAAGAAGATGCTGGCGAAGGCAATTCACAATCCGAAGCCGTTGCAAAAATGGCGGCTGAACAAGGTGCACGCACCGTGGTTATTTCAGCTGCAATTGAAGCTGAAGTTGCTCAACTTGACGACGAAGAAGCCACCATGTTCCTAGAAGAGCTTGGCTTGGATGAAGCAGGTTTGGACCGTCTTATCCGCGCAGGCTATGAGCTCTTGGAACTCATCACATTCTTTACCGTTGGTCCGAAAGAAGCCCGCGCTTGGACAGTTCGTAAAGGTACAAAAGCACCCGCTTCTGCCGGCGTTATTCATACCGATTTTGAACGCGGCTTTATTCGCGCGCAAACAATTGCCTTTGATGATTATGTTACACTCGGTGGTGAAGCTGCGGCTAAAGAAGCTGGCAAAGCGCGTGATGAGGGTAAAGAATACATCACTCAAGATGGTGATGTTATGCTCTTTAAGTTTAACACCTAACACATCGCGCAAGGGCAATGAAGTTCAATCAAAATGACACTGATGCGCTTTTAAACTTGCTGTCGTGGCGACGCGATGTCAGACATTTTCAAACAACGCCCATAGCTGATGACCAGATAGATTTACTGCTCAATGCGATAGAGCTTGCACCCTCAGTTGGCAATAGCCGCCCATGGAGGTTTGTAAGAGTTGGAAATGATGATCTTAGAAAGAGCGTCTATCAAAACTTCAAATCTTCAAATGCATCAGCTGCTGATGTCTATTCAGATGAAGAATTAGAAAACTACAACAATCTCAAACTGGCGGGTCTTAAAGAAGCGCCATTGCATTTGGCAGTCTTTACAGAATTGAACCCTGAATTGGGTAAAGGTCTGGGTCGTCAAACAATGCCAGAAACGCTAATTTATTCAACTGTGATTGCCATCCATAATCTGTGGCTTGCTGCTCGCACAATGAATATTGGTGTTGGCTGGGTGTCTATTTTAAACCCCAACGAGCTGAATTCCATATTGGATGTTCCAGATGATTGGCAATTCACCGGTTATCTGTGTCTGGGTTATCCAAAATTTGATGCAAAAGAACCTGAGCTGCATCAAACATCTTGGCAGAAAAACGTCAAAACAAATTGGATCGAACGGTAGCTAATTATCGGGTGGGCGCTTTTTAAAAACTACTCGCCTTCAAATTCGATTAAAGTTCGAACCGGCACACCTAGATCTTCAATCTTCTTACGACCACCAAGGTCAGGCAAATCAATCACAAAGCACGCAGCAACAATATCCGCGCCCTGCATCTGCAACAGCTTGATCCCAGCTTCTGCGGTGCCACCTGTTGCAATAAGATCATCAACTAAAATGACCTTTTCGCCCTTTTGAACAGCATCTGTGTGGATCTCAAGCTCAGCTTCACCATATTCTAGCGCATAGCTCATGGTGACAGTCTCATAAGGCAATTTGCCTTTTTTACGAAGCGGCAAAAAACCTGCGGACAATTGATGCGCCATAGCGCCACCAAAGATAAACCCACGTGCATCAATACCAACAACTTGAGAAATTCCAGCACCTGTAAACGGGTGAACCATTTCATCCACTGAGCGTCTAAATGCGCTCGGGTTGCTCAAAAGCGTTGTAATATCACGGAACATAATTCCTTCATGCGGATAATTAGGAATAGTTCTAATCGCGTTTTTTAGCTCAGATTGTAGATCACTCATCTCGTGCTCCTGACCAATACATTGGGTGTTAGAAACAAAAACGCCGACTTAATCTTTAAAAATCAAGTCGGCGTTTTAAAGCTATTATGTAAACCTAGTGCTCAATTCTTGAGTAGATTGAACGCTTAGTTAGATAGACCAGAATTGTAAGGATCAACAAGAAGCTGATCACAACAAAACCAGTACGCTTACGCTCTTCAAGGTGTGGCTCTGCAGTCCACATCAAGAACGCTGCAATATCTTTTGCGTATTGATCTACAGTCTCAGGCGAACCATCATCATAAGATACAAGCTCGTCAGACAATGGCGCTGCCATTGCAAGTGCTGAGCCAGCGATGAAGTATGGGTTATAATGTGTACCATCACCAACTTCCACATCAGCAGGCGCATCTTGGTAGCCTGTTAGAAGTGAATAGATGTAGTTTGGTCCAGCTTCGTTATATCCTGTGAAGATATCAAACACGAATTGTGGGAAACCACGCTCAACATAACGAGCTTTTGCAAGCAATGAGAAGTCCGGAGGAACCGCACCACCGTTCGCAGAAGCAGCAGCTTCTTTGTTCGGGAATGGAGATGGGAAGTAATCCGATGCAATAGCCGGACGATCTTCAACATCACCATCTGCATTTGGTTCTGCTTCTACTTCATATTCCGCTGCAAATGATTTGACTTGATCACGTGAGTAACCAAGTGCTTCCAATGTACGGAAAGCAACAAGATCCATTGAGTGACAAGCAGAACATGCTTCCACATAGACCTTCAAACCACGTTGAAGCTGGCCTTTATCGTATTTGCCAAATGGTCCAGCAAATGACCAATCAAGCTCTTTTGGCTTGTTGATTGGATAACCACTGGCTGCATTTGCAGCACCGACACCTGCCAAACCGATCAACATCAACGGCAGAAGGAGAGTTGAAATAACTTTTTTCATGACTTTAATCCTTATCTGTCGTCGACTAACCGCGTGTTTCGGCAGAGGCAACAGCCTCATCAGGCTTTCCAGCCCCCGATCCACTTTTAGCAAGAACTGCTTCGGTAATTGAGTTTGGCAAACGCTTTGGAGTCTCGACCAAGCCAAGGAGCGGCATGATGATGATGAAGAAACCAAAGTAGTAAGCTGTACCAACCTGAGCCAATACTGTGTAAATGCCTTCCGCAGGTTTCGCACCAAGCCAACCTAGCAAGATTGCGTTGAATACGAAGATCCAGAAGAACAACTTGTACCAAGGGCGATAAACTGCAGAACGCACTTTAGATGTATCAAGCCATGGCAAGAAGAACAGGATGATGATTGAACCAAACATCGCCAATACGCCACCCAATTTAGAATCGATCGTAAATACAATAAGGTTCAGATCAAATGTGACCGCACGCAAGATTGCGTAGAATGGAAGATAGTACCACTCAGGAACAATGTGTGCAGGCGTTACCAATGGATCAGCTGGGATGTAGTTATCCGCATGGCCTAGGAAGTTAGGCATGAAGAAGATGAAATATGCAAATACCAACAAGAACACGACCATGCCAAGTGCATCTTTAATAGTTGCAAATGGTGTAAATGGAAGTGTGTCAGTTTTCGACTTAACTTCAACACCTGTTGGGTTTGTTTGACCAGTTACATGAAGCGCCCAAACGTGAAGGACAACAACACCTGCGATCATAAACGGCAATAGGTAATGAAGTGAGAAGAAACGGTTTAGTGTTGGATTATCAACCGCAAAACCACCAAGTAGCAATTGCTGAATAGGCTCACCGATCACTGGGAAGGCTGTAAAGAAGCCGGTGATCACTGTCGCACCCCAGAAAGACATCTGTCCCCAAGGAAGAACGTAACCCATGAAGCCTGTTGCCATCATAAGAAGGTAAATAACAACACCCAAAATCCAGAGGATTTCGCGAGGTGCTTTGTATGAACCATAATAAAGGCCGCGAGCAATGTGCAGATACACAGCAATAAAGAAGAACGAAGCACCGTTTGCGTGCATATAACGCAACAACCAGCCGTAGTTCACATCACGTGTGATGCTTTCAACTGAGTTAAATGCAAGCTCTGTTGAAGCTGCATAATGCATTGCAAGTACGATACCTGTGATGATCTGAACGACCAACATGATCGATAAGATGCCACCAAATGTGTAGGCATAGTTTAGGTTTCGCGGCACTGGATAGGACACGAAACTATCGTGAACCAAACGTGGCAATGGAAGACGGCTATCGACCCATTTCCCTAAACCGCTTGTTGGTTCATATGTTGAATGATTTCCACTCATAAATATCTCCCCTTATGCCTGATCTGTGCCGATAACGAGCGTTGTTTCGTTTGCAAAAACGTAAGGTGGTTTTGGCAAGTTAACAGCAGCTGGACCACGCAAGATACGACCTGTTGTATCAAAAACAGAACCGTGACATGCACATGCCCAACCTTCAGGCTTGCTATCAACAACTTGAGGCACACAACCAAGGTGCGTACAGTTTGCAGATACGACGACCCATTTTTTTGCTTCATCTGTTGGACCGCCCAAACGCGTATCAACAGGAGCGTAATCTTTCATATCGCCTGCAGTTAATTCGTCAGCAGCAACAACTTCATCATCCGTTAGGTAACGAACAAAGTAAGGCTTACCGCGCCATTTAACGATGACATGGCCACCAGGCTCTAAGCTTGAAACATTGACCTCGATCGGTTCACCAGCGGCACGTGTCGCTGCATCCGGGTTCATTTGGTCAATAAACGGCCAGGCAACACCAACAGCACCTACTGCTGCGGCCATTCCAGTCGATAAATAAAGAAAATCGCGACGAGTTGGCTCGTTGTGATCATTTTTTCCGTTGTCTTGTTCACTCACGGTTCAATGTCTCCTTAAAAACTTGCTCGATAATTTTGATAAGGTCAAAGAATTGACATGAATCAACACTATCGGCGCGAGGGCACCCAATTAAGCGCGTTCTATGCCCCTTCTCCCAATAAGTCCATACCCAACCCGCAAAGGATGGCACATTGTCGCGGGAAAAAAGCGATCAAATTCACAACAGACGTTTCTGTCAGTGGAAAACTCCAATTCAGGGGCTGTTTATGCCGCAAATTCCGCCCACCAGAGAATCAAAATCAATTCATATTATTCTGATGCGATGAAACCGCCGGATTGTCTGGACCATAAGCGCGCATAAAGCCCGTCATTTCTCAATAATTCGGCATGCGTACCATTTTCAACGATCCGACCTTGATCAAGCACAACAAGGCGATCCATTTTAGCAATCGTTGAAAGTCGGTGGGCAATTGCAATAACGGTTTTGCCCTCCATCAATTCTTCTAAATGCACTTGAATGATAGCCTCAACCTCAGAATCAAGCGCCGAAGTCGCTTCATCCAGCACCAATATCGGGGCATCTTTTAAAATAACCCGTGCAATCGCTATTCGCTGTCTCTGCCCACCGGATAATTTAACACCACGCTCACCAGCATGCGCATCTAACCCGCGGCGACCTTTATAATCCTCAAGATTATCGATGAACTCAGTCGCTTGCGCTTGTTCGATTGCATTCAGCAGCTCTTTTTCATCAGCATCAGCGCGGCCGAACAATATATTATCGCGGATAGAACGATGCAAAAGTGCTGTATCTTGTGTCACAACACCAATCTGAGCTCGAAGCGAGCGCTGCGTTACATCTTGAATGTTTTGTCCATCAACTCGGATGGCGCCCTGCTCCACATCAAAGAACCGCAACAACAAATTCGCCAATGTCGATTTACCCGCCCCAGATGGGCCTACAATGCCTATTTTCTCACCTGGTTTAATGGATAGAGATAGATCTTTGATAACGGGCTTATCTTCTAAGTAGTCAAAATGGATCTGATCAAACTCAATTGACGCATCTTTGATTATAAGATCTGGTGCAGATGGCTTGTCAAGCAATCCAATCGGCTTTGAGATAAGTTCAGCGCAATTTTGGATCGTGCCATAATTTCGCATAAGAGAATTCAACTGCGTCATCAGCCGCCCCATCAGCAAACTTAGTCGCAGCATGAGCGCCAGCGCAAAAGCAACTTCACCAATTGTAATGAGTTCAGCGAGCCAAAGATCAATCGACAAAGCGGCAATTAAAGAGATCATCGAACCCGATAAAATCGCAAGTGTCAGACGTACTGTTGTGATATTGCGGGTAAAGATAATCAACGCGGCGATAAACTGTTTGACCCCGTCTTTCAGGAAATGATCATTTTCCTCATCATTGGCAAACAATTTTAGGGTTTGAATATTGCTATAACTATCGGTTACGCGACCGTTCAACATGGAGCTTTTCTCAGCCATTGTCCGAGCACTGCGTCTCACCCGCGGCACAAGATAACGCGCGATAATCACAAATAATAAAATCCAAACCGCCACTAATGCCGCAAGACGCCAATCAAGCGTTGCAACCATGGTCAAAGTTGTGACTGAATAAATTACAATGAACCAAAC
>JAHDEP010000204.1 GCA_020628775.1 Rhizobiaceae bacterium | reverse complement strand
TGAAATCAAGAGCCGCAGGTGCGCTTTCGATATTTGGTGCAAAACCACCCTCGTCTCCAACACTTGTATTGTGACCAGCTGCAGAAAGTTCTTTCTTCAAAGTGTGGAACACTTCTGAACCCATGCGAACAGCGTCTGACAATGTATCAGCGCCAACAGGCATGATCATGAACTCTTGGAAATCGATTGGGTTATCAGCATGCTCACCACCATTGATGATGTTCATCATTGGCACCGGCAAAACGTGTGCGCTTGGTCCGCCAACATAACGGAAAAGCGGCAAACGCGAAGATTCAGCTGACGCTTTTGCCACTGCAAGTGAGACACCCAGGATAGCATTTGCACCCAAGCGCGCTTTATTTGGCGTACCATCAAGATCAATCATCGCTTTATCGATTGCGATTTGCTCTTCAGCTTCCATATCGATAATAGCGTCGTAGATTTCACCGTTTACAGCGCCAACAGCTTTTTGAACACCTTTACCCAAATAACGTGACCCGCCATCGCGTAGCTCAACAGCTTCGTGCGCACCAGTTGATGCACCTGAAGGCACAGCTGCGCGTCCAAACGCACCATCTTCGAGTGTAACGTCAACTTCAACAGTTGGGTTTCCTCGGCTATCAATGATTTCGCGGGCTTTAATGTCCACAATGGATGTCATGTGTCGTTTTCCTTTTTGGATTTAGCGTCAATAAACGAGATTATTTATGCAAAACTGTCATCGGTCGTTTGTTAACTTGGGAGATTATGAATTGTGTCATAGCAATAAGTACCAAAAATGCAAGATTGAGAGCTAATTCTCCCTCATTTTTCCGATTTAGCATCATTTATCAGCCTTATTTGACACAATGATTACAGCTCTGTGCGCGTTCAAAATCCACCCTTGCGTAAGCTTCGGCGCATAAAAATAGCTGTAACGAATGGAATCGTGTGTTCGTAGTTATGAAAATTATTGAACAGCTCGATTGATTGAATGCAGACAGATTGAAATTATGACGAAGACAATCGCAGGACAACTTGGTATTTTCGCAACAATTGTGATCCTTGGCATTTTAGCTCTGGTCGCAACGCAGCAATATACTTCTCATCAATTACGCGTAAACGGCCCTTTATATCAGGAAATCGTCACTGGTAAGGACTTGCTGGCAGATATTGCCCCCTCACAAATGAATGTGAGTGAAGCTTATATGCTCGCAAATGAGATGTATGTTCACCCAACCCTGCAAGATGTGAATATTTCCAAAATATCAAATTTCCGCATCGCATTTGATCGTCAGGTTTCACAATGGCAAAGACGCGATATCCCTGAAGGTATGCGCTCAGCATTGGAAGATGATGTCCTTCCCAAAAGCGATGCTTTTTGGAAAACGCTGGATGGTGAATTTATCCCGTCATTGCGCACCTCGGATAATTTAGACAATGAGATCGCTTTAGGCGCATTGTTAAACGCCTTTCAGTCGCAACAAACTGCGATCAATGACTTCGTTGAACTTGCAAATTCGTCTCTAGCCCAAACCGAGCAATCTGCGGCATCGAAATCGCTATATTTCGATATCATAATCTACTGCGTTATCGCAGCTTCGATCATAATCGTCTTGCTCGGGATGATGATGTTTCGCAGAAAAGCGATTAAACCACTGGGTGAGATCACAGGCTTCATGGCGTTATTGACCAATGAGGATTATTCCAAGGAACTTGAGCTTGCGCAGCGTGATGATGAAATTGGCGATATTGCAAAATCTGTTACAAAGCTAAAAGAAGCAGCCGTTGAGCGCCAGAACCTACGGGAAATGGCTGAGCAAGAACGTTTGGCAAAAACCAATGAAGATGTTGCGATACAAGAGCGTGAATCAATCGCGGCAAAAGAGCGTTCGCATTTTATTGCAGAACTATCAGATGGTTTAACGCAATTATCTCGCGGAGATCTGACACATCGCATTGAAACAGAGTTTGCGCCGGAATTTGAGAAAATTCGCACAGCGTTCAATACATCTATTGAAACACTTGCTACCACTTTGAGTGATGTTTCTGAAGCAACTCGCGAGGTTCGCCATTCTGCTGATAGTGTGAACGCGTCCTCTGATGATTTATCCCGCCGTACAGAGCAACAAGCAGCTTCACTTGAGCAAACAGCAGCAGCACTTGATCAGGTGACAGCAACAGTTCGCCAATCAACCGACAAAGCCAATCAAGCTAGCAATATTGTATCTGAGACCAAAAACGGTGCGGAAAAATCTGGCATTGTGGTCCGCAATGCAATTGATGCTATGACGAAAATTGAAGAATCCGCCACTCAGATTTCACAAATCATCTCAGTTATTGATGAAATTGCATTCCAAACCAACCTACTCGCGCTCAATGCCGGCGTTGAAGCAGCGCGTGCTGGCGAAGCGGGCAAGGGTTTTGCGGTTGTAGCGCAGGAGGTGCGCGAACTTGCCGGACGTACGACCAATGCAGCGAAAGAAATTAAAGCATTGATTGATACATCAGCATCACAAGTTGAAACAGGCGTATCTTTGGTCAATGACACAGGTTCTGCACTTGTCGAAATTGAGAGCAATGTTGCCTCGATTAATGAGGTTATTCAATCCATCGTAACAGGTGCCAACGAGCAATCAACAGCGCTTGCGGAGATTAATACAGCCGTTAATCAGATGGACCAGGTTACCCAGCAAAACGCGGCAATGGTGCAAGAAACCAATCGGTCTTGCGAAGGGTTGATTGATTTATCATCCCAACTTGAAAGTTTGATTCAACGTTTTCGTCTAACATCAGGCCGTCCTTACGAAAATTACAATCAAGGAAATAGCTATTCTTCGCGAGAAAACAGCAGTGAGCGCCATCAGCATTCAGCGCCACGCGGTTTTCAAGAGCGTTCTGAAACATCCCGTCAAGACAGCGCAATTCGTCCCGTTGATGATCAATATCGCCCGTCACGATCTCCATCAAACTCCCCTGCTCGCTCCCTTGGCCGCAGACTTGCTGCTGGCTTGGCAGGAGAAGCAAATTCTGATCGTAAAAACTGGGATGAATTTTAAACAATCATTGTGCTAGTCTGATATATAGACTTTCATGAAACTCCATTTCTGGAGAAGATGCTGCGCACATGCATATTCTAAGACCGTTCCGACCAGAAGATTTAAACGATATTTACCAAATTTCCGTTCAAACCGGAGATAACGGACGTGATGCAACAGCGCTTTATGACGATCCAAAATTGATGGGACACATCTATTCAGCGCCTTATGTTCTCCTAGAACCCGAACATGCAATTGTCGTTGAATATAATGATCAGGTTGTTGGATATGTCGTGGGAACGCTTGATACACAAAATTGGGAAAAGCGTTTGGAGCTAGAATGGTGGCCCAAATTACGACATCAATATAAGGCGCCCAATCCTGCAAATCGTGATCACTGGACGATGGATCAAATTCGTATTGATCGGATGCATAATCCGCGTCTGGTTGATCGAGAGATATCAACACGATACCCCGCGCATATGCATATGAACTTGCTACCAATCATGCAACGCCGCGGAATTGGGACGAGTTTATTGAAAAAATGGCTATCAATTGCGATCAAAAAAGGAGATCGCGGGGTTCATGTCGGAGCAAATCCGAAAAACAAAGATGGAATTGCTTTTTGGCAGCGATCTGGCTTTCAAACAATCAGCATAGGTCATAAAAAAACGCCCCAAACCGGATGGTTGGGACGTTCTTCAATGAAAATCGCTAGTACCTGAGCGTTTAAACCAAGCGCGATTGCGTCAAGGCTGCCTCAATAAAGCTTGCAAAGAGCGGATGTGGATCAAGTGGACGAGATTTGAGCTCTGGGTGATATTGCACCCCGATAAACCACGGATGATCTTCATATTCGATAGTTTCTGGCAACACGCCATCAGGAGACAAACCTGAGAAGGTCAAACCACATTCTTCGAGCTTTTCAACATAGTTCACATCAACCTCATAACGGTGTCTATGACGTTCAGAAATGCTTTGCGATCCGTAAATATCAGAAATGCGCGTGCCTTCTTTAAGCGAGGCTGTATATGCGCCCAAGCGCATTGTACCGCCCAAATCGCCGCTTGCGGTGCGTTTTTCCAGCTGATTGCCTTTGACCCATTCAGTCATCAAGCCAACAATGCTGGTGCCACCTTTTTCAAACTCGCTGGATGTTGCATCTTCAATGCCAGCCAGATTGCGCGCAGCTTCCAACACAGCCATTTGCATACCTAAACAAATGCCGAAATAAGGCACTTTCTTTTCGCGTGCAAAACGAGCTGCTGCGATCTTACCTTCGGTTCCGCGCTCTCCAAAGCCACCTGGCACCAAGATGCCATGAACTTTTTGCAAGTAAGGCGCAGGATCTTCTTTTTCAAAGATCTCAGATTCAATCCATTGGAATTTAACTTTGACTTTATTGGCAATACCGCCGTGATAAAGCGCTTCCATCAGCGATTTATAAGCGTCTTTTAGACCGGTATATTTGCCAACGATTGCAATTGTAACTTCACCTTCAGGTGATTTGATGCGTTCTGACACATCCTGCCAAGCTTCCAAACGCGGTGCTGGTGCTGGATCAATGCCAAA
>JAHDEP010000203.1 GCA_020628775.1 Rhizobiaceae bacterium | reverse complement strand
CACGATAATTTGGGTTCAATGTTTCGCAATGCAGCAGCGTTTGGCGTTGATAAGATTGTCCTTGATAAGACTTGCTGCCATCCGCTTTATCGCAAAGCCATTCGGGTATCTGTTGGCACTGCACTGACCATGCCGTTTGAATTAGATATCGAAATTCAACAGATGATTTCAGATTATACGGCGAAAGGTTATTCGATCTTTGGGCTGTCACCTCATGGCACAGAGATGATCGATGAATTAAAGCCCGCTAAGAAAACACTTTTATTGCTAGGCACCGAAGGTGAGGGGCTGCCAGCTTCTGTTATGCGCCAGGTTAAAACAGCTAAAATCGCGCAAAGTAGCGGGCTCGATAGTCTAAACGTCGCCACAGCGTCGGGCATCGCATTATGGCAAATCGCCCGGCAGATGAAACTGATCGGATAAATTCGAAATTTGATCGCGAATTAAAGCGGCCTTTATCGTGGCTTTCAAAAAACTATTTCAATTTTTTCTTGAAACACTTGAACAAATAATAAGCATCTGAATAGCTTGACTAATAAATAACCATATTTCATGATGCCTTGGATTCACTGGCTGAACGACAACATATAAAATCCTATAAGTTCAATGGAGACATGAATGTTCAAAAAATTTGCGTTAGGCGCTGCTCTAACACTTGCCACTATTGGCACAACACTAACAACGCCAGCATTTGCGGAAACGAAAATCCCATTTGCATTGGACTGGAAATTTGAAGGTCCAAGTTCACCTTATTTCGTGGCAATTGATAAAGGCTATTTTGGCGAAGAAGAACTTGATGTGACGGTTACCGCCGGTCAAGGTTCATTGGATGCTATTCCAAAAGTAGCAACTGGTTCTTTCCCAATTGGTTTTGCTGATATCAATTCACTTGCCAAGTTTTTGGATGAAAATGCTGGTGCTCCGGTAACTGCTGTCATGATGGTTTATGATAAGCCGCCATTTGCTGTTGTTGGTCGTAAATCTTTAGGCATTGCAGCTCCGAAAGACCTTGAAGGCAAAACACTTGGTGCACCGCCACCAGATGGTGCTTGGGCACAATTCCCAGCATTTGCATCAGCAAACTCGCTTGATGTTGATAAGATTAAAGTTGAGCCTGTTGGCTTCCCAACACGTGAACCGATGTTGGCTGAAGGTAAAGTGGATGCTGTGACAGGTTTCTCTTTCTCAAGCTATCTAAACCTTGTTCGTTTGGGTGTGCCTGAAGATGACATCTCAACCATTTTGATGGCTGATTATGGCCTTAAACTTTATGGTAACGCGATCATCGTGAACACTGATTTTGCAAAAGCTAATCCTGAGAAAGTGACAGGGTTCTTGCGCGCTGTTGCAAAAGGTTGGAAGGCATCTATTGCTGATCCAGAAGGTGCTGTGAAAATGATGGTGACACGCAACCCAGCAGCTGATGTTGCGCTTGAAACACGTCGTCTTCAATTGGCAATCGATGCCAATGTTATGACAGACTATGTTGCTGCAAATGGTATGGGCAGCATTGATGAAGCACGTTTTGCTGAGGCACTTGAGCAGTTGAAAAGCACAATGGGCCTTGCAAATGTTGGTGATGCATCACTTTATTTCGATGCGTCTTATCTGCCAGATGATGGCAGCTTGATGCTGAAGTAGGTTCTCGACCTATAGACTTTACCTCCCTTCGCATGGCTTAATGCGAGGGGAGATGTGTTTTTACAAAAGTGCAAAATATGAATTCTTCAAATTTCCAAATTGAGCTGTCACAAGTTACCCATGCTTATAAGACAAAAGACGGCCCATTACCTGTGTTAAATAACCTATCACTGCAAATGCAAAAGGGTACGTTTACCGCTGTTGTTGGCCCATCTGGTTGTGGCAAATCCACATTAACGCGCCTCATTGCTGGGTTGTTGATCCCGGATCAGGGCGATGTTTATTTGCATGGCGAGAAAGTGAAATCCCCACGTGCAACCGTTGGGATGGCCTTTCAAAATCCGGTACTTCTAGAATGGCGCACAATCTTAGACAATGTGCTTTTGCCGCTAGAAATAGTACCGAACAAATTAAGCAAAGCTGAAAAAGAAGCCCGCGGTCTCGAACTGCTTTCCATGGTGGGATTAGAAGGTTTTGAAGATAAAAAGCCGTCCGAGCTTTCCGGCGGTATGCGCCAACGCGCATCTCTTTGTCGATCGATTGTGCATCGACCTGAAGTTTTGATTTTGGATGAGCCATTTGGCGCGCTTGATGCCTTTACGCGCGAAGATTTGTGGCAAATTATGCATTCAATCCGCGTGAAAGAAAATGTCACCACTTTGCTGATCACCCATGATTTACGCGAAAGTGTGTTTCTAGCTGATCAGATCGTTGTGTTATCTGGCCGCCCCGCAACGGCGCAGTTTGTTGCCGATGGGCCGCTGCCTATGGATCGCACTTTGGAAGATCTTTACACACCTGAAGCTACGAAACTATTAGCTGAGTTGCGACGTCAAATTCAGATCGCGCAAGGCCGAAATAATGAAGGCGAGGCGGCATAATGAATATTCTATTCTCTCGTCAATTCTGGATACCCGTCTTTGCCATTTTGGTGTTTCTACTGCTGTGGGAATGGCTCGTTTGGTTTAATGATTGGCCAAATTACAAGATGGCCTCGCCATCTGATTTAGGTCCAGCCTTTTGGAAATTTAAAGGCTTGTTCTTCGAATATGGTTGGCAAACGCTTTGGCGCACTATTGCAGGACTTCTGCTAGCTGTAATTTTTGGTGTTCTCATCGGGATGATCATGGGCTTTTCACGTGTTATGCGTGAAGGGTTATATCCGCTGCTTGTGGGATTTAACGCGATCCCGAAAGCAACTGTTGTTCCGGTTATTGCACTGATTTTTGTCGGTCAGGATAATTTTAATACAGTGCTGATGGCGTTTATGATTTCGTTTTTCCCAATAGCTGTATCTGTGTCTATTGGTCTTTCAACGCTTGAACCTGAATATAGCGATATTCTTCGCTCGCTCGGCGCGAGCAAGTTTACGATTTTCTGGAAGATTGCATTACCGAAAACTCTGCCTGAATTTTTTGGCGCGTTGAAGGTATCCGTTACGCTTGCATTTATTGGTACTAATCTTGTTGAGATTATTCAGCCGCATGGTAAAGGCTTAGGCTTCTTGTTCGATAGCGGCAAGATCAGCGCGGATTATCCATTAATGTTCGCAGTTCTAATCGCACTCGCCTTCCTAGGCATCGTGCTATTCTATATTGTCGTTGTGCTGGAAAAGATCTTCGCAGGCTGGTCAGAGCGCAGCACCTAAAAAAGCGAATTAGTTAGCGGTTGATCCGCTGGTTGTTTTATCAACGCGTCTTATAGCGCGATCAGCAAGGCTTGGTTTTATCTTTAAACCACGCTTTGGCTTGATCGGTGTGTGCCCGGCTAAAATGTCATGAATAGGTGAAGATTGACCTTCGCGCGCTGCGGTGAGATCGATCATCATAGCAGCGATTTCTGCGAGTTCACGACGTAATTCAGGATCATCAGAAGGAGCACTTTCCTTCTTTAATTGATCAACTAAATCATTGTGTCGCGTGCGAAGTCGTTCAACTTTGTTGGCGATTGTCTCCACAGGTACATGTTCATTTTCAACGACATTAGCTTCTTCAGCAATAGGTGCTTTGCGGATTAATTTCGAAGCTTTAGAAGCCACATCGCTTGGTTTGCGATCTGGCGCAGGTTTGCCGGTATATTTAGAAAGTTGCTTCTCAACTTTATTTAATTGGCGTTCCAGCGCTCGTCTTTCGGTCTCGCTAGACTTCAGCGTTTTCTTAAGTTCGGTGGTTTCTGTACGAACAGAATTCACGCGCTCTTTCAGACGTTTGATCTCATTGTTCTTGTTCTCAATGGTTTGATCACGATTGGCAAGTTTTGCAGTTGCTGTCGTTAGTCGTTTGTTTAATCCATCAGCGCGCGATTTTTCTTGTTCCAGCTCACGTTCGATTTTTTGTGCGCGATTTTCCAACTCAGTTTGATTGTTGCGCAGCTTTGTATGCTCATTGCGTAAGGCATCGATCGTTGAGCGAAGATTTTCAGATTCAGTATCCTTGCTCGCAAGATCAATTTTGAGAGAACCAACATCTGTAGACAAACGGTTTGCCTTATCAATCAAAGCAAGGATTTGCTCTTCTTTTTCCAGATTGGCTTTTTGCGCTTCTTTAAGGCTTTGGCGGGACTGCTCGAGCTTGCTTTCTTCCGAGCGCAGGTTGGAGCGAAGTTTACCCGCATCTTCCTTAAGGCTGTCGACATTTGCTTGCAGTTCTTGATTTTGACTGCGCATCTTTACAATCGTGTCTGAAAGACGAGAAGTGCCAGCTTTCTGTTCGGTCAGCATTTCGCGTTCTTTTTTAAGCTCGACGGATATACGCGCATTTTCCGCAGCAAAAACAGCACGGTCCATGTCTTTTGCGGCTTTAATTTCAGCAGCGTTTAGAGGAACAGTGGCGCGCATGCGTCGTTCAGTAAGCTTAACCACACGTCGATAAATTGCGGGTGCAACAACCAGGCCAAGCAAAGCGGCCATCAAAAATCCCAGCGCGACAAATAATATGAGCTCGATCAAAGCGCTCGTTTCCCAGCTTAAGTCTCAAAATG
>JAHDEP010000202.1 GCA_020628775.1 Rhizobiaceae bacterium | reverse complement strand
TCACGCCGCCAAAGGGCAGCTCTGGAAATCCATCCATCCAGGTATTGGTCCACACCGTGCCGGCTTGCACGCGTCGGCTAAACTCAAGGCACGTGTGAATGTTTTCGCTCCACACACCCGCAGACAGGCCATAACTTGCGCCATTGGCCATTGCGATGGCTTCATCCATAGTCGAGAATGTCAGAACCGATAGAACCGGGCCAAAGACCTCTTCGCTGGCAATCGGCATATCTGCGTTTAAATTCGAAACCACGGTTGGCGCATAAAAGGCACCTTTTAGTCCATCGATCTTGATTGGCGCACCGCCCAATTCAATCTTTGCACCATCAGCTTTTGCCTCATCAACGTAAGATGCGATTTTGTCCTGATGTCCTTGGTGGATGATCGCACCCACTTTTGTATCGGGATGCAATGGATCGCCAAATGGAACTTTCTTACTTAGTTCCACAACTCGCGCAGTCACTTCCTGCGCGATATCTTCGTGCACGATAATACGTGATCCAGAATTGCAGCATTCACCTGCATTGAAATAAATGCCAAAAACGATGGCATCAATTGCACTATCTATATCAGCGTCAGAAAACAAAACCTGTGGGTTCTTACCGCCCAGCTCCGAAGATACTTTTTTCAACGTATCAGCTGTCGCTCGTTCGATCGCTTTACCGACAATCGTCGACCCAGTGAAACTCACCATGTCGACATCGCCGTGAGTTGTCATCACGGAACCAACCGGATCACCAAAACCATGAACGATATTTACAACACCGGAAGGAAGCCCCGCTTCGATCAAGAGCTCGCCCAAAATCGCTGTTGTCGACGGGGTTAGTTCTGACGGCTTAACCACCGAGGTGCATCCCGCTGCCAAAGCAAACGGTAACTTCTGACTAACGATAAGAAATGGAAAATTCCAAGGTGTAATAATCGAAACAACACCGATAGGTTCTTTAAGCACAATACCGAGCATATCGCTGCCAAGACTATTGTGGCTGTCACCATGAAGGGTCCGCGCCAAAGAAGCTGCATATCGCCAAAGGTCCGCCGCACCTTCAATCTCCGCTTCAGCCTGCGAAATGGGTTTACCACTTTCAAGCACTTCCAAGCGGGCAATTCGGCTACGATTTTGATCAATCAGATCAGCTACGCGAAGCAAAAGTGTTGCCCGCTCTTTTCCAGATGTTTCGGGCCATGTCCGACTATCAAAAGTTTGGCGGGCTGCCTGAATAGCTGCCTCAGTTTCGGCAATCCCACCCTTGGCAATAGAAGATACCAAATGCCCATGCGCGGGGGAATGACGCTCAAATTTAGCGCCATCTGCGCTATCAACCCATTCGCCATTAATCAGGTGACGCACAATATGCACGTCATCTTTAGGCACATTTTTGGCTGGAATTAGTGTGTAATCATCACATTTCATTATTATTTTCCTGAAAATTTCGGTGAGCGTTTGTCCTGAAAGGCTGTGACCCCTTCACGCTTGTCATCTGTGGGTGCGATCGCGCCGCTGCCGAGCGCTTCAATCAGCGCGCCAGTATCTTCACCCGCTCCGGCATGGATCATGTTTTTGGTAATTTCAACGGCTCGAGGTGAGAGAGTGGACACCTTGGCAGAAAACTCTTTCGCAACACCTATCGGATCCTCATTGACCTCCGCAACAAATCCCAATTGCAGAGCACGATCAGCTTCAATTTGTCGACCGAACAAAGCCATTTCTTTAATAACTGGCTCGGGTAATAGGCGTTGCAACCTTTGTGTGCCCGACCAACCAGGCGTAATTCCAACACCAGCTTCTGGCAATGCAATGCGCGCTTTTGGATGCATGATGCGGATATCGCAAGCGCTGGCCAGTTCCAGACCGCCGCCAAAAGCATGTCCGTTTAAAACCGCTATTGTTGGCTTACATAGCCGTGCGAGACGATCGAAAATTCTGTGACCGCCTCGCACCCAGGACCTCGCGAAGTCCTTGGGAGAAATTTGTGCCCATTCATTGATATCAGCGCCAACGCAAAACGCTTTAGGATGGTTTCCTGTTAGCAAAACCGCGTACACTGCATCGTCCAATTCAAGCTGATCACAATAGGCGTCCAGAGACTTCAGCATATCTGGCGTTAATGCATTAAGCTTAGACGGATTATCTAAAACGAGTGTCGCGATATGATTTTCGATTGTTAGATCTATCTTGCTCATAGCGCCAACCCCATTGGCTGATCTTGCAATAGTGAGAGCGGAATGGTCGCTGCATCCTTCGCGATTTGAACGCGACCAGAAGACGCTTTGACAATGTCTCTTTGCGGGTCGATACCCGGCATGATCTCAATAGCTTCTAGTCCGCGCTCAGTAAGGCGAATGACACAACGTTCAGTGATGTAAAGAATGTCTTGTCCGAGTTCTAAAGCGCGCTTGCCAGAGAATGTCACATGCTCAACCGCCTCCACCATCTTGGTGAATTTGCCGGGTTGTTGGACACTTAAACCTTCAGCAGAGATTTCAAGTTTTGCACCTGCTTCAAAGTAACCAGTGAACACGATTTTCTTGGCGTTGGAGACAATATCAACAAAGCCACCACAGCCTGCAGTCAGATAAGGTTTTTTGCCAAGCTTTGATACATTGACATTACCTTCAATATCCACCTCCAAAAATGAAAGAAACGAAACATCAAAGCCGCCACCCTGAAAATAGGTAAACTGCTGTGGCGAGGGCATGTATGCATCAGCATTAGATGCACAACCAAAGGCAAAACCTGTTAGCGGAACGCCCCCAACAGCACCTTGTTCAATTGCCCAAGTCACTGCTTGCGGATGACCTTCTTCGATTAAAATACGCGGAATTTGTGCAGAAATACCAAAACCCAAATTTGCGGTTTGTCCGGCTTTTAATTCCATCGCTGCGCGTCGGGCCAGCACCTTTTCAATCGACATTTCAGGAATTGAGAAGCCATCAAATGGTCTCAAAATCTCACCAGAAATCGCTGGATCATGCAATGTCTCTGTGGTCTGTTTCTGATCAGGATCCACCACGATGAAATCAACTAAGTGTCCGGGCACGCGCACATCATGAGGATTAAAGCTGCCACGATTGGTTACGCGTTTGACTTGCGCGATGATCACGCCACCATGATTGCGTACGGCAATCGCTTGCTCTAACCCGCCGAGATAAGCACCTTCATGCTCATAGGTGAGATTTCCATGCTCATCGGCGGTCGTTGCCCTTAGGATTGCGACATTGGGAACAATGTTTGGGAAATGCAACCAGGTGTCATCAGCAAATTCTTGGCGAGATACAATGGGTGCGGCCTCGGCAAGCGCGTTCATAGCGCAGCCTTCACGAATAGGATCGGCGAAGGTATCCATACCAACCTTAGTCAAAACACCAGGGCGGTTTGCGGCTACATCCTTGTGCATATCAAACAAAATGCCAGATGGGACGTTGTAAGCTGCTATCTTGTTTTCAACGACCATTTTCCAGATCTCCGGCATCTCAAACGATGACGGGCCGGAGGGAAAACTTCCCGCTAAAATTCGATCCAGCAATCCGGGTTTCGCAATATGATCGATACCTTTAATGCCATACATATCACCAGCTGCAATGGGGTGAATGGTGGTGATATTTTTGGGATGACCTTCACGGTCAAAACGTTCGCCAAGCGCTTTGAGCACAAAATCTGGACATCCTAACCCTGAGGAGGATGAAACAGTGACCACTTGCCCATCAGCGATATGAGAAACAGCCTGAGATGCGGAAACGACTTTTGTCATCTAAGATCGCCTCTCAACTCCGCAAAGCTCCCTCGCAAAATAGCTGCTTTGGAACGTGTTCGCCAATTCGTCACCATTTCTCTCCCTAAAATTGGAACGTTCCATATGAATTAAATTGGAACGTTCCAATTGTCAAGCGCTTTTGTTGTTATTTAGAATCTCAACACATTGATCTTACTTATACAGGAGTGTGAAAATGCCGGATTGGCTATGCAGCTGATTGATTTAACTGGCATTAATGCCAGAAAAAAAGATTGGCCAAATCTTCTCTGACATCAAAATTCAAGAGAGTTCTTAGAAAGAAATCTCGAAGTGCAGCGCTGCCTATTCCTTACCAGTCTTAAACGATATTTACCGCATTAGTTTGCAAATGGCTCATACACAAACTTATTGCAAAGCTCCTGGCAGATAAAGCGCTAGGCTTGGGAAGGCAATGAGAGCCCCAACCATTGCCAACATGGCAAAGACATACGGCAATGCTCCTATCATGACCTCGCCCATCGAGCCGGATTTACGTGCTCCCTGGACGACGTAAAGATTAAGGCCGACAGGCGGTGTGATTAGCGCCATTTCGATTAAGACAATCATCAATATCCCAAACCAGATCGGGTCAAAGCCTAAGCCTATGATGATCGGCACGACGATTGGAATGGTAATAACCATCAACGACAATGTCTCGATGAAAAAGCCAAGCACGATATACATGAGAACAATCACGAACAAAGTTGCTAGAGGACTTAGCCCAAGACCTTCAAGAAAGCTGGTTAGTTCGCCTGATAGACCTGCGGCCGTGAGGGTGAAGTTTAAAAAAGAAGCGCCCAGAACGACCAGCATAATCATGGAGGTGATTTTCACCGTGCCGATGATGCTTTCAACAATCATGTTCCA
>JAHDEP010000013.1 GCA_020628775.1 Rhizobiaceae bacterium | reverse complement strand
AATTAGTTGATGGTCCAAACCCATCTATTCATCGCTGGCGTATAGCGGTTAAGTGGAAAAAGGTCAATCTGCAAAAGCAACTTTTTTAAGAATCATGTCTGACACTTAGGGCAATAAAAGCTTGATCGCCCACTTTGGGTTATCCTGGCTATCACGCCTTTGCAGTTTTCATGCTGACAGCGCTCACCTTCCTGGCCATAGGCATTAAATTGATGTTGGAAATAACCCATCTTGCCATCGGTTTGGATGTGATCGTTCAAGGTCGATCCGCCTGCGCGTATCGCATCACCAATAACATCATGAATATGAGTGGTAAGCGATGAGAGTTTTGCAGATGGTTTTCCGCCTTTTGTCACCAATGTCGATGCTTTTCGTTCTGGTGATATCCGCGCGCGCCACAAAGCTTCGCAGACATATATATTGCCCAGCCCCGCAATAATCCGCTGATCAAGCAAAACGGATTTCATCGGAGCGCTTTTTGTTTGAAGCTTTTGCGCTAAGTATTCTGAGCTTACGCCGTTGCCTGTTGGTTCGGGACCTAAGTCTTTAAAATAAGCATGCTCATCTAGCTCATTTAAAGGGACCAGCAGCATAAAGCCAAAACGTCTTGGGTCATTATATATAACTTTTGCCCGATGCCCGTTTTTATCTAGATGAAAGACAAAATGATCGTGCTTGCCATCCTTGGATTTTTCATGTGCAAAATCACCGGGTTGATCCTCGCTGTTCTCTTTAACAATTCTAAAAGAGCCAGACATGCCCAAATGGGAGATGATTGTTAAATCATTATCTAAAACAAAGATCAGATATTTGGAGCGTCGTTTGATATCCGTAATTTTGCAATCCTTGATGCGAGCAACAAAGTTTTCACTGAAAGGAAAGCGTAAGTCCGGTCGGTTTTGATCGGCATTGATAATGGTTGCGCCATGCATAACTGGTTCAAGGCCCCGTCGGACAGTTTCGACTTCAGGTAATTCAGGCATTTGGTCTCCGTCAGATGGCCGACATAAATTGGACTTTGGGTTGAATTATCAGCTTAAATTGCAGATAAGAAAATTTAACATCTGGATTCAATTGTCACATAGTGCTTTTCACGCTGATAGACTATATCTATATCAAGAAAATAAGTGTTTGGTGATCAAAGAGGTTTACATGTCAACAGAGCGGATTTCAACAACAGGCGGCATGCAGACATCCTACGGATTTCAATCCGTTGAAGAAGGTGAGAAACAAACCCTCGTAAATGACGTGTTTCACAAGGTCGCAAAACGGTATGACATTATGAATGATGTCATGTCGGGTGGATTGCACCGCGTTTGGAAAGACGCGATGATCACAACGCTTAATCCGCGTAAAGATCCCGGTTATAAGTTTCTAGATGTTGCTGGCGGCACTGGCGACATTGCCTTTCGAATTGTAAAAGCATCTGGCAATCAGGCAAACGGTGTCGTTTTAGACATTAACGGTTCAATGTTATCCGTGGGTGAAGAGCGCGCTGAAAAGCAAAACTTAGCTGGTAATCTTGAGTTTGTTGAAGCAAACGCTGAAGAATTGCCGTTTGAGGACAATAGCTTTGATGCCTACACAATTGCCTTTGGAATTCGCAATGTGCCGGACATTGATAAAGCGCTCCGCGAAGCCTATCGCGTATTAAAGCGTGGCGGTCGTTTGCTGGTGCTTGAATTTTCAGAAGTTGATGTGCCGATCCTAGACAAGTTTTATGACGCTTGGTCATTCAACGCTATTCCGAAATTTGGCGGTGTCATCACCGGTGATCAGGAGCCTTATCAGTATTTGGTGGAATCAATTCGTAAATTCCCAAACCAAGATGACTTTGCCGCAATGATCTCGCGCGCTGGCTTTGGCAATGTGTCATATAAAAACTATACTGGCGGCATTGCAGCTCAACATTCAGGCTGGAAAATCTAAATGACGTCCATAGCGACATATTTCCGTCTCGTTCGAGATGGGTGGGTGCTTGTGCGCGAAGGTGTGATCTCTGAGCTTTTAACTGAAGAAATGGGTCCTGAAGCAAAATGGCTGGGCCGTGGGGCTGGGGTTTTTGCAAGACGCCGGAAAAAGAATGCCGAACGTAGCGATCGTTTAGCCAAAGGTGTCGGCAAACTAGGTCCTTCCTATGTGAAGCTCGGCCAGTTTTTGGCAACGAGACCAGATGTCGTTGGCGCGGATATCGCAGCTGATCTGGGTTTGCTGCAAGATCAAATGTCGTCCTTCCCGCGTGCGCAATCAATCGAAGCGATTGAAGGCTCATTAGGGCGTAAGATTGATGATTTGTATGTAAGCATTGATGAGCCGATTGCTGCCGCTTCAGTTGCCCAGGTGCATCCCGCAATAATCACTGAAGATGGTGATGAGAAGAAAGTTGCGGTGAAGGTTATCCGCCCGGGCGTGCGAAAGCGTTTCAAGCATGATTTGGAAGTTTTCTATCTTGTGTCTGAATTGCAGGAAAAGTTCATTCCGTCATCTCGTCGTTTAAAGCCCATTGAAGTCACGCGCACGCTTGAACAAACCACAAAAATCGAAATGGATTTGCGCCTCGAAGCTGCAGCTCTTTCGGAGATTTCTGAGAATACCGAAAATGATCCGGGGTTTCGCGTACCAAAGGTCGATTGGGAGCGCACAGGTCGCGATGTCCTAACGATGGAATGGATTGATGGCACTAAGATGTCCGATGTTGCTGCGATTAAAGCAGCTGGGCACGATCTAAACGCGCTCGCTGAAACACTGATCCAGTCATTTTTGCGCCATACTCTTCGAGATGGGTTCTTCCATGCGGATATGCATCAGGGGAACTTGTTCGTTGACCCAGATGGGATGATTGTCGCTGTAGATATGGGAATTGTCGGGCGTCTCGGCTTTAAAGAACGTCGCTTTCTGGCTGAGATCATTTTTGGCTTTATCACACGCGATTATATGCGGGTGGCGCAAGTTCATTTTGATGCAGGCTATGTGCCAGCAAAACATAATGTTGCGAGCTTTGCGCAGGCCATTCGCGCGATTGGTGAGCCTATCCATGGCCAGTCGGCTGAAACGATTTCAATGGCAAAGCTTTTAACGTTGCTCTTTGAAGTAACTGAGCTTTTCGACATGGAAGCCAGATCCGAGCTTGTTATGCTGCAAAAAACCATGGTTGTGGTTGAGGGTGTTGCAAGAACGCTTAATCCAAACTTCAATATGTGGAAAGCATCTGAAGGGGTTGTGAGTGACTGGATCCGAACAAATTTAGGGCCTGCTCGCATTGCAAATGATGTGAAAGATGGCTTTGTTGCCCTTCACAGAATTGGCCGTATGGCACCAGAAATCGCTAAGCAAGCAGAGAAGATGTCGGAAGAAATTTCCCACATGACCGAGCATGGTTTGCGGTTCGATGAAGAAACTGCAGAAAACATTGGTCGCGCAGAAGCTAAGCATTCAAGATCAGGGCGTATCGCGCTGTGGGTAATTGCTGCCACGCTGGTCTATATCGCATATCAGGTCGTTTGATTGCAATGATTGCGTTTTAATACTATATTTGATTTCAATGATATCAAATATAGGGTGAATGCACGTGGCTAGTCTAACAATTCGAAACCTTGATGAAGATATAAAGCAAAACTTGCGTGAGCGCGCAGCGCAAAACGGGCATTCTATGGAAGAGGAAATGCGCCTCATTCTTGCAAGCCTTGATCAGCAAGATACATCTTTGCCAAAACCGGCAAGTGTGGACGTACCGCGCCTTAATCCATTTAGCTCTGAGGTGCTGGATGGAAAGCAAATATTGCTCATTATATCTGGTGGTATCGCCGCCTATAAAACGCTTGATCTCATCAGGCGTTTGCGGGAGCGCGGCGCGAAGGTGCGACCGATCATGACCCAATCCGCGCAAGAGTTTATCACGCCTCTAAGCGTTGGTGCGTTAACCGCAGATCATGTTTATACCGAATTGTTTTCGCGTGAAGACGAGCAGGATGTTGGGCATATCAGATTGGCCCGCGAATGCGATATGATTGTTGTTGCGCCAATAACCGCAAATTTGATGGCGAAAATGGCGCATGGGCGCGCGGATGATCTTGCGTCCACAGTCCTGCTTGCAACAGATAAACCTGTCCTGATCGCGCCTGCAATGAACCCGCATATGTGGCACAACAAGGCAACGCAACGAAACGTCAAAACACTGAGAGAAGATGGTATTCATTTCATCGGTCCGGAAGCTGGTGAAATGGCGGAAAGCGGAGAGGCTGGCAAAGGCCGTTTGTCAGAGACAATGTCTATCATCGCCAAAATGATTGACATATTAGATGATCGCCCAAAGCCGTTATTGGGAAAAACAGCGATTGTTACTTCAGGACCCACGCATGAGCCAATTGACCCGGTTCGCTATATCGCCAATCGTTCGTCGGGTAAGCAGGGTCATGCGATTGCAGCTGCGCTCGCAGAGCTTGGCGCAAGCGTGAAACTTATTTCGGGTCCGGTGAATATTCCTGATCCGGTGGGTGTAGATGTGATCAAGATCGAGCGCGCTGAAGAAATGCTCGATACTGCGCTGCAATTATTGCCTTGCGATATTGCTGTGATGGTTGCAGCTGTTGCGGATTGGCGCGTTGCCGGGGCCGCAGGTGAGAAGATCAAAAAGAAAAAAGGACAATCCGTTCCAACATTTGATTTGGTGGAAAATCCGGACATTTTAAAGACGGTTGGTCATCATGCGAAGCGGCCAGCACTTGTGGTTGGATTTGCTGCTGAGACGCAAAACTTAATTGATAACGCCACCGCAAAGCTAAAGCGCAAAGGTGCGGACATGATTGTTGCAAATGATGTGTCACCCGAGACTGGCATAATGGGTGGTGATCGCAATAGAGTACGCATTGTCGGCCATGATGGGGTGGATGCATGGCCTGATTTATCTAAAGACGATGTTGCAATGCGCCTTGGTAAGCTTATCTCACAAAAGCTAGCTGAGATCGTTGTGTAGCCGAAATTCGATCTTAACGATTGTGAATACGCGCATACATTTCTTTGATCATATTGCCAGCGGTTTTTTCAAACATGAATGGCAAGATCGAGTGAATAAGTGCAGCGCCCGCAGCTAAAAACAGTTTAAACGAAAACTTGCCTGCAAATGCCATATGCTCAAAATAACTCTCATCAACCGAATTTGGGTGCTCAGTAAAAAGTGTTTTAATGCCAGTTTTCATAAGATGCTCCGTTAATTATTTTTCATATTATGGCATCAAACTCGCAAATTGTTGTCTCAAAATTCTCTTTACTTTGCTAAATAATGGGATATACATCCCGTTATGGGTTACAAAGATCACTATGATGCTCAGATATTGAGCGAGTTGCAGAAAGATGCCTCATTATCGGTTGAAGCATTGTCTGAACGTATTGGCATGCCGCGCAACACATGTTGGCGTCGGCTCAAGCAGTTGGAAGCTAGTGGCATCATCAAGGCACGTGTTGCCGTTTTAGATGCAGAACTCGCCGGATGTGGTTTGTCGGTGTTAATTTTCATTCGCACAGCTAACCACGATACGGATTGGTTTGAACAATTGCGCAAAACAGTGATGCCGATGCCAGAAGTTGTCGGGTTTTATCGTACATCCGGTGAGATCGATTATGTGCTGCGCGCACGCGTTAGCGATGTAAAAGCCTATGATAGATTGTATCAAAAACTAATCAAAAAAGTGCCACTTGCAGATGTGTCCGCTTCATTCATTATGGAAGAAGTGAAGGATGAAACGGCTATTCCGCTCGGCGAATTGTCGAACTAGTATCTCTGATTGTTGCAATTTCAGACACAAATTGTCGTAAAGTCCGCTGCTTGTTGCTGGCTCGAATAGGTCTATATTGGACGCATATCAAGGCTTTTTAACAAGCCCAAGAATGTGAGGATTAAGATCATGTCTATCAGACCTATTAAATCTGAATCGCAAGCCATTCCAACTATGGAAGGGGCAGGGGTTCATCTTCATCGTGCATTTGGATTTCAGGACCCAACGCTTGCGGATCCGTTCTTGTTATTTGACGATTTTCGCAATGATGATCCAGCAAAATATCAAAACGGATTTCCCTGGCATCCCCATCGTGGAATTGAGACAATCACCTATGTGCTCGCCGGTTCTGTTGAGCACGGCGATAGCTTGGGCAATCGCGGTGAAATGGGTGCCGGTGATGTTCAGTGGATGACCGCTGGACGTGGTATCATGCACCAGGAAATGCCGCATGGTGATGCGGATGGAAAGATGCATGGCTTTCAGCTTTGGGCCAATTTGCCCTCTAGTTTGAAAATGACGGATCCGCGATATCAGGATATTGCGTCGAAAGAAATTCCAACTGTGATCGATGATGATGGTACGGCCGCCCGCGTGATCATTGGCGATTTCTGGGGCAAAACTGGTCCCGTTGATGGCGTGGCAGCAGAGCCGACTTTCCTAGATATATCGGTCCCACCGCTGACAAAGAAGCGATTTAAGATTGATACTTATAAATCAGCTTTCGCTTACATTTTTGCAGGTTCGGGCACCTTCCGTGATGCATCGCGTCCGTTTGGTGTGTTGGTCGAAAAAGAAATCGCCGGGGAAGAAGTTCACCTTCGAGACTTAAGTGGTGATCGCACGCTTGTTGTATTTGATAAGGGCGATGAAATCACAGTGCAGTCGGGTGAGCAGGGCATGCGCTTCTTGTTGGTTTCTGGTAAACCAATTGAAGAGCCGGTGGCGTGGCATGGTCCAATTGTGATGAATACTCAGGAAGAAATTCATCAGGCAATGCGCGATTTAAGATCTGGCAATTTCGTTTAAACATAAAAAAAGCGGCTCTGAGAATGAGCCGCTTTTTGTATCGATGCTGTCAGCCTATTTAGGCTGCTTTGTCTTACGAAGGTAAGGCAGAACTGTTTCAAATTCACCAAATTTTTCTGTAGCTTCTTCGTTGGAAACCGCAGGTGTGATGATAACATCTTCACCTTGCTGCCAGTTTGCAGGTGTCGCCACTTTATGATTTGCAGTGAGCTGCATGGAATCAATCGCGCGCAAGATTTCGTTGAAGTTACGGCCTGTTGTCATTGGGTAAGTCAGGATCAACTTGATCTTTTTATCAGGACCAATCACAAACACAGTTCTTACTGTTGCATTATCTGCAGGTGTACGGCCTTCTGAGCTGTCACCTTCCGATGCTGGCAACATGTTAAATGCTTTGGCAACTTCAAGCTTGCTATCAGCGATCAACGGATAATCAACATCATGACCGGTAGCTGTTTTAATGTCCGCTTTCCATTTCACATGGCTATCAACTGGATCAACAGAAATACCGATGATTTTTACATTGCGTTTTTCAAACTCACCAGCAACACCTGCCATGGCGCCAAGTTCGGTTGTGCATACAGGCGTGAAATCCTTAGGGTGCGAGAACATCACAGCCCAGCTATCACCAATCCAATCGTGAAAATTGATTGTGCCTTGTGTGGTTTCCGCGGTAAAATCTGGTGCTGTATCATTAATTCGAAGTGACATTTTTAGTCTCCTTTTTCCTGCGCCATCAAAGCATCATATGGGCTTGCCAACGAGCTTTGTTTTTCTAATTTCATGCCTTAACAGATAAGGTTGTTCTAGCCTCATTACGAGGTTCAAAATCTGATTTTATCTAAGTTTATTGCGTTTGATATTCTTTGATATCAATCATCCGAATGGCGGGTGCTCGTTCAGCTTCGTAATTTAGTGAAAATGCATCACTAGCCATAAAGACCGGATCACCATCCAAATCACGTGCGATATCTCCGCGATGATTTGAAATAAAACTATCAAGATCATTGTCATTTTCAGCTGAAATCCAGCGACAAACGGCAAAACGCGCCATTTCAAAGCTCACCGGCAGATTATATTCAACCTTCAAACGTTCTTTCAGAACATCAAGCTGCAGAGCGCCGACAACGCCAACGATTGCAGGCGAACCATCTTCAGGGATGAACAGTTGAACTACGCCTTCTTCAGCCATTTGCTGCAATGCTTCTTTGAGCTTTTTGGCTTTCATTGCATCTTCTAAATGTACACGACGCAAAATTTCTGGCGCAAAGTTCGGTACACCCTGGAAGACAAGCGCTTCACCATCGGTGAGTGTATCACCAATACGCAATGTTCCGTGGTTTGGAATGCCAACCACATCACCGGCATAAGCGGTATCGGCCAATTGGCGTTGGGAGGCAAAGAAGAATTGCGGTGCGGATAAACTCATTTGTTTAGCAGTCCGCGCCAAACGCGCCTTCATGCCGCGCTTTAAACGGCCTGAACAAACGCGCACAAATGCAATTCTATCTCGGTGGTTTGGATCCATATTCGCTTGGATCTTAAACACAAACGCTGACATTTTTTCATCTGTCGCTTCAACTGTGCGCGTATCAGCAACTTGTGACCGCGGGGGAGGTGCGTGTTTGCCCAATGCATTGATCAAATCGCGGACGCCAAAATTGCGCAGCGCTGATCCAAAAAACACCGGCGATAAATGCCCGGCTAAAAACGCTTCTTGATCAAATGGATTACAGGCTTCCATGGCTAGGCTACAAGCTTCGACAAATGCTTCGCGTTCATGCTCTGGAAGAAGCCCCGACGCACCATCAGCTTCTGGTCCGTTAACGGGTGTTGTTTCTTCCTCGCTATCATTACGGCGAACACGATTTTCAGCCAGATGATAAGTGCCAGAGAAGGTTTTACCTTGCCCAATTGGCCAGGTGATGGGCGCTGTATCAAGCGCTAGCTTTTCTTCAATCTCATCTAAGATCTCAAATGTATCGCGTGCTTCGCGATCCATTTTATTGACAAAGGTGATAATCGGAATATCGCGCAGTCGACAAACTTCAAATAATTTGAGCGTACGTGGCTCAATACCTTTGGCAGCATCAACCACCATGACGGCCGCATCAACCGCGGTAAGCGTGCGATAAGTATCATCGGCAAAATCTTCGTGACCAGGCGTATCCAGTAGATTGTAAACATGGTTGTCATATTCAAATGTCATCACCGATGTGACCACAGAAATACCGCGTTCGCGCTCAATCTTCATCCAGTCAGAACGCGTTTGAATGCGATCCTTTTTCGCTTTAACCTCACCAGCAAGCTGAATGGCGCCACCAAAAAGCAGCAGCTTTTCAGTCAATGTTGTTTTACCAGCATCGGGGTGAGAAATAATCGCAAATGTTCGGCGGCGTGCCACCGCTTCTGAAAGCGTTTCGGGCATAATACATGAAATCCTGTTGATTGAGCGAACTTCTAGCGTCTCGGCAAGAAAGATGCAATTGACGTGAGAGAAGAAAAGAGAAATCTATGAAGGAATTGTGCAGGAAGGATAATCAAACATGGGCCCGACGATAAATATTAAGCGCTTAGATCACGCCGACGGGCTTGAATTACCTTCTTATGAAACTGAGGGTTCAGCGGGTATGGATATCCGATCAGCGGTTTTAGGAGATAGCCCCCTAGTGCTTGCGCCAAACGAGCGTGCTCTTGTGCCAACAGGTTTAATCTTTGAGATCCCACAAGGGTTTGAAGTGCAGATTAGACCGCGCTCCGGATTGGCGTTTAAAAACGGGATCACTTGTTTAAACACACCCGGAACAATCGACAGTGATTATCGCGGCGAGATTAAAGTGCTTTTGATTAATCTCGGAACTGAGGATTTTAAAATCACCCGCGGCATGCGCATTGCGCAGATGATTGTGGCTCCCGTGACCCAAGCAAAGCTTATCGAAACAAACGAGCTCGGCGAAACTGATCGCGGCGCAGGTGGGTTTGGATCCACCGGTGTGAATTAACACATCTCGTTCTACCTCGTTTACGCGTTTTCCATCAAACGCTCACCAGCAATCCTGTAGGATATAGCTTCGGCTAAATGGATGCGTTTGACCACAATTGAATTATCCAGATCAGCCAAAGTGCGCGCAACTTTTAACACACGGTGATATGCACGCGCTGAAAACAACATTTTCTGCGCAGCCTCATTAAGCAATGCTGAGCCTTCTTGATCCATTTTCGCCACCTGTTCAATTTGGGCTGTGGGGCATCTGGCATTTAACGTTATTTCAGGAAATCCCAAATTGCGGTATCGTTCAAGCTGCATATTACGCGCACGTAACACCCTTAAAGCAACATTTTCACTTGGTTCTGAGGGTTTGGGTTGAATAAGATCCATCGCTGTTACCGCCGGCACATCAATTCGCAAATCAATCCGGTCAAGAAGTGGACCGGAAATCCGTCCTTGATAATCTGTTTTACAGCGTGGTCCGCGCGCGCATGTATGTCCCGGCTCCCCTGCCATGCCGCAACGACAAGGGTTCATGGCCGCAATGAGCTGAATATCGGCCGGGTAATTTACTCGGTGATTAGCGCGCGCGATGATGCAGTTTGATGTTTCCAATGGCTGTCTAAGTGAATCAAGCACTTGCGGGGAAAATTCAGGAAATTCATCAAGAAAAAGCACGCCCTTGTGTGCCATGGAAACTTCACCAGGTCTTGCTTTGACCCCGCCGCCAACCATCGCTGCCATGGTTGCAGAATGGTGTGGTGCACGAAACGGGCGCTGATCTGTGAGCTTTCCGCCTGATAATTGACCTGCAATCGAATGCACCATGGAAACACTCAGCAATTCAGCTGGCGACAATGGTGGAAGGATGGATGAAAGCCTTGCCGCAAGCATTGATTTCCCCGAACCTGGCGGTCCAACCATTAAAAGGTTATGCCCACCAGCGGCTGCAACTTCAAGCGCGCGCTTTGCTGTCTCCTGTCCTTTAATATCTGCAAGATCAGGCAAGTCCTTTGCGGCTTCATGTCGGGTAGGTTTGGGCCGCGTTAGAACTTGCGTGCCGCGAAAATGATTGGCGACTGCGATTAAGCTTTGCGGCGCTAATATATCCATGTCTTCGCCTGCCCATGCAGCTTCCGAACCACAACCGTGCGGGCAGATTAATCCGCGTTCCATCGCATTTGCACCAATCGCTGCTGGCAGTGCACCAGCGACAGGAGAAATGGTGCCATCGAGCGCTAATTCACCCAATACCACATAGTTTTGTAATGCATCTGATGGAATTGCACCCAATGCAGCCATTAACCCCAATGCAATGGGTAGATCAAAATGCGAACCTTCCTTGGGTAGATCCGCCGGCGCCAAATTGATGGTGACTTTTTTCGCAGGTAACGCCAAGCCAGATGCATGAAGTGCGGCTTGAACTCGTTCGCGGCTTTCAGCCACCGCTTTATCTGGCAGCCCAACAATCTGCATGCCGATTTTGCCCGGCGCAATCATCACCTGCACATCAACTGGCAAAGCTTCAATGCCCTGAAAGGCAACTGTTTTGACGTGGGAAACCATGTTGTTCTCGATACACTATTTACGCGAATATAACTCAAATATACGCACATATAAGTGTATTTAACAAGAACATTATAAGAACAAAATGCGAGATAAGCGCACTTTAAGTTGTATCTGGTTGTATTTGCTTGTTTATTTAGAACATCTATGGAACAAAATTTAAGGCGTTATTGATCAAAACGCTTTTCAACCGCGTCCCAGAACAGGCTTGCGATATCTGCACCGCCGAACTTTTTCACTTCTCGCACACCTGTTGGAGACGTTACATTAATTTCGGTCATGTAGTCGCCAATCACGTCAATACCTACGAGGGTAAAGCCACGTTCGCGAAGTGCAGGTCCAATGCGATCACAAATTTCTTTGTCACGATCGGTTAAATCAATGGCGGTTGCTTGTCCACCAACATGCATGTTGGATCGTGCATCACCTTCCGCTGGTACACGATTAATCGCGCCAACCGCTTCACCTTCAATCAAGATAATGCGTTTATCGCCCGCACGAACCTGTGGTAGGTATTGCTGTGCGATATAGGGTTCGCGATAAAGATCGCCAAACATTTCAAGAAGCGATGACAAGTTTTTATCATCTGAGCGAAGATGAAAGACGCCCGCGCCGCCATTTCCGTAAAGTGGTTTAATAATCAGATCACCGACTTCTTCTCTAAAGGCGGCAATTTCTTCCGCGTCTTTGGTGATCAGCGTTTTAGGCATTAGGTCAGCAAATTCAGTCACAAAGATCTTCTCAGGCGAATTGCGAACCCAAGCAGGGTCATTGACCACAAGCGTTTTTGGATGGACTTGCTCAAGCAAATGTGTGCTTGTGATATAATTCATATCAAATGGCGGGTCCTGACGCAAAAGCACAACATCCATGTCTTCCAAAGGTATTCTTTTGCGTTCGCCAAGCGTGAAATGATCGCCTTCAACATCACGCAATGTCATGGCTTCCATGCTTGCATAAACTTTCCCATCGCGTTGGCTTAAACGGTCCGGCGTATAATGGAAAAGATTATATCCACGCGATTGCGCTTCAAGAGAAAGTGCAAATGTCGTATCGCCATCGATAGAGATTGTTGAAACATGATCCATCTGGATCGCGACATTTTTAATTTGTGCCATGGGTGAATTCCTTATTGTCTCCCCAGATAGGGTCAAATGGATGTTGATTTCAATAGACCAGTTTAAAAAGCATCCAAAAAATGCACCGGTAATTGCCAAGGGCGGATCACAATGATGTCATATCTTTGCGAAATCAGATGAGGGTTCTTTTGTTTAGCGAGCCATAAATCGCTGGCGTTCTTAATTCTGGATTGTGATTGGTAGGAGACGGCATCAACACCTTTTTGTACATCTGCACGCGCTTTAACTTCGATAAAAATCGCCAGATCACGCTTTCGGGCAATGATATCGATTTCGCCGCTTTTTGTTTTGTATCGCAAATTGGCGATGCGGTAGCCTTTTAGAGTTAAGTATGCAGCGGCGACATATTCAGCGAAATGACCTTTTAAATTTGCTTTACGGCGGGCCTTTATCGCTGATCGGTCGTTCATATATCGGTATCACTTTTAAGCGCTAACAGTTGCTGGTAAAGATCTTTGCGTGATCGGCCGGTAATGCGTGAAGCTTCGCTGGCTGCCTGACTTGTCGACATTTCGGATGCGAGTTTCGTCAAAAGCGGCGTGATATCTTCATCAAGGTCAATTTCTTCCTCTTGTGGCGGTGCGATCACCAACACAACTTCACCTTTGACATTGCGCGCTTCAAAGGTTTCGTAAAGCTCTTTTAAGCTACCCTTGGCAAATTCCTCATGGCTTTTGGTAAGTTCGCGGCAAATACAAGCCGCCCGGTCATCACCTAAAACCGATGTAGCATTTTTCAAAGCTGCTGTAATGCGATGAGGAGATTCAAAGAAAATCAATGTTGCTTTAATTGCCCCCAACTCCTTGAGACGATCAGTCCGTGCTTTTTCTTTGTTTGGCAAAAACCCAGCGTAGTAAAAACTATCCGTGGGTAATCCTGCTGCCATCAACGCGGTTAAAACAGATGAAGCACCGGGAACGGGAATAACCTTATGTCCGGCGGCAATAGCATCGTTAACAACGCGAAATCCCGGGTCAGATATAAGCGGAGTGCCTGCATCTGAAATGAGCGCAATTGTCTTGCCTTCGTTCAGTGCTTCGATAATTTTACCGCTGGCAAATTCAGCATTATGTTCGTGATAAGCAACGGTTCTGGTAGTGATTTGATATCGATCCAAAAGCTTGCGGCTAGTGCGGGTATCTTCGCATGCTATTACGTCACAGCTTGCTAACACTTCCAAGGATCTGACGGTGATATCAGCCAGATTGCCGATCGGCGTTGCGACTATATACAGGCCTTGATCAATCGGCTTTGCATCAAACTCAACGGAGTGAATGCGGTAGTTATTGCCTGTCATGAAGCAGAACCCTTTAATAAAACTGTGTCTTTTTTAAAACTATTGCCCAGAATTACAATAGTGATTGCGATTCGTTGCTGGTCAGCGGCTAACAGTTACGATAGAAGGCCATTTGTAAGTGATTAATTTTCTTTAGGCAGAGATGATGTTCGGCAAACTGTTGCAAAGCATAAACCCAAGTGCATTTAAGCACAAAATAACGATGTCATTATCGTTGTTCGCGACAGCTGTTGTTTTGACCAGTTGCCAATCAGGTGTCACAAATTTTGGTGTGAACCAAGATACGACCACAACTGTGACCGAACAAGTTGGCACTTTGCCGGTTAAAACAGGATCTGCGGTTGGCGAAGTTTTAGGTTTTGGGCCTGCACGAATTGCTTTTCTTGTGCCGCGCACAGCGCCAGGAAACGGCGCAGCTGTTGCTAAACAATTACGTAATGCTGCTGAGCTTGCAATTGAAGATCTTGGCACGAACGTTATGGAACTTGTGATCAAAGATACGGGTGGCACACCTGCTGGCGCAATTACAGCGACAGAGGAAGCTATTAACGAAGGTTCATCGGTTGTTCTCGGTCCGGTATTTTCAAGTTCGGTGACGTCGGCGCGTTCAATCATCTCACAAAGCAATCGACCATTAATTGGCTTTTCGTCAGATCCAACAGCAGCTGGGCCGGGTGGTTATCTCATCTCGTTTTTACCTGATCAGCTGATCGGCAGATCAATTGATTTTGCTTTAGCGCAAGGACGACGCACATTTGCAGCCATTGTTCCATCAGGTGCTTATGGATCGCTGGTCGAACGTAAGCTGCGCTCTTCATTGCAAGCGCAAGGCGGCACATTGTTGGCGATTTCGAAATACCAGTACAATAATGATTCCGTCCAAGCCGCGATCAACGAATTGGTCGATGCCGCAAAAAATGCTGATGTGATTTTCATCCCAGATGGCGGAAACTCACCTGTCGTAATCGCGCGCCAACTCAAACGCGCTGGTGTCGATCTATCGCAAAAACTTTTGATGGGTACAGGTCAGTGGCGTAATTCAAATCTGTCAGCGCCGGATCTTCAAGGAGCGATTTTTGCGGATATGGATCAGACACGCTTTGATGTCTTTAAACAGCGTTATTCGCAGCGTTATGGCAGTGAGCCAACAGTGAACGCAGCTTTGGGCTATGATGCGGTGCTGCTCGTTGGCGGACTATTGCGTGAAAATCCAGGCCGTCAGATCACTCGCACTGAGATCGAGCGACGTCAGGGCTTTATTGGCGCTTCAGGTGTGTTTAGGTTCTTAGCAGATGGGCGCAATGAACGCGGTTTGGCGATATTTAAAGTCGAAAATGGCCAAGCTGTAACCATTCAGGCTTCGCCATCATCCTTCTAAGTTTGCAATTCTAAGACCGACCCGTTCGGATCGATCTTATTGCTTGATGAAATCAAGATATGCTGGTGTGCGACCTTCGCGGAATGCTTTTGCTTCATAACGCGTTGAAGGCCATCCATCCCAAGCTTGTGTCCAATCATCAGGACCATCTGCGATCCAGCTAAAATCCGGATGGGCATTGATATGTTCAAGCGTCCAATTCACATAAGTATCAATATCAGACGCAAAGCAGAATTTACCACCAGGTTTTAATACGCGAGAGAACCGATCAAGGTTGGTCGTTGATACAAATCGGCGTTTCCAATGGCGGCGTTTAGGCCACGGATCAGGATAAAGCAGATCAATATGATCGATACAATTTTCGGGCAACCAATCGAGCACAAGCGTAGCGTCATCATCATAAAGACGAAGATTATCGATCGGGTTTTCATAAACCGAACGTGCTAGCTTTGCCATTGAATTTACAAATGGTTCGACACCAATGAAGCAAGTATCAGGCTGGCTTCTGGCGCGATGTAATAGATGTTCCCCACCACCAAAACCAATCTCCAGACGCACGCTTTGGCCCGAACAATTCCATAAATCCATGAAATTATCAGGTGCGGGTTTGGAAAGATCCAATTTTAGTTTTGGAAGAACTTCCGCAAGCGCAACATGGTGGTTGCTTTTTAAATGCTTGCCTTTACGGCGACCGAAAAAAGCTTCGGTCGCGCGTTCAGGATGACGTTGATCAGTCATGACTTTTTAAAGTCCGATACTATTTTGCCTCTTTCACAGCGCGTTTTAGCGCTGTAGTCAAATCAGTTTTCTCCCAAGAGAATGAACCGTTTCGACCAGGCTTGCGGCCAAAATGACCATAAGCTGCAGTTTGTGCATAAATAGGCTTGTTCAAATCAAGATGCTTACGGATGCCAGTTGGCGATAGATCCATAGTCTCACGAATTGCAGCTTCTACAACTTCCTCTGACACTGTGCCTGTTCCGTGCAGATCCACATAAACGGACAATGGCTGTGCAACACCAATTGCATAAGACAATTGAATTGTACATTTTTCAGCAAGCTTTGCAGCCACAACGTTTTTCGCAAGGTATCGTGAAGCATATGCCGCTGAGCGATCCACTTTTGTTGTGTCTTTACCGGAGAATGCACCACCACCATGAGGGGCTGCGCCACCATATGTATCAACGATGATTTTACGGCCAGTTAGTCCAGCATCTCCATCAGGACCACCAATTACAAATTTACCAGTTGGGTTGATGTACCAATCGCAATCATCTGCAATTGCCAAATCACCAAGAGCTTCGCGGATATATGGCTCACATACTGAGCGAACTTTCTTTGAATCCCAGCTGTCATCAAGGTGCTGTGTCGATAAAACAATTGATGTAACTTCAGATGGTTTGCCATCAACATAACGCACAGTGACCTGGCTTTTCGCATCTGGTCCAAGTTTAGCAGCATCGCCTTCGCCGGATTTACGCGCAGCAGCAAGTAATTCCAAAATTTTGTGTGAGTAGTAAATTGGAGCCGGCATTAAAGCTTCTGTTTCGCGGCAAGCATATCCAAACATGATACCTTGGTCACCAGCACCTTCTTCGCCTTGTTTATCAGCGGCATTATCAACACCCTGACCGATGTCAGGTGACTGACCATGAAGCAAAACGTCAACGCGTGCAGTTTTCCAGTGGAAACCATCTTGCTCATAACCGATATCGCGAATGGCGCGGCGCGCAGCTGATTTAAAGCGACCAGCGGCCACAACAGGAAGCCCAGCAGCATCATGAACAATGTTGCCTTGCTTGTCTTTTTTCAAAAGCGTTTCTGGTACACGAACTTCACCGGCGATGACAACGCGGTTTGTTGTTGTAAGAGTTTCACAAGCTACGCGGACCTTATAAGGATCCATGCCAGTCTTCTTCGCTTCGCGATAAACAAGATCCACAATTTCATCAGAGATGCGATCGCAAACTTTGTCTGGGTGGCCTTCTGATACTGATTCACTTGTAAATAGATAATTCTGGCGTGCCATTAGCTTCCTCATTAGGTAGAAATCTGTATTCGAAATGCGTCCAAGCCTTGGTCTTGCAGTATCACGAATAAGAAAAAGTTTTAGTCTAGAATATAAAATTCGTCGTCATCATGTTGCTATTCTTTTACGAAAAGCTGAATAATTATACAAGGACATAAATATATCTTGATATCTGCAAATGACAAAAAATTGCTGATATGCGGCATTATTTAGCTTTTTATGCGCATAAATAAAAAATGCCCGTAATCACAGATGTAATTACGGGCGGTATATTTATTTTTTATATTGATTAATCCGTGGAAGGATCCGCACCTGACGCAAGCGCTTTTGTAAGGTCAATCAGCTTCCTGCGAATCTTTGGATCCTCGATCTTGATGAAAGCACGATTGAGTTGCAATCCTTCTGAGGAGGATAAAAAGTCAACCACATAATTGGAGCTATTTGCTTCTGCCATTCCATTTTGATCTGATGGCATCTCACCTGGTGCATCTTCGAAGAAAAATGAAACCGGAACATTTAGAACCGACGAGATATTTTGCAGGCGACTTGCACCCACGCGGTTGGTGCCTTTTTCATACTTTTGAATTTGCTGGAAGGTGATTCCCAAAGCCTCGCCGAGTTTTTCCTGGCTCATGCTCAACATTGTTCTACGTAATCGAATTCGACTGCCGACATGCACATCAATAGGATTTGGTTTCTTTTTGTTCGCTTTCATTATGAATTCCTAACGGGCTAGATCGGTTTATCTTAATGTGTGTGTCCGATGTATCGGGGGTGAACATCATTTATTCTAATTAAGACTGTGTAATTATAACTTCATCACAATTGAATAATCAAATATGTAAATATTTACGAAAAAGATAATCAACTTTTCATTACAGAGCCTCTTGTAAATAAAAAGGCTATGAAAAAACTTATAAGCAATAATATGGCAAAGGCTAAATTCCGCTGGGTGTGGTTAAACAAAATATCCGTTCGACCCGGCAGTTCAAAATCAAGTTTACCAACATAATTTAATGCCAGACCGTCAATAATACGACCTTTGGCATCGGTTACGACTGAAATGCCGTTATTTCCGGATCGAATAAGAGGAAGGCCTGTTTCAACAGAACGTAATTGAGCCTGTCGTAAATGTTGATGCGGCCCTGGGGTATCGCCATACCATGCATCATTTGTCAAATTAATCAAAGCACTTAATCCCAACTCATCGTTTTGCGAGTATTTCGGGAAAATCGCCTCATAGCAGATAAGTGGAAGTAATTTGAGATTGTTGCCAAGTTCTAAAATCCGTTGTTTGCTTGCGCCGGTAAAGCCCCCAAAAGTTTCAGCAATTGGTGTGAGCCCTATACTTCTAAGCAAGCTTTCAAATGGAAGATATTCCCCAAATGGCACCAAATGATGTTTGTCGGCAGATCCGGTGATTTGCCCTTCATCATTTATCACGTACACGGTGTTATAATACTTATCTGCTTCGCCGCTGGCGCTTTCTTCTAAACGCACAGCACCTGTAATTAATGTCTGACCAATCTTCAGCGTATCGGCAATTTGCGAAAGCGCATCAGGTGTTTTGGTCAAAATAAATGGAACCGAAGTTTCGGGCCAAATAATAACGGAAGGGCGTTCTTGGTTTTCAGCGGGAGGTTCTGCGGAAAGTCTCAAATAGGTTTTAAAGATCTCTGCGCGTTTTTCATCATCCCATTTTTCTGCCTGATCAATGGATGGTTGGACGATACGTAATATATGTCCAGAATTTTCCGGCAAAGGCTTACTAAGCGAAAAGATGCCGTATCCGATATGCGCAGCTATCATCAAACCGGCGATGATAAACCCGGGCTTTAGCCCCTTCTTTGTCGCTAACAATGCAGGTACCGAGGCGATAAAAACCGTGATGATGCTCATACCAAAGATACCAATGATTTGTGATGACTGCATGGCAAGGGGCACAGGCATCCCAGCATAACCAATCGTATTCCATGGAAAACCTGTAAACACAGTTGCGCGCAGATATTCGAGTGCGCCAAAGCTTGCGCTCAGCGCAAAGATCCGTCCAATACTATTGTCCCAAAATGTTCTGGCAAGAACGACGGCTAGTCCGTAAAAAATTGCCAAAACAGCAGGAAGCGCAAATACCGCCAGGGGTAAAGCCCAGTAAGCTTCTTCTCCGCTGGTAAGTACCGCATTGCCAAGCCACCACAATCCAGATGTGAAATAGCCAAAGCCAAAACTCCATCCGGTGATGAAAGCAGGCTTACGTGCTGCAATAAACCCTTTATCCGGCTGCTTGCTCGCGCCATCGATAAGCCATACCAAAATTGGGAAGGAGATGAATAAGACGGCAAAAAAGTCAAAAGGTGGTAATGCAAAATTTGCCAAAGCGCCGGCAATAAATGCAATAATGAAGCGTTTAACACCCCATGAAAGCATGATGTCGCCAGAGATTTTATCCAACATTTATGCGCTTTCCGACATTAGTTGCGAATGAAGCATCTGCCATTCATCAAGAATGCCATCACGCTTTTCGCGAATCAGCCCCGCCACCTACCCTGTTGGTGTACAATTTTAGCTATAAGCAACTCAAGCAACTAATTGAGAATTAGCTGCCTGTTTCAGGTTTTTCGTCACTTTCAGCGCTGACTTTTCCCATTCTGCGGCGAGTATTCGCTTTAAGACGGAGAATTCGCACGCGTTTAATGCGTCGCGCATCGGCATCTGTGATGTGAAACTCGTAGCCTTGAACCATGCGGACAACTTCCCCACGCACAGGAACTCGGCCCAATCGTGCAAAGACGAGGCCACCGATTGTATCAACATCATCGGTGTTTTCACTTTTTGAAAAATCAATACCAAGGATCTCAGTCAGTTCCTCAAGGCTGGCTTTTGCTTCTGCTTGCCAGATACCTTCGCTCACTTCTGTAATCAGCGGACCGTCGATATCATCATGTTCATCTTCAATATCACCAACAACAATTTCAACGATATCTTCCAGTGATACGAGCCCGTCAGTTCCGCCATATTCATCAATAACCAGCGCCATCTGTGTCCGCGTTGCTTGCATTCTTTTTAAAAGGTCTGAAGCGAGCATTGATGCTGGCACGAATAAAACACTTCGCATGATGTTTGCGTCTTGAAGGGTTTTATCCAGCTTGATTTTGGTAAAATCTAGCGGTTTGGCTGGCGTTTTAGAGGTTGTTGATTTTGATGTGCTGCGACGACCATTTCGCGCTTGTCTGGTGTAATAGGCTAGCAAGTCTCGAATGTGCACCATGCCTTTGGGATCATCTAGATTATCTGAGAAGACCGGCATTCGAGAATGACCTGAATTTTCAAACACGGTTGTGAGATCACCAAGCGAAATTGAACGATCCACGGCGATAATATCTGCACGCGGGATCATCACATCCTCAACACGAACTTCGCGCATAAGCAGGATGTTATCAAGCATAGCCCGCTCATCAGCAGAAAACCCTGAATCAATGTGGTTGCCATTTTTAAGCGCTTCACTGAAGTCTTCACGAATGCTCATGCCTTCGGTTGAAGGAAAAAGCGCGCGCTTCAAGCGGTGCCATACACCAAGTGTAGATTTTCGTTTTGCGTGGGTTTGTATCGATCCGTCCGGACTGTCGCCGTCGTCGTTTTGATCTTCGCTCAGATCAGAAGCTGAATCTAGTGTGTCAGCTTGTATAGTTTTCTCGTTCATTGTCTCTTCAGTTTAATGGCCCAAATTGCTGGGCGGTCGAACTTTAATTCTCATATGGGTCAGATAGGCCTATTGAAAGCAAAATTCCAGTCTCAATACGCTCCATTTGTTCCGCATCTGTGTCATTTATATGATCATAGCCTAAAAGATGCAAAAATCCATGGATAAACAAATGCGTTAGGTGTTCTTCAAAACTCTTGGTTAATTCTTCAGCTTCGCGCAAAATAGTCTCATAGGCAAAAATTACATCACCTAAAAGCGGTAAAGGTGTTTCACCAACGTCTAATTCCTTCGTCGGAAACGAAAGAACGTTGGTGGCTTTGTCTTGCCGGCGCCACTTAGAATTTATCTCTTTAATCGATGCGTCATCCGTTAAAAGTACCGATAATTCCATCGGAACTTGCGGAAATTTGATGCCTTCGCGCTCTTCAAGCCAGCTTGTTACAATCGCAGAAGTTTTTTGCGCGAGTTCTTCAAAAGCTTCGATATCTTGCCATTGATCGCTATCAACAGCGATATCAATTGCTATCTCTGCGGAATTGTCAGGCATCAGGCCCAGACGTCTTTTCATTTGACGTCTTTGGATCTGACGCCTTATCAGCTTTTGCATGCTTCTTGTCATAAGCTGTGACAATTTTCTGTACGAGATGATGTCGCACAACATCCACATCACGGAAGCGGCAAGTTACAATGCCTTCAATCCCGCGCAATACATCCAATGCTTCGATCAAACCGGATTTTGTACCGCCCGGCAAGTCAATCTGGCTTGGATCACCTGTGATGATCATGCGGGCATTCTCACCCAAACGTGTCAGGAACATTTTCATCTGCATTGGCGTTGTGTTCTGCGCTTCATCCAAAATAACCGCAGCATTGGTAAGCGTTCGCCCGCGCATGAATGCCAAAGGTGCAATTTCAATGACACCTGCGGTAAGCGCGCGTTCAACTTTATCGCCAGGGATCATGTCATAAAGTGCATCATAAAGTGGTCTCAGATATGGATCGACCTTTTCCTTCATATCACCGGGCAAAAAGCCCAAGCGTTCACCCGCTTCAACAGCCGGACGAGATAAAATAATGCGCTCTATCTGACCGCGTTCTAAAAGTTGTGCCGCATAAGCAACAGCTAGATAGGTTTTACCTGTACCCGCCGGACCAACGCCAAATACCAGCTCGGCGCGTTCCATTGCTCGGATATATGCATCTTGCGTTGGCGTGCGTGCTAGAATTGTCTTTTTATGGGTCGAGATCTGCGCCATGGCCAGCTTTGCGCTGTTATCCATTGTAGGCAGTGATAGCTGATCATCTGCGGCAACGGCCATGCGGATTGCGCCATCAACGTCGGAGTTTTCGATCAATTCACCCTTCATCAACCGCTCATAAAGTGAATCCAATGCACGCCTTGCCTGATTGGTTTCAAGCGCCGGGCCATTTAATACAACGTTGTTTCCGCGCGCATGGGCATCGATACCAAGCTTCTGCTCGAGCAAAGCAAGGTGTTGGTCAAATTGTCCAAAGAGCATGGTCGCGAGACGATTGTTATCGAAGGTGAGTTCAACTTGCGTAGTATCTGATGCACCTGCATCTTCTACATTATTGTTTTCAAAAGGCATTTGCCGACTTGTCAAATTCTATAAACTCCAAAACGGTTTTAGATCACATCCGCCATTAAGCTGTAAGGAGCGGCTTTAGTGATTCGCACCCTTAGAGTATCACCTATTTTTGCATCTTTTGCGTCAATAATTACAGATTGGAGCCAAGGAGAGCGTCCAATAAGCTGACCAGGTTTACGGCCCGGCTTCTCGAGCAAGATATCCATCTCTTTGCCTACGCAGGTTTGTGCAAACTCCAGCTGCTGCTCAGAAAGCAAATCCTGAAGGCGTTTTAAGCGCTCAGCTTTGACATCTTCAGGTACGTGATCTTTAAAATCAGCGCCCGGGGTGCCAGGGCGTGGTGAATATTTAAATGAATAAGCCTGCGCGTATTTCACCTGTCGGATCAGATCGAGCGTATCCTCAAAGTCCTCTTCCGTTTCACCAGGGAAGCCAACGATGAAATCACCGGAAATGGCTAAATCGGGACGACCTTCGCGAATTTGTGCGATCAGCTTGATATATTCATCACGCGTATGACGGCGGTTCATAGATTTCAAAATCTTATCAGAACCTGCTTGCACAGGTAGATGCAGATAAGGCATCAGCTTATCAATATCACGATGCGCATTGATCAATGCACTATCCATGTCACGAGGGTGACTAGTTGTGTAACGGAGGCGCTCAATGCCTTCAATCTCAGCCAAGCGATGAAGCAGTTCTCCCAAACCCCATTCACGTCCATCATCACCTTTACCATGCCAAGCGTTGACGTTCTGGCCAAGAAGTGTGATTTCGCGGACGCCAGCGTCTACAAGATCCTGAGCTTCAGATAGAAGCTGGGACACGGGGCGAGAAATTTCAGCCCCGCGCGTATAAGGAACAACGCAGAAAGTACAGAATTTATCGCAACCCTCCTGCACAGTTAGAAAAGCTGTTACCCCACGTGAGCGGATTTGCTTTTTCTCAGCTTTTGGCAGGTGCTCAAACTTATCGTCTTCGGTAAATTCTGTTTCGACAACTTTCTCACCCTTGCGTGCACGACCAAGTGCATCCGGCAATTGGTGATATGTTGCAGGTCCAATGACCATATTAACAACGGGTGAGCGTTTGATAATTTCTTCACCCTCAGCTTGCGCAACACAGCCCGCAACAGCAACCATCAAATCAGCGCCACCTTCATCCATGCGCTTCTTTTTCATCTGGTTCAGGCGGCCAAGATCTGAGTAAACTTTCTCAGCGGCTTTTTCACGAATGTGGCACGTGTTTAAAAGCACAAGATCTGCATCATCGGGCGTATCCGTTGGCGTGTAGCCATCTTTCGCCAATGCATCACTCATGCGTTCGCTGTCATAGACATTCATCTGGCAGCCAAAGGTTTTAATAAAGACCTTTTGGCCAGCTGCAGGCTTTGAATTGTCGGCTGGCTTTACAGCTTGTTCAGCGGTTATATCTTGTTCAATCTTGCTCATGAGGCCTATTTAAACCTATTGTGGCGAGATGCAAATAGTTTGATGGCTGGTAAGGTCGATAATTTTAGCGAAGTGATCTGTTTAAACTATCGCGAATAGCATCTTCGCTTAGTCTCGCTATTTCAGAGCGTTTCATACCATCATCAAAAACAATTGGATCACCATAGGTGATTTCAACACCCATCGAGCCTTCGATTAAAACTTGATAAAGGTGCGGTAGCAAACCAACATCCCCCGGCCATGCCGCAAGATCACGGCCACCACGTCCCAATGGAATGCCATGCGCAGACACATAAGCAACAGAGACAGGCTGAATGATCAGTTCATGATTAGGTAAGTCGATCTGAGCACGTTGAACAGCCCCAAAAAGAGCAGATTTAAACGGCATGACAAAATTCCCGTCAGACGTTGTGCCTTCAGGGAACAAAACAACGATATCTCCGTTCTTCATCCGGTCTGCAATTGCGGAGACCTGATCACCGGTTGAAAGACGGCGATTGCGATCAATGAAAATAGTATGTTGCAGCTTTGCTAATGTGCCAAAAATTGGCCAGTCGCGAACTTCTGATTTTGCGATGAATACCACAGGGGCTGATGACCCAAGTGTGACGATATCAAGCCATGATGAATGATTGGCGACCAGCATCAGCGGACGTTGTCTGGAGATTTTGCCGCGATATTTAATCTTAATCCCGAGTGCCCAGCGCGCAATTAAATGCCAAATTCGTGGGGTAACCCGAGAAACCTGGTCTTTATAGACAAGCGCAACAAGGTGAAATGGCAGCAACACAAAAGTGGTGACGATCAAAACCGCCAAAACCCATAATATGCGAAGAGCTGCGCGCATTTTACGAACCCTTCTTAAGCGGAATGCCGTATAGTTCCAGGCGATGATCTACCAATTTAAAACCGTGTTCGCGAGCAATGCGCTCTTGCAAGGCTTCGATCTCGGGCGAATTAAATTCGATGATTGTACCTGTTTTTAAATCGATCAGGTGGTCGTGATGTTCATCTGGCACACTTTCATAGCGTGAACGTCCGTCACGAAAATCATGGCGTTCAATAATGCCAAGTTCTTCAAACAAGTTTACTGTGCGGTAAACTGTTGAAATAGAAATTTTCGGATCAATTTCGATGGACCGGCGATGTAATTCATCTGCATCTGGATGATCTTCTGAGGCCTCTAAAACGCGTGCGATTACACGACGTTGTTCAGTCATACGAAGGCCAGCATCAGCACATCTGTCTTCAAGAGATTTTTCCGCGTCCATCTCGGCTCACTCCAGTTCATTGCCTCGCAAGGCAACGTACCTAGCAAGAGATGATTAATATGCTTTAGTGCAGCTTTAATTCTAAAACAAGCGCATTGCTGCGAGTTTCACCACCATTGTCATAATACGCTTCACGCTTTCCAACGGTCTGAAATCCGATTTTTTGATAGAGCCGAACGGCAGGAATGTTATTTTCATCTACCTCAAGAAACATCTTTTCCGCGCCCCGTTGACTTGCTTCACCAATTGCCGCCTGCATCAAGCGCCAGCCGATGCCTTTTTTCTGCAGCGTTTCATCTGTGCCAATGGATAAAATTTCAGCCTCATCTGCGACCACGCGGGATAAGACAAATCCGTGCAGATTTTTCCGATCAATCGGACGGGCATAAAAACCAAACACACTGTTCTGCGCTAAAAGAGATGAACATTCAGCTTCATCCCAACCGCGTCTGAAAAGAAGCGAATGCAATTCGGCAACCGAATAGGACTGGTCATTTTCCAGCTTCAGCACTTCCAGTTCTGGCTTTGACGAAAATAAATTTCCCAGTGGCACGATCAATTAACCCAAGATTTGTTTATGCGCGATCAAGCGCAAAATTTTCATTTGGTTTTGCATCTGCTTGTCGCAAATATTGCGGGCGCAGTTCATGAGTAATGCCATCTTTTATCTGATTTAGAGCCAATCTTGCAACCGTTTCAATTTCAGGGAAGGCGTTTTCATGCATAATTTCCAAATCAGATAATTCATCCTCGGAAAGTTTTACAACGGGTTCAACCCCACTGCCACAGACAACAAATTGTTTGTCGGAAATCTTTAAAAGCGCATCTTCATAGGACATGGCTTGGGGTTCTAAAATCGTTGCGCCAGATGCATCTAGTGCGGATAAATAGACCTCGCCACGTCGTGCATCGAGTAAAGCAAGCGTATCTTTGTTCAGAGCTTGTGAAACTCCAAAGCTAATCGCATTTAAGCTACTCACCCCGGTTGCTGGGATATCAAGCGCTAACGCTAACGTTCGGCAATAGGCAATGCCCACGCGAATGCCGGCAAAGGAACCAGGTCCAATTGTAACCGCAATATGGGTAATGTTCTCAAAGGATAATTTTGCATCATCCAAAACGTTCTGGATTACAGATGGCAGATGTTCTGCATGTCCGCGTCCAATGTTTTTGGAGATTGAAGCAATGGATTGATCGCTCTCGCCGTCATAAAGGCAAGCAGCACACATGGGGCCTGCGGTATCAACGGCGAGAATAATCACGTTATGATTTATTAAATAGCTTCAACTTCTTCAACTTCAGGAATGAAGTGACGAAGAAGGTTTTGAATACCGTGTTTCAGCGTAGCTGTTGAAGATGGGCAGCCCGCGCAAGCACCTTTCATATGCAAGAAGACTTTGCCTTCTTTATAGCCGTGGAAAGTGATGTCGCCACCATCTTGCGCAACCGCAGGGCGGACACGTGTTTCCAGCAATTCTTTAATTGTTGTTACGATATTTGCATCCGCTTCATCGTAAAACTCTTCTGAACTATCAGCCGACAAACCATCTTGGTTTGTTGCCATCACCGGCGTACCCGCCATGAAGTATTCCATGATCGTCGCCAAAATTGACGGCTTTAGGTGTTGCCAATCAAGGCTGTCATCTTTTGTGATGGTGATGAAGTCATAACCATAGAAAACACCTGTGACACCTGAAACAGCAAATAGCTTCTCAGCCAATGGCGATGCGCCATTAATGCTATCCAATGATGGAAAATCTGCAGTGCCTGCTTCGAGCACAACTTTACCCGGTAGGAACTTCAGCGTAGCTGGATTTGGTGTTGTCTCTGTTTGAATGAACATTTCGTTCTCCATCAGCGCGATTTCACTCGCATGCGATTATCTAGTTTAGAATCTTTCCAAACAAGATAATCTTTATTGGGTTATCTTTCAAGTCGTGAAAAATGATAATTACCGTAGGAAGCCTATGATATCTTTCACACCATTCATGGTCTTTTCAGCGATTACGCCTGCACGTTCGGAACCGTCTTTCAAAATCGCATCAATATGATCAGGTTCTGCCATCAATCGACGCATTTCTGCGTTGATCGGAGAAAGTGCCTCTATTGCGACTTCGGTCAGTGCGGGTTTAAACTCAGAAAACGCCTTGCCGCCATATTCTGAAAGAACATCGGCTTTTGTTGTTTTGGTCAAAGCTGCAAAAATACCAACCAGATTATCTGCTTCAGCACGATCTTTAAGACCATCTAACTCTGACGGTAGTGGCTCGGGATCAGTTTTAGCCTTACGGATCTTCTTCACGATCAGCTCTTCATCATCAGTCATATTAATTCGTGACAGATCAGAAGGATCGGACTTTGACATTTTCTTGGTCCCATCACGAAGGCTCATCACGCGTGGCGCGGGGCCATCAATTAATGGCTCAGTGATCGGGAAAAACGCTTTAACGGCCCTATCGCCATAAAGAGCATCAAGACCCAAGCCGCTCTCGCCGATCCGATCTGAGAAATCGA
>JAHDEP010000201.1 GCA_020628775.1 Rhizobiaceae bacterium | reverse complement strand
ACGGTTCCCCGCCTACACACTTTCCAGGCGTGCGCCTTCGACCACTCGGCCACCTCTCCGTCTCTTATGACATCATCAGATGATAAGAAGAAATTCAAAACAGCTATAAATCCGCTCTGAATTTGCGCGCAATATAACCATGGCCAACGTTTTAGCAAGGCAAATTTGACGTGAATGGATAAAGATTGGTTTGTTTTAGATACCCCTTGGGATTGCTTTGACCTTTCACAAGACTTATGTGTGACATCGCACTTTTCATAAATATTGAAAGCTTGGACAGTTACATGAGATTTATATCCCGCATATTTAGCCTCATATTTCTCGCAATCGCCATTATCGCAGCGGTAGTAGACGCTTTGGAATCAGTGGGTTCAGGGGCACTTAAATTAACCCCTTTGGGCCAGACATGGTCAGGTTTTAACGCACAATCGCTCGCATCTGCTGAAGCGCTCATCGGTGAAAATCTTGGTGGATTTTTGTGGGATCCGATTATGGAATGGATCCTCATCCAACCAACGATTGCCGTATTTTTGGCGTTATCATTTGTATTTTATACCCTAAGCTATAAGCGAAAACGGCCAGAAGATCGTTTCTTAGCAAGATAATTGACACATTAATTAGAAGGTTCATCCTCTATGTTATTTCAAGATTTGTTCGCTAAAAAAACTCAAATGCCAACGGCGGAAACAGCCCTTAAAGGGCGCGAGGACGCCATTCCAACTTCAAGCCTGCATTTTGTAAATGGCAATGCGCTAAAAGGGCCTTGGCCAGGGGGTGCGACAGGACCAGAGGGTCTTGAAATTGCATATTTTGGCATGGGATGTTTTTGGGGTGTTGAACGACTTTACTGGAATATCGAGGGCGTTTACGTTACTGCATCAGGCTATGCTGGGGGGATTACACCCAACCCAACTTATGAAGAAACAGTAACGGGGAAAACCGGTCATACCGAAATTGTTATGGTGGTTTATGATCCGGCTAAGGTTTCCTACCAAACGCTGCTTAAAACCTTTTGGGAAGAGCATGATCCAACCCAAGGTATGCGCCAGGGCAATGATGTTGGAACAACTTATAGATCCGCGATTTACACAACATCATCCGACCAATTGGATATAGCGATTGCAAGTCGCGATGCTTATCAAAACAATCTTAAAAATGCCGGTGTGAGCCACGACATTACGACTGAGATTAAACCGCTTGATACATTTTATTATGCTGAAGATTATCACCAGCAATATCTTGCGAAAAACCCAGGTGGATATTGCGGATTAAAAGGAACTGGCGTTGCCTGCATTAGCTAATAGTAAGCTAAAACAGGCAAGCGCTATAACTATATTATACAGTCGCGTTATAAGCTGCGATTGCGGCCATATTCACAATATCTGAATCTTTCGCACCCATGGATGCAATCTGAACAGATTTGTTTAACCCCACAAGCAATGGTCCAATTAGAGTTGAACCACCCAGCTCTTCAAGCATTTTGGTAGAGATAGATGCTGAGTGAATTGCAGGCATGACCAAAACATTTGCAGGCCCTGATAATTTACAGAACGAATATTGATCTCTCAGTTCAGGGTTAAGCGCAATATCTGCAGCCATTTCACCATCAAATTCAAAATCAACCTTACGTTCTTCTAGAACCTTTACGGCATTGCGCATCTTAAGCGATCGCTCGCCAACAGGCTGACCAAATGTAGAATAAGATAACATCGCAACACGCGGCGTGTATCCCATACGCTTGGCAGTTCTTGCCGCCTCTTCGGCAATGTCTGCAAGCTCCTCAGATGTTGGCATATCAGTAACAGATGTATCTGCGACAAAAACCGTACGCCCTCTTGATAGTACAAGCGACACACCCACCACGCGGTGGCCCGGACGAGTATCAATACAGCGGCGCACATCGTTGAGCGCTGTTGCATAATTACGCGTTGTACCTGTGACCATCGCATCGGCATCACCTAATGCTACCATACAGCTGGCAAAATGATTTCGGTCCGTGTTGATTAAGCGCTGACAATCGCGCAGCAAATATCCATCACGTTGAAGTCTTGCATATAAATAATCCGTATAGGCTTCAACTCGACGGGATAATCGTGCATTGACGATTTGAACATTCTCATGCTCAAGATCAATCCCCGCGATATTTGCCGTTTGCCTAATTTGCTCTTCTCTACCCAAAAGCAATGCTGTACCTAGATCCTGATTGGCGTAGGAGAGCGCCGCACGCATGACTTTCTCTTCTTCCCCTTCAGCAAAAACAACACGACGTGGATGGCGACGCACACGATCAAAGATTTGCTGCAATGAAGATGCGATAGGATCTTTTCGCGCAGATAATTGCTTGCGATATTCACTGAAGCTTTCAATTGGTTTTTGCGCAACACCAGATTCCATTGCAGCTTTGGCCACCGCTAGCGGCACATCGGAGATCAAGCGCGGATCAAATGGCACTGGGATAATGTATTTTGGACCAAATTTTGGTCGCGAGCCTTTATAAGCGGCCGCAACATCATCCGGCACTTCCTGTCGCGCCAATGCCGCAAGTGCATTCACAGCAGCAATCTTCATTTCATCATTAATCGTGGTAGCACGTACATCGAGCGCACCCCGGAAGATATAAGGGAAACCAAGAACGTTATTGACCTGATTTGGGTAGTCAGAACGCCCGGTTGCCATAATCGCATCATCGCGAACATCCGCAACCTCTTCAGGTGTAATTTCAGGATCTGGATTTGCCATGGCAAAGATGATCGGTTGCGGGGCCATTGAGCGCAGCATCTCGGTGGTGAGCGCACCCTTGACCGAAAGACCTAAAAACACATCAGCCCCATCCATTGCTTCAGCAAGCGTGCGTTTTTCTGTCTTAACTGCATGGGCAGATTTCCACTGGTTCATCCCAGCGGTGCGTCCTTGATAAATCACACCTTTGGTATCACACAGCACAATGTTCTGCGCTGGCACGCCCATGGCTTTGATCAACTCAATACAGGCAATTGCCGCAGCGCCCGCGCCATTACAGACGATCTTAATCTCTTTCTGATCACGACCGGTTAGATGAAGCGCGTTTATCAAACCAGCGGCAGCAATAATGGCAGTACCATGCTGATCATCATGAAAGACCGGAATATCCATAATTTCGCGTAATCTCTGCTCGATAATAAAGCATTCCGGTGCTTTGATATCTTCAAGATTAATGCCGCCAAAACTTGGCCCCAAAAATTTCACACAATTGATAAATTCATCGGCGTCTTCTGTATCAATTTCCAAATCGATAGAATCGACATCCGCAAAACGTTTAAACAGAACAGATTTACCCTCCATCACCGGCTTTGATGCAAGTGCTCCCAAATTCCCTAATCCGAGAATGGCCGTTCCGTTGGAAATAACGGCAACCATATTTCCGCGAGATGTATAATCAAAGGCAGTTTGCGGATCTTCCGCAATGGCTTTTACCGGCACCGCGACACCCGGCGAATAGGCCAGAGATAAATCACGCTGAGAAGACATTGGTTTGGTTGGGGTTATTTCAAGCTTTCCAGGACGGCCTTGGGAATGGAAATCGAGAGCTTCTTGATCGGTAACAGCGGTTGAACCGCGGTCTGATTTATCGGTAGCGGGCATTTTTCCTCCAGAAAATGCGGCTCGCATGCACGAGCCTGTGGTAAGTGGCTACCCGCGATGTGTTTTTGGTTGTTATTTCACTGCGCACGAGTAGGGTAGTGGAGAGTTTTAGATCGTATTTTTCATTCTGGCTATGTCCCAAGGGATGGAAAACTTTATTTAATCGGTTAAATAGTGACACAGCAGAGTATCAAAGCAAAACCACAAACACTTCCTGGCTCGCTTTCCAGTGCGAAAGGCCGTGCAACGGCCACGCCGATGATGGAACAGTTCATTGAGATCAAGGCGGCGAACCCAGATTCGATCCTGTTTTACCGCATGGGCGACTTTTACGAGTTGTTTTTCGATGATGCCGTTGATGCATCCCGCGCATTAGGCATCACGCTTACAAAGCGTGGTCAGCATATGGGCCAAGACATCCCCATGTGCGGTGTTCCTGTTCATGCCGCCGATGATTATTTGCAAAAACTTATTGCGCTTGGGTTTCGTGTCTCTGTTTGTGAACAACTTGAGGACCCAGCTGAAGCTAAAAAACGTGGCTCAAAAGCCGTTGTAAAACGCGATGTCGTTAGGCTGGTCACGCCGGGTACAATTACTGAGGAAAAACTCCTCGACCCATCGCAATCTAATTATTTGATGATGGTTTCGCGGATCAAATCCGCTGAAGGGCCAGTGTTTGGTCTTGCATGGGTTGATATCTCAACCGGGCATTTCCGCGTTGCGAAGTCCACACAAACGCGATTGCTTGCGGATATCATGCGCGTTGAACCAAGCGAGATTGTGGTATCGGATGCGCTTTTTGACGATGAAACAATGCGCAGCTCCTTCGACATATTGGGCAAATCTGTTGTTCCGCAATCATCGGTGTTATTTGATAGCACGGTCGCTGAAGATCGCATCAAACGCTATTACAATTTATCAGCCCTTGATGGCATGGGTACATTTGATCGTGCAGAACTTTCTGCAATCGCAGCAGCCATCGCCTATATTGAAAAAACTCAATTAAGCGAACGTCCGGTTCTTGAATATCCAGAACATGATGGCGCAGGGCAAAGCCTGTTTATTGA
>JAHDEP010000200.1 GCA_020628775.1 Rhizobiaceae bacterium | reverse complement strand
ATTGGCGCTTCGCATATCGATGCTCATACCAAATTAAAAGAAATCTCAATCGCAAATAAACATTTAGTTGCTGTTGCGCGCGCGCTCTCCGTTGAAGCGGATATTGTTATTATGGATGAGCCAACTGCTGCGTTATCTCATAAGGAAATTGAAGATTTATTTCAGCTTGTCGATAAACTGAAGAATGACGGAAAGGCGATCCTTTTTATCTCTCATAAATTTGATGAGATATATAAAATCGCTGAGCGATACACTGTCTTTAGAGATGGTCAGATGGTTGGTCGCGGAATGCTCTCAGAGACCACGCAAGATGAAATCGTGCAATTGATGGTTGGTCGATCTGTGGATCAGATTTTCCCTAAACGCAATGCATCCATTGGCGCCCCTGTGCTTCATGTTAAAGATTATAATCATCCAACTGAATTCGCCGACATCAACTTTGAACTCAACAAGGGCGAGATACTCGGATTTTACGGGTTAGTAGGTGCCGGACGTAGTGAGCTTATGCAGGCGCTATTTGGAATTACTAAACCGTCATCAGGAACACTGACAATTTCAGGTCAAGAAATCACTCTTAAGGGACCTGCAGATGCGGTCAATGCGGGTATTGTTTATCTGCCAGAAGAACGGGGTAAGCAGGGTGTAGTTCTTGATCTACCCATTGTCGAAAATATCTCGCTTCCTTCTTTGCATACAACATCGAAAAACGGTTTTTTGAAGATGGCCAATGAGTTTGCATTGGCAAGAAAATATGCTGAACGTCTTGATCTTCGTGCCGCTTCATTAAGCCAACATGCTGGAACATTATCAGGTGGCAATCAACAAAAGGTCGTGATCGCTAAATGGCTAGCTGTAGAACCCAATATTATCATTCTGGATGAACCGACGAAAGGTATTGATATTGGTTCCAAAGCTGCTGTTCATTCTTTTATGGCTGAGCTCGTTGCTGAAGGATTAAGCGTTATCATGGTCTCATCTGAAATACCGGAAGTCATGGGAATGAGCGATCGCATCATAGTTATGCGCGATGGATTAATGGTCGATATTTTCCAAAACAATGAAGATTTATCCGCAGAAACCTTGATCCGCTCTGCTGCTGGTATTGAGGAGCAAGTCGCATGAGATCAATCCATCGACATCATGAGTTTTGGCTAACATTGATCATCGCCTTGATGGTGATCGGTACAACTTTGCGATCACCTGGGTTTATATCTGGTCAAAAGATGATCGAAATATTTAATGACAGTTCGATGCTTATCATATTAGCGCTTGGGCAAATGGCTGTTATTTTAACAAGATCTATTGATCTTTCCATGGCATCAAACCTCGCATTGTCGGGGATGATTGTCGCGCTGATTAATGCAGCATACCCAGAAATTCCTGTTCCGGTTTTAATGTTAATCGCCACAAGTTGCGGATTGTTGATGGGTATTTTCAACGGAAGTCTGGTTTGGTGGCTTGGCATTCCTTCAATCGTTGTAACGCTCGGAACTCTTACCATTTATCGCGGAATTATTTTCGTTCTTGCTGGTGGTAAATGGGTAAATGCTGATGCTTTTACCGAAAGTTTTATTCAATACACCCGCGTTGAGTTTTTGGGCATTCCCGCATTGTCATGGTACGCAATTATTATCGTTCTGGCATTTTTCATTTTCATGACCCGCACGTCGGCCGGCAGGTCTATCTACGCAATCGGTATTAATCCAAGTGCTGCATTGTATACCGGTATCAATATTGGCAAAACGCAGTTCATGACGTTCTGCATCTCCGGCGCACTGTCCGGATTTTGTGGGTACTTATGGGTATCACGTTATGTAATTGGATCCGTTGAAGTTGCGAAAGGCTATGAGCTTATTGTTGTCGCGGCCTGCGTTATCGGAGGTATTTCAATTGCAGGCGGTGTTGGAACCGTTGTTGGCACGGTATTGGGAGCCTTGTTTCTTGGATTTATAAGCAACGCATTGCCGGTAATTGGTGTATCACCGTTTTGGCAAATGGCTATCTCAGGTGGCGCGATCATTCTTGCCGTTATCATTAATGCAAGTAGTCAAAAACAGGGCAAGCGAATAATTTTGAAAAATCGTGGGGCGCAATCATGAGTGATCTGAAACCTCAAATTCGTCATATTGCTGATCGGCTTGAGAGCCCGCTAAAACTGGCTGTCTTTTCATGGCCAAGCCTGTTGCTTGTTGTTGCGGTAGCGTTGTTTATTTTAAACTCCTTCATGTCGCCTTACTTCTTATCGGCCTGGTCATTGTCCGATGCGACATTTAATTTCACTGAAAAGGCAATCATAGCTTTTGCTATGGCGTTGTTAATTATCTCCGGTGAGATCGATCTGTCTGTAGCCGCAATTATTGCACTCTCATCCACAATTATGGGGCTGTGCTTGCAGCTTGGATTTGGAACAAGCGAACTGGTATTTGTTGGTCTGTTCGTCGGGGTTCTTTGCGGAGCTTTCAATGGGACACTAGTAGTGGGTTTGGGCCTGCCTTCAATTGTTGTAACTATTGGCACGATGTCATTCTTCCGGGGGATCTCATTTATTATACTCGGAGATCAAGCTTTTAATGGATATCCAGCTGAATTTGCGTTCTTCGGACAGGGATATGTGTGGTGGGTGATTTCATTTGAATTTGTGCTTTTCCTGTTCGTTGCGCTCGCTTATTTCGTGCTCTTGCACAAGACTAATTTTGGTCGCCAAATTTTTGTGATCGGTAATAACGCAACAGCTGCGCAATTTTCCGGCGTAAGGGTCAAACGCATCAAATTCATCCTATTTTGTTTGGTGGGTTTAATGTCCGGTATCGCAGCGATTTTATTAACGTCAAGACTTGGGTCTACACGTCCATCTATTGCGCAAGGGTGGGAGCTTGAAGTCATCACAATGGTGGTTTTGGGCGGCATTTCGATCCTGGGCGGATCTGGCACAATTCAGGGTGTTTTTATCGCCGCCTTTATCATGGGGCTTATTAGTTTTGGGTTAGGCTTGCTCAATGTTCCAGGAATTGTCATGTCCATATTCATCGGAGCACTTTTGATCATCGTTATTGCGCTTCCAATCATCGCTGGCAAAATCAAAAACAGGTTAAAAACATGACCGCAAGAGATGAGAAAATCGGCTTTAAGATGTACCTTAACGAGGGAATGGCTGAGGAATATAAGAAGCGTCATGACGAGATATTCCCCGAACTTGTTACGCTTTTGAAAGCGTCAGGTATCGCGGATTATTCTATATTTTTAGATGAAGAGACGCATATACTTTTCGGTGTTTTATGGCGGACTAAGAACCACAAAATGGCGGATTTACCAAATACAGAAATCATGAAAAAGTGGTGGGCGCATATGGCAGACATCATGGCGACAAATCAACAGAATGAACCGATCGCAGAAGATCTAAAACTTGTATTTCACATGGATTAAACGGGATGTCGCAAAACTCTGTCATCGCAGTTATTGATATTGGAAAGACCAATGCTAAAGTTGCGTTGGTTGATGAGCACCTGCTGACAGAAATTGCTGTCGTTACACAACCAAATCAAGTGCTGCCTTCGCCACCTTATCCTCATTTTGACGTCGATAATATCTACTTATTCATCATTTCATCTCTTTCAAAATACGCAACAGAATTTGATATAAAAGCCATCTCGGTAACAACGCATGGTGCGTGTTGTGCGCTTATTGATGACGATGGGAAGCTTGTCACACCTGTCATGGATTATGAGTTTGAAGGTCTAGAAAATACAAGCGCTTCATATGATAAAGTGCGTCCAAAATTTAGTGAAACAGGATCGCCCAAACTCCCCGTCGGCCTAAACTTGGGTGCACAAATATTTTGGATTTTTGATAATTTTCCGGAAATCAAAACACAAACCAAACAGATAGTGACTTATGCCCAGTATTGGAGCTTTAAGCTCACTGGGGTTTTAAAAAACGAGCTCACATCACTTGGTTGCCATACAGATTTGTGGGATCCTTATAATGCCACGTATTCATCAATGGTTCACAAACTTGGCTGGCTTGATAAGATGGCGCCCGTTGCCAAAGCAAATGAACAATTGGGAATGATTTTACCTGAGGTTTCTTTGCAAACTGGTTTAAAGTCAGACGTGCCTGTCTATTGTGGAATTCATGATTCAAATGCATCGCTATTGCCGCACCTCATGAGGGAGAATGCGCCGTTCTCTGTAGTGTCTACCGGCACCTGGGTCATCGCAATGGCAATAGGTGGTGCACAAATTGAGCTTGATCCCAAACGTGATACTTTGATCAATGTAAACGGTTTTGGAGAACCTGTGCCATCGGCCCGGTTTATGGGTGGTCGCGAGTTTGAAATTTTAATGGCAAACCGCAATGATCAGTTTGATCCTGAGGATGTGGATTTCATCTTACAAAACGAAGTCATGTTAATGCCTTCTATTATGCAAAATTCAGGACCTTTTCATGGACTACACCACCGCTGGACATCTGAACCTTCATCTCTAACTGATGGCCAATATTTTGCTGCAGTTTCATTCTATCTGGCTTTAATGACAGCGTCTTGTTTGTCTTTAATTGGGGCAAAAGGCAAGAAGATCGTTGAGGGGCCTTTTTCCAAAAATACACTCTACTGCGATATGTTGGCAACTGCCACCTCATCTACCGTTCAACCCTCTAGTGGCACAGGAACGAGCGTTGGTGCGGCGTTGTTGACTATGAAAAATTTTACACCGTCAACAGATTTGCATGTGGAACGGTGTGAAGCTTCTCAAT
>JAHDEP010000199.1 GCA_020628775.1 Rhizobiaceae bacterium | reverse complement strand
TTTGATGAAGACGATGATGGTGCATATCTAACCCCGCAAATCCTAACCAATGTGGATCACAAAATGCGTGTGATGCGCGAGGAGAGCTTTGGCCCGGTGGTGGGTATCATGAAGGTCAAAGACGATGCAGAAGCGATTGACCTGATGAACGACAGTGATTTTGGTTTGACCGCTTCGCTCTGGACAAAAAACATTGATCGCGCTGAGAAAATCGGAAACGCCATCGAAACCGGTACGATCTTTATGAACCGGTGTGACTACCTAGATCCAGCTCTATGCTGGACGGGTTGCAAAGATACAGGGCGCGGGGGAGGACTTTCAGTGATTGGCTTCCACAATTTAACACGCCCAAAATCCTACCATTTAAAGAAAGCTTAGATCATGGAATTAGTTGGAAACTGGTCTTATCCTACTGCAGTAAAATTCGGCGCTGGGCGCATTAATGAAATCGCGGATGCTTGTAAATCTGCTGGCATTTCAAAGCCATTGCTTGTCACCGACAAAGGTCTTGCAAGCATGGAGATCACCACCAAGACGCTTGATCTGATTGAAGCTGCAGGTCTTGGTCGCGGTATGTTCAGCGAAGTGGATCCAAATCCGACCGATAAAAACGCTGAAGACGGTGTGAAGTTTTATCGCGAAGGTGGGTTTGATGGTGTCATTGCCTTTGGCGGTGGTTCTGGGCTTGATTTGGGTAAAGTTATTGCTTTCATGGCAGGACAAACGCGTCCGCTATGGGATTTTGAAGATATTGGCGATTGGTGGACGCGTGCAGATGCAGATGCCATTGCGCCGATTATTGCTGTGCCCACAACTGCGGGGACGGGGTCTGAAGTTGGCCGCGCCAGCGTGATCACCAATTCAACCACTAGCGAAAAGAAGATCATCTTCCATCCCAAAATGCTGCCAGCTGTGGTTATTTGCGATCCTGAATTGACGATTGGTATGCCGAAATTCATTACAGCTGGAACAGGCCTAGATGCGTTCGCCCATTGTGTGGAAGCATTCTCTAGCCCGCATTATCATCCTATGAGTCAAGGCATTGCGCTTGAAGGTATGCGCTTGGTGAAAGAGTACCTACCGCGCGCATATCAAGATGGGAGTGACATTGAGGCGAGGGCACATATGATGAGCGCTGCTGCGATGGGTGCAACTGGCTTCCAAAAGGGTTTGGGCGCCATTCATGCAATTAGTCACCCGGTTGGCGCGATATACCACACACACCATGGCACGACGAATGCTGTGTGCATGCCAGCAGTGCTTCAATTCAACAAATCTGCAATCAAAGAACGCTTTGATATGGCGTCTGCATACTTAAATATCGAAGGCGGCTTTGAGGGTTTTTGTGCCTATGTTGATGATCTAAATGCATCGATGAGCGTGCCAAAAACTCTGACAGAACTTGGTGTTAAAGATCCAGATATCGACCGCTTGGTAAAGGATGCGCTTGCGGATCCGAGCACAGGTGGCAATCCTATTGAAATGACAGAACAGAATACAAGAGAGCTTATACTCAATTGCATCTAGGTGATACTTTTTAAACTGTTTGACAATTTGTATATAATCTTACATGCTGTTTGTTCATGTAAATTTTTATACATGCTTGTCGGTTGGTTGTCGTGTAAGTGTCACAGAACAAACCTAAGAGTGTTTCGATAAATTTCAAAGGTTCAACTTCCAGGGAGAAAACACCATGAATTTTAAATATACCTGCTCAGCAATTGCCGTTTTGGCAATGTCAGCATCGGCTGCAAATGCAGAGACATTAAGGCTTTTAACTTGGGGTGGTTACGCACCTGAGGCAGTGATCGAAAAGTTTGAAGCTGAAACTGGTCACAAAGTTGAAGTTACAAAATCAAACAACGAAGAAATGGTTGCAAAACTTCGTGCGACAAATGGCGGTGGCTTTGACCTTGTTCAGCCAAGCCAGGACCGTATCGCAGGCGCGCAAGAAGAGTTTGGCATTTATAAGCCGCTAGATCTTTCAAAAATCGATACAAGCTTGTTCATTGATTCAATGCTTGAAGCCACAAAAGGCAACACAATGATGGACGGCAAAGTCTTTGCTGTTCCGCACGTTTGGGGCACAAGCGGTCTTGTTGTAAACACAGCAATGGCGGGAACTGTGAAAGATTATACAGACCTTTGTAATGCAGATGTTGCTGGCAAAGTGTCTTACCGTCTAAAGCGCCCAACATTGATCGGTTTTGCTTTTGCAATGGGCTTGGATCCATTCGCAGCCTATGGCGATGCAGACGCATATCAGGGCATTCTAGATCAAGTTGAAGCTAAACTTATCGAATGTAAGGCAAATGTGAAAACTTACTGGGATGGTGGCGATGAGATCAAAAACCTTCTTCGTTCTGGTGAAGTAACTGCATCAATGGCTTGGGATACCGGTGGCTGGCAGCTAAACGCTGATAATGCAGATATCAACTTTGTTGCACCAGCTTCTGGCGCTTTGGGTTGGATTGATACATTTGCATTGCCATCACGCGGTCGCGCTGATGAAGCAGCTTATGCTTGGATCAACTTCGTCATGCAGCCTGAAATCGCTGCGATGATCACATCAGAAGCTGGTAACTTCACGGCTTCAAAAGGTGGTGATGCAGGCGTGGATGATGCGCTGAAAGCTCGCTATCAAACAAGCTTCCCGCAAGAAGCTGTCGACAACATCAAGTGGTATCCAGCGGTTCCTGCAGGTCTTGAGGCACTCGAAGGTGCTGTGCTTGATCGCGTGAACGCTGCTCAATAGAAACCTAATCAAATTGAGGGGCGCAATCGTGCCCCTCTTTTTTAAACTACATATGAGATAAGAGTGTTAGATGTCTGAAATAGCTGATCTCGAATGTAGGGAACTTTCAAAAAGTTTTCTTGATTTCCAAGCCGTCAAAGAAGTGAGCTTTAGCGTTCCCAAGGGGACGTTCTTTTCTATTTTAGGACCTTCCGGTTGTGGGAAAACAACTCTTTTAAGAATGATTGCCGGGTTTCAAGAGCCAACAAGTGGCGATCTCTTAATCAAGAATAAATCTGTATTAGATGTCGCGCCAAACAAGCGTCCTGTTTCGATGGTGTTCCAACATTTAGCGCTGTTCCCGATGATGAACATTGCAGCAAATGTTGGCTTTGGTCTTCGTCAGCGCGGTGTTGATAAACGCGAGATCGAAAGCCGTGTTGAGAAGGTTTTAGAGCGCGTTGGACTTCCAGGTGTCGGCAAACGTTCGATCAATCAGTTGTCAGGTGGGCAAAAGCAGCGTGTGGCAATTGCCCGCTGCATGGTTTTAGAACCTGATGTTTTGCTTTTGGATGAGCCTTTGGGTGCGCTTGATCTTAAACTCCGTGAACACATGAAAATTGAGCTCAAGAAACTACAAGCAGAGTTCAACACGACGTTCGTTTATATCACGCATGATCAATCAGAAGCGCTTGTTATGAGTGATCAAATCGCGGTGATGAACCACGGTGTATTCGAACAAATCGGCACAGCGCGTGAATTATATTATCAACCCAACACCGCTTTTGTGGCTGGTTTTGTGGGTGAAGCGAATAAGTATGATGCGAAGGTGACTTCGAAAAGCGGTAAAGCGTTAAAACTTGTCACAAAAGACGGTGTTGAGCTGTCCGGCATTGATGCGATTGGTAATCTAAATAGCAGCGACAGTGCACAAGTGTTTGTGCGCCCCGAAGCCATTAAAATCTCGCGTAAGCAAGCAGATATCGAAGGAATGGATAATAGTCATTCTGGTGAGATTGAAAGCATCTTGTTTAACGGTGCCAATAGTCAATTGCTTTTGCGAGACAATTCAAATGGTGCGCAGATTAATATAACCATGCCGCAAACCGGTGAGTTCCGCGATCTTGCAAAAGGCGATACGGTTTATTTCGGTTGGGAAGCCGGCCAAACCAGATGCTACGCATCGGATAAAGCGGGCTAAGATGACATCTGATAAGTCAAAACTTGGTTTTTATCTTTTACTTTCACCGCTTATTCTGTGGTTGATGACACTTATTATTTTGCCGCATGTCGGCATGTTTTTTGTGTCGATCAGCGAAAAGGTTGGCGTTCGCCAATACGAAACCGGTCTTGGCAATTATGCTGTGTTTTTCAATGAACCGCTTTATTGGAACACATTTGCTCGAACGGCGTATATGTCCATTGCTGCAACGTTTTTAACGCTGCTTATCGGGTTTCCAATTGCTTATTACATCGCAAAACTCACCAAAGGGCGCACGAAAACCACATTGTTCTTAATGTGTCTTATTCCATTTTGGGTCAGTGAATTGGTTCGCACTTTTGGGTGGATGATCTTGCTGCGCGAGACAGGCGTTGTCTCTAGCTTCATACAATATATCGGGCTCGTCGACGGACCGATTGAGTTTTTATACAATGATGCTGCGATCATGACGGGTCTTGTTTATACCTCCATGTTGTTCATGGTGGTTCCGCTCGTCACCACGCTGGATAGCCTTGATGATAGCTTGATTGAGGCAGGTTATGATTTAGGCGGTAATGGATACACCATCCTGCGTGAGATCATCATTCCGCATGCAATGCCAGGCATCGTCTCAGGCTGTATTGTGGTCTTCATGTTGTCTCTTGGTAACTACCTCACACCAATCTTGCTGGGTGGCAAAGATAGTCTGTGGTTCACGGGGCTCATCTATAGCCAGTTTATCACGCGGTTTAACTGGGAGCTTGGTTCTGCCTTCGGGTTCTTACTGCTGGGATTGTCTTCGCTCATTGTGTTTGTTGGATTAAAACTATCTCGACAATCGCTCACTGAAACGATGGGGCGCTA
>JAHDEP010000198.1 GCA_020628775.1 Rhizobiaceae bacterium | reverse complement strand
CTAGTTTACAGATTAACAGTCTCGCGACTCTAGTCAACCACTGTGCTGATCGAATTGTGAGAGCAAAGTTTAAACCTGCGCATATCGAAACTCTTGGCCGAAGTTGAGATTTGTGTAAGGAGTTTGTGAGTGTAAATTCTTAGAAGATCGATATCATTTAACAAGACTCAACCAAGATTGGGTTCAAGGACAAGTCCAAACAAGAACAAGTTAGTATACAAGAAACGTCATGCCTTCTGCAGATAAGATTTGGGACATTATGCTTGACACTGTCGGGTATAATGAGGAGCAGAAGAGAGACATCAAGGGTGTAATTCCGACAGCGCGACTTTTGGTGGGAGCTAATGAGAAGCTGCTTGAAAACAGCAACATTCCTCCCCTCTACATCGCAGAGATCATGGGATTACGTGCCTGGTACCTCGACTGGGTGAGAAGCGGCAGAGTTGGACAAGACAACTTTGAGCTAGTTTTCACAGCAGAAGCTTACGAGGATTTCAACGTGATGAGACATATTGCGTTAGACGAAAAGGCCGAAGAAAAGGCAGCCGCTAAGGACGATGATTCGAAGACGAATGCGTCAGCTAGCGTGAAGAAGAGTGAGATGTACTTGCTCAAGGTTGAATCAAAAGATGTACCGAAGCTTCCCAAAGGGCAAGTCTCGCTCAAGGGAAAGGTCTTTGATGACTGGTGCATTGCTTTCAAAGTGAAGATGGAACATGCGGGAATCGGGGATTTGTTGGAGCCAAACTTCACCCCTCCCGATGAGTTAGAAGATGAAGATGTGATCAAAGCATTCAAGACGAAGGAGAGATATTTGAAATCGCATCTAACAAATGCGACTTTAGGCACGAACGCGTACGACTTCATCGACAACAAGAGACAATCCGGTCTCGAAATGTGGAACGAACTAAAAACGATCTTCCAAGGGGATGATCATGAGGCAGACAACGCCGTGACGGCAGCAGCCTTATTGGAGAGTATGTCTTTTACAAAGAATACCAGGATGACACCGGAGGGATTTTTATCCAAGTTTTGCGGGTATTTGAAGCGCATGGAAACGGTGGATACGGCTGGAAATGTTATCCCGGCCATGAACAAGGCCTTGATTCCGAACATTTTCCGTTCAAAAATCAAGCACTCAGCTTTTGAGCAATGGTGCGGTCTTTCCGAGAAGAGTCGAGATGATTGGGATGTGATGAAAACGTTGTTTTTGCGTGAAGCAGAGCGCCAGAAGGCGCAGTTTTGCCCACGCGGAGACACAACCGATCGTTTTCGAACAAACAATCAACACATGACACAAGCTCAGATTCAGAGCGCCATCAATAAAGGAGGTTATTTGCCCGCTCCGGTATTTCGAAAGTTATCCAAGCAGCAGAAAGATTTGTTGTTCAAGAATAAAGAAAAGAAGAAAAATGAGAAGAAAAATGGTGGGACACTTCCAACGCAGTATGCTGCAAATATGGGACAGTTAGAACCAGGAACTCTAATCATTCCGCCATCTGCTCAGCAGAATGGTACAGAAACAAGTAATCTGGCAGCAAGTACCAACAATGTCAGAGGACAGAATGGAAGCGATTCGCAAAGTAGCAGTCAAGCTGGAGCCGGTACCCAGGTTCCAATTTCGAACAACCAACGCGCACAAGCGATGCTTCAGTTAGCAAATGGGACTTATGTTGTTCGCAACCAGCGTTTTCAGTTGTCATCTTGCGTCAGTACGCAAATGACACGCAAAACCTTTCAGCAGCAAATGAATTGCAAGGGTATGACTTATATTGATGGTGGTACAAACGTCTCGGCGATGGGTCGTCATTTCCGCGTTACGGAATTAACCGATCGGAAAGCAGATATGACAGGTTTTGCCAACGATTTGTCCAAGACCAACGTTCCTATTGGTTCCGGAGTAACCAAAGTCACGGTTCCGGACACTGGTTTTCAATTTTTGATGGGTTTGAATGAGTCCCCATATTTGGAGGACAACGAGCACTTGCTCATCTCGACAGGACAATCAAGAGAGCATGGCGTATGGCTTTCTGACGTCCTTAAGCGTCATGGTGGTGATCAGCGCTTGGTGGCACCGATCGAAGGATACGGTGACAAAATGTTGGATTTGCAGCTATCCGTGCAAGACGGCTTGCTTGCTATCAAATGCGCCTATCCTAGCGAAGAGGATATGGCTTCTTTACCTACGGTATGGATCACTGGCAACGAAAAACCATGGGATCCTCGAGTTTTGGATGAAGATGATGGAATGGTAATTCCGCCGTGTTGGGATGGTGTTTCTGAAATTAATGCGGTGAATGAAAATACGTGGGAGGAGTTGCAAGGATATTCAAATTATTTGAAATTCATGTCTTGTCAACAGAGAATGGTCCAAAGTGTGCTTGAAGTCACAGGAATTGTGCTTCTGGCAAACATGGTCCGGTACTGCACAAGTTCTCTGTGCACTGCTGCCTACAATTTGAATTCGCGTGTGATGACACCTACAGTACGCAAAAAGGCGCGCGATTATGAAGCGTATTGCCCCAAACTGGGATGGTTTCCATTGGAAGTTGTGAGAAGAACATTTGAATGCACCACACAACTTGCAACAAATTTGCCTTTTCGCTTGCCCATGAGACAGCATTTCAAATCACGCGCTCTGCAGCTCAATGTTCCTTGCCTTGATGAGATTTTTGCTACGGACACTTGGTTTGCTTCAGTTACGGCTCTGGGAGGCATCACATGTGCTCAGTTATTCAGCGGTATTGAATCTAAATACACGGCAATTTTTGGGATGAAAACCGAGTCCGAAGGTCCGGAAGCCTTGGAAGACTTCATTTGTCACAAAGGAGCACCAAAAGCCATCAAGAACGACAATTCCAAGATGCAGTTGGGTAATGCGTGGGTCAAGTTATTGCGCAAGTATTGTATTGGATCTCTTCATACGGAACCCAAACAAAGTCATCAGAATGAAGCCAAACGCCGCATTCAGGACGTGAAGAAAAACACAACCAAAGTGATGGACCGCACAGGCGCTCCTGGTTTCCTTTGGTTCTTTTGCGCCCTTTACGTTGTTACTTTGATGAATTTTACTGCTTTGGAATCACTGGGATGGATCACGCCGTTTCAAGCATGCTACGGCTATTCACCGGATATTTCTGCTCTGCTGAATTATACCTTTTATCAACCCATATACTATGCCGAAGAAGAGCAATCGTCCTTCCCGTCTTCGAAAGAATTATTGGGCCATTGGATTGGCGTTGCAGAGAATAAAGGCAATGCACTGACGTATTGGATCCTCACGGACAAAAATACCGTACTCGCACGCTCAGTCGTTCGTCCAGTCGAAGATTATGAACCCAATGTCCGAGCACCGGATACTCAACCAGACAGTGATCAAGTTGAGGGGAGTGATGCAAAAGGGGAGTCTTTTGACCCCGAGAAACCTAAGCTACAACTCGATTTGCTTAGCAAATTGTCCAACTCGACCATGCCTGTTGTGGATCCGACAATCATGCCAGGTTTTGACCCTGCTGCGCACATTGGTTTGGAGTTTATTCATCGCGATAAGAACGAAATCCCCACCAAAGCCAAAGTAGTTGAGGTAGACGACGACACCGGAAAGGTTTTGCTGGAATATATTCACGGAGGCTACGACTATGTCGAGCCAAACATCATCCAAGAAGCATTGCTTTCAAGACACTTTGACAATGATGGGAACAAATTCCACTCATTCAAGAAGATTCTGGGTCACCGAACTGAGCCTAGAGGCAAGATCATGGTGGAAGTTTTATGGGACAACAATGAGGTGTCATGGGAGCCTATGGCAGTTTTACGCAAGGACGACCCCATGACGTTGGCAACCTATGCAAAAGAAAACAAGTTGATTGAACAGAAGGGTTGGAAATGGGCTCGACGTTTGGTCAAAAACGAGAAGAAACATGCTCGCCTGCTCAAGGCCATGAAGGCTTCGAAGAAAAGCAGCAACAAACAATATAAATTTGGTGTGGAGATCCCTCGAACAGCTGATGTTGCTGGAGCTATGGAGCTAGATTGCAAAAATGGCAACAATTTCTGGTTTGATGCGCTGAAATATGAGGCAAATGCTTTGATGAAAAGAGAAACTTTTGAGGTGGTTCCAGACGGTTTTGACTTAGAGGCCAACGGATATCAATTCTTGCCATGCATTTATGCATTTGATTGCAAGTTTGATGGGACAAGACGCGCACAAATGGTTGGAAACGGTGCACGTGTAAAAGGGCCTCCTCTGTCCAAGATTTGGTCAGGTGTGGCGTCAACAGATGCTGTGAGGTTGATAATGTTTATTGCAAAGCTCAACAAGTTGAAGATTATCGCGACAGATATCAAATCCGCGTATCTCATGGCAGACACCACGGAAAAGATGTACACAGTCCTAGGAAAAGAGTTTGGAGACCTGGCAGGCAAGAAAGTGTTTGTTAAGAAGGCTTTGTATGGTTTGGCAGGAAGCTGTGCAAGTTTTCACAGGCATTTGTCCAATCATCTGGCAAAGATGGGATTTTGGCCCTCAAAAGCCGACACTGATGTTTGGATGCGTGATGCTGGGGATCACTACGAGTATGTGGCAAAGTATATTGACGATCTGCTGATTGTATCTAAGGACCCCATGAAAATCATCGATCAAGTTCAGAGACCGCAAGGTCCATATGACCTGAAAGAAACAGGGATCCCAAAGTACTACCTTGGAGGAGATGTCCATTGCGTATACAACAAGGCCCAAACTGAGATTTTGGAGTTGTGGCTCTCCGCAAAAACCTACATTTCGAGGATTGTGGAGAAAGTTATGAGACTATTGGAATGGCCAACTCTGAGGCACGCCAATAACCCTATGGATCC
>JAHDEP010000197.1 GCA_020628775.1 Rhizobiaceae bacterium | reverse complement strand
GAATGATTTCCATTCAACGCTTTGGCCTGATGCGATGCTCGATTGTGCGGCCATGCCAATTGCCACAGCTTTCCAACCGTCTTCAAGTGTCACATCGGCGATATCGCGCTCACCGCGCACAAGCTCTAAAAAGCCTTCATGCTGGTAGAATGTTGAACCATTGTGATCGCCTGCATCCAGCAATGTTGGATCAACAGGGATGAGCAATGTTTCAGGGCCTTTCGGATCGCGTTTAGAAACAACGACTTCAGGCACGGGTGGCGTGCCTAAATGTTCAGGCCAAAAACGAGATGGTCCGGGAACATGTGCTTCAATTTTACCAACCGGACCGATGACGCTAATTTCTTCCTGGAAACGCGAACCTTCGGCAAACATGCATAGTTCAAGCATAGCTCTGATGCCGTTTTCAAACTCTACGATGACAAAGCCATTGTCTAAAATGTCGGGCGTGCCGTTTGGGTAGTTTTCATTAAGGTGATTAACGTCCTGACCCGCGCTTGCCATAATGCGTGTGGGCTCAGATTTGGTGATAAACCGCATTAAATCAAAGAAGTGGCAGCATTTTTCCACAAATGTACCGCCTGATGTTGCGTTAAAGCGGTTCCAGTCATTCACTTTGGCTAGGAACGGGAAGCGATGCTCTTTAATGCTAAGCATTTTTACATCGCCCACTGCGTCGCTGACTTTTTCGCACATCGCAGCAATTGGCGGCATATAGCGGTATTCCATTGCGACCCAAACAGGAGCCGGATAGTTTTTTTGAAACTCCAGGACACGATCAAATGCTGTGGGGTCTGTAAAGAGCGGTTTTTCAACTAATAACGGGAGAGGGCGTGTCTTTGCGATCAGCTCCAACTGCTCTAAATGAACATGGTTTGGGCTGACAATGACCAAACAATCCAAATCATTGACGGTTAGTAGATCTTCCAAGCTTGAACAAAGGCGTGCATCAGGTGCCAATTGTGAAACAATCTTTGCCATGTCTTCATTTGGCTCAAAAATCCCGACCACTTGCGTGTCTTTTAACAGCGCAATATTTTTGATGTGTTCTTGGCCCATCATGCCGCCGCCAACTACGCCGTACTTTACTATTTTTGTCATTCTACTCGTTATTTCCTATTTTAAACGTGTGACATACACCGCCTGGTCCGTATCAAACCAAGTTTTGGAAAACTCGACCGGTTCTGGGTCATTTGCCCAGCTTAATCGCTCGATATATCCGGTGGTGTCGCCAACTTGTTTGGTAAACATGGATGGGGTCCAATCAGGTGCGTGGCCCACCCCAACGCGATCTTCTGCTCGATTAATCCAGAACCCCAATTGTTTCTTGTAAAAATCGTACAGAGAATCAGACAATTTGCTTTTGGGGACTTTGCCTGCATCCCCATCAAGCCAAATTTCTTCAATTGCGATGATGGTCTTATCCAAATACCGCAATCGTCTTATTCGTGTGCCGTGATCTGCGGTGCCAAATGCTGGCAAATCTTCTGGCTTCTTTAATGCATCAACAGAGAGTACATCCGCTTTCGGCAGGCCGCCACCTTCAGGTAGTTCAAGCCGAAACATGGAATATATAGAATTAATCTCACCGCTGTTGCGAATGTAATTGCCGGAACCTTGAACGCGCTCCAAAAGGCCTTTTTCAACTAAAATAGCCAATGCTTTGCGCAATGTGCGGACCGTTGTATTGAGCGATTGTGCCATCTCGCGTTCAGGCGGTAAGCGCTCTCCATCCAGCAGTCGTCCGGCGCTAATATCGCGGATGAGCAGCTCGCTAATCTGTACATACATGGGGAGTTTATTTGGACTAGAATTCAAATTTATCACAAAAATCTCCCCCTAATTAGATTGCGCTAAAAAAAATTGATACACTATTGATACTAGCTAGACAAGGTGATAACCTCAGCCCAAGTAAATTATTTTTTTGGGAGTTGGCGATGTCAGTCGTACCTATTTCATCGCAAGATTTAAAACAAGCTGAAGTCTCTTGGTTTTCAGCTCTATGTTCAGATGATTATCAGTTTCTAGGTGTGCCAGATGGTAACTTGCGTTCAAGCTGGGCGCATTGCAGTGACATCGTTAAAACAGCTGAAAAACAAGGCTTTCGCAACATTTTATGTCCTTCATCTTATCAAGTTGGTCAGGACACATTGTCGTTTGTTGCGGGTTGCGCGCCAATTACCGAAAAGATCAATCTTCTAGCTGCTGTGCGCTGTGGTGAAATGCAGCCGATCATGTTGGCGCGTACAATCGCAACGCTTGATCATATGCTTGAAGGTCGTTTGACAATTAATATCATTTCATCAGATTTCCCGGGTCAAAAGGAAGATAGCAATTACCGTTATCAGCGTTCACGCGAGGTTGTTGAGATCTTAAAGCAAGCTTGGACACAAGATGAAATCACTTATAAGGGCGAAGTTTATGACTTCTCTAAAGGACTAACGACTGATCCCGTTAAGCCATATCAACAAAATGGCGGTCCGCTTTTATATTTTGGAGGCTATTCGCCTGCAGCGCTTGATTTGTGCGGTGAGCATTGTGATGTTTACCTCATGTGGCCTGAAAAGCAGGAAGAACTTGCCGGACGGATGAAGGCAGTTAATGCTGTTGCAGAGAAATATAACCGCACATTGGACTATGGTCTGCGTGTTCACATGATTGTTCGCGAAACTGAGCAAGAAGCCAATGAATATGCGGAATATATTACATCAAAACTTGATGATGAATATGGCCGTATGATTCGTGAGCGTGCGCTCGATGCCACATCTCTTGGTGTGTCGCATCAGGCTAAAAATCGCGATATCGCTGATGAATATGGTTATATTGAACCAAACCTATGGACGGGTGTTGGTCGTGCGCGTTCTGGCTGTGGCGCAGCGCTTGTTGGTTCTGCTGATCAAGTTCTATCGAAAATTGAAGAATACAAAAAAATGGGTATGCGTGCGTTTATCTTCTCAGGTTACCCGCATATTGATGAAGCTGAGTATTTTGGCAAACTCGTCATGCCGCATCTTGATACTTGTTCGCTGCCACACGCTTATGGTCGTGTGCCTGCGAGCGCCCCTGAAACACCCCTTGCTGCTGGAGTTCGCCGTTAATGGAACGCGTTAGTCTTTCAAGCTCACTTGAAATGAGCCGAATTGTTTATGGTATGTGGCGTATTGCCGATGATGCGGATACTTCCGTTGCGCATGTTGACGCGAAAATTAATGCCTGCCTTGATCAAGGGATCACAACATTTGACCAGGCTGATATTTATGGCGGATATGTTGCGGAAGCTGTGTTGGGCGAAGCTTTAAAAGCTAATCCTTCGCTTCGTGGTAAAATGGAAATTGTCACCAAGTGCGATATTGTTGCACCAATTGGCAAATATTCTGACAAGCCGGTGAAATACTACGATACATCGCCCGCGCATATTAACAGCTCAGTTGAAGCGTCATTGTCTTATATGGCGATTGATCACATTGATCTTCTGCTTATTCACAGACCTGACCCATTTATGGATCACCATGAAACAGGTGCAGCGCTTGATGCGCTAGTTGCATCTGGCAAAGTTGGAAACATTGGTGTTTCAAACTTCAAGCCATATGACTGGGAATTGCTACAATCTGCGATGAGCAACAAGCTTGTTACTAATCAGATCGAGTTTTCTGTGTCAGCGCATGATGCTTTAACCAATGGCGACATTGCTTTCCATCAGAAAAATGGTGAGCACTTAATGGCGTGGTCACCGCTTGGTGGTGGTTCGCTCATGACTGCGGATAATGAATTAACACAAACGCTGGATAAAATTGCTGCGGAAACTGGAACGGATCGCTCTGCTGTGGCAGTAGCCTGGATTTTGGCGCATCCATCTAAAATTCTGCCGGTTATGGGAACAAATAACCTTTCAAGGATCGCTAATCTTTCGGATGCGATGAAGGTGAAAATGGATCGTGTAACTTGGTATCAAATTTATACGCTAGCTTTGGGTCGCGAAGTGGCTTAGTTGAAAGGGCATATAATGCTTGTACAAAAAATCGAAACTCAAGGTGCTGAAAACATGCATGACCAACCACATGATATTGATCCATCAATATTGAACAATGTGCATGTTTTGCAAACTGAAAATGTGAAGCCGAGCGTTGAAACTGAACGTGCTTTCCGCGACGCTTTGGGATGTTTTGGTACAGGTGTTACTTTAATCACAGCAAAGACAGATCAAGGCCCAATTGGCATGACGGTCAATTCATTTGCCTCTGTTTCATTGGACCCTGCATTGGTGCTTTGGTCGATTGCAAAAAAATCCGGACGCTATGAAGCTTTTCGTCATGCATCCGATTATGCGATCCATATTTTGGCGAAGAATCAACTTGACCTCGCTATGTCATTTGCCAAGAATGGTAATAGTTTTAACGATCAGGAATGGGATATGAGTTCTGGCAAAGTCCCACTTGCGAAAAGAGCATTAGCTAGATTTGAGTGTGAAAGCGAAGCCGTGCACGATGGGGGAGACCATTCGATTTTGATTGGTCGCGTTAAACGATTTTCGCAAAGAGCTGGGCAGCCGTTAATTTTTAACGCCGGCAAATTTGGAACCTTTTCAGATGATGAGATGAAATAAACGCATCAAACTTTATCTGAATTTCAAAATAAACTGGGGAGGATATTTTGAATACAATTTCAACGTTACTAGCGATTATTGGCGGGTTCAATAATAAGCTACTAAGCTTCGGTCGAAGCCTTGCCTGCGTGGCAATGGTTTTGATGGTTTTTTGTATCCTTCTTCAAATTTTCTATCGTTATGCACTCAACAATGCATTGCCATGGCCTGAGGAAGCTGCGCGTGCATTGATGATCTGGATGATGGCTTTTGTAGCACC
>JAHDEP010000196.1 GCA_020628775.1 Rhizobiaceae bacterium | reverse complement strand
ACGCTGAAGATGCCGATAAATAAATTGCAGATCAGTAATGGGGTTAAAAACTGCCAAGCGGATAATCCACTCGCACGGGCAATAACCAATTCATATTTGCGGTTTAGACCCATGAGTGTCGACATTGAAGCCACAAGTATGACGAATGGAATAGTAACTTGAATGAGCGCCGGAATTTTTAAAACAGTTAGGAACGCCATCACACTTGCAGAATAGTTTGGCAATGTTGAAAAGCGGCGTGCATTTTCGCTGAAATCAACCATGAAAATCAACGCCACCAAAACTACGAAGTTAATCCCAAAAGCGACGAGATATTTTCGCCCAATATACCTTTGTAAGGTGCCAAATTTGCTGGAGTATAGGCTCATGCTAGTCCTACCCCGCTGTCTTTAGGCTTACGATTGAAAATTCTTTCAACGGTCGAAATGAAACCCTCACCAAGGCGGATCCAGAATTTGGGCAGTTTGATCTGCTTGCCGCTGACAATAATGTATGAGAAATACAAAATTGCAGCAATGGGCACGAGATAAGCAAATATGCCAGCTTCCGGCTTTGTTTCGGTTTGTTCAAGCGCGTAACCACCGGCTAAACGCACGATGATGCAAATCCAAACAGCTGTTGAGACCAAGTGTATCTTATCCGAGCGGTGCGATTGCGCCCGGCCCAAAAACGCCACCATAATCAAACCAAAAGCAATCGGATAAAGCCATCCTGAGAGGCGATTGTGAATTTGAAAAGCGTAAAACCGCTCCCAATCGCGGTTAGCGTTTTCTGCATTGTCAGGGTCAAGCAATTCATTCAGGTAAAGCTCAGCAGGTCGAAGCGTGACCGCAGACGATGAGGGCACAAAGCTTTGTAAATCCAGCGCATAAGATGAGAAATTGATGATTGAAGTTTGACTATCTGAACCCGAGCCCCTGTGAACTTGACCATCACGCATGACAAGTAGACTTAAATCTTCGGTTTCAACGATTGCACCGGATCGCGCATAATATAACAGTTCTGCTGCAGGATCCCTGCGGTCGGATAAGAATATACCATTCATCTCACCACCCGCGAGTTTCTCACTCACTTGGATGTAGAGATCATCCTCAATCTTTTGAAAGCCACCGGAACTGATAGCTATTGAAATAATGTCAGAATTGGCATTGGTGATTGTTGAATAGAGCAATCTTGCAGAAGGTGGTGCAACGAAGTTTGCGATGATGATAGTGAGCGCGCCAATTAAAACCGAAAGAAACACGATTGGCTTGACGATAAACTTATTGGACGCACCTGACGCTTCGATGACAACCAATTCACTGTCATCATTCATTGTTGTTAAAATACGTCCGATACCAATGATCAGCGCAAAGGGCGCCACCACAAGCAACATTTTAGGCACCAAAGACGCGGCTAAAGTGAAGAAAGTTGCGATCGCACTGCCAGATGTGGTGAGCACATCGACGCGGATGAGAACTTGGGTTGTGAGTGCCAAAATGGTAATCAGCGCAGCCGCCCAAAAGGTGATCGTGGCAATTCGGCCAAATATGTAGCGTTCAATTTGCTTCATCTAACTTGCGAAATTGCCTTTGTTTATAAGTTGGTTATCGTCAAGTAAGCCGTTGTAAATAAATAGTTTTATTTAAGAAACCATCATTTATGGAAAAGCAAACCGAGTTGACTTTATCACTATAGCATATGTTCAGAAAATGGGTAATATTTGACGAAGGAATATGGTTAATATTCTGTCAAAAATGTGGCGCGATTATCACGATATCGTTCGCTTTCGTAAGCTTTCAAAAAGCGCTATAGATGAGCGCGTTAAATCAGATCCGAATCGCGAATTGATTCCACAAATGAAGAGAGTATGCCCCCATGAAGATCGATCTAAGTTTCTCAAAACCGTCTAAAACTGCTTGTGACCTTGCGATTTTCCTCGTTGGAGAAGATGGGGTATATCCAGCTCATGCTGAATTTATTGGCGACGAAGATCTAATCGAAAAAGCCGCAGAGCTTGCAGGATTTGATGCAAAAGATGGCGGTTCATTTTCGTTTGTAGCCCCAAAGTCAGCTCCGTTTGGTAAAGTCATTGTGGTTGGTGCAGGAAGCGCCGGCGATAACGCGGAAAATACCTGGTTGAATTTGGGTGGTAAGACCCTTTCAAAAGTTGGTTCATCAGAAAAAGTGCATATTTTCTCAGATGCGGGAAAAGAAGGGCAAGACCCTGAACTGCTATCCGAGTTTGCATTGGGAATGACACTGCGCGCCTATGATTTTGATGAGTATAAAACCGTAACTAAGAAAAAAGGTGCGGAAAAAACTCATAAGATCAAGATGATGGCAAGCAATTACCTTGCTATCAAAAAGGCCTTTAATTCTCGCCAAGCGATTGCCGATGGTGTGGTGCTTGCCCGCCGTCTTGTGAATGAGCCAGCCAATACTTTGGGTCCAGTTGAATTTGCAGCAGAAGCAAAAGCACTTGAAGAGCTTGGCATTAAGACCGAGATTTTGACAGAAAAACAAATGACGAAACTTGGAATGCACGCGCTACTAGGTGTCGCACTTGGTTCGGAACGCCCGCCACGTCTTGCCATTATGACATGGAACGGCGGCAAAAAATCGGAAGATCCGATTGCGTTCGTTGGCAAAGGTGTTGTGTTTGATACCGGCGGTATCTCCCTTAAACCAGGCGGCGGCATGGAAGATATGAAGGGGGATATGGGCGGTGCAGCGGCTGTAATTGGATTGATGAAAGCTTTAGCTGGGCGTAAAGCAAAGGCAAATGTCGTCGGTATCCTAGGGCTTGTTGAAAACATGCCTGATGGTAAGGCACAACGTCCAGGTGATATCGTGACATCAATGTCTGGCCAGACAATTGAAATTATCAACACGGATGCCGAAGGTCGTTTGGTGCTTTGTGATGCGCTTTATTACTGTAACGAACGCTTTAAACCTAAATTCATGATCAACCTTGCAACGTTGACAGGCGCTGTATTGGTCGCTCTGGGGCAAGAGCATGCGGGGCTGTTCTCAAATGATGATGAATTATCTGAGCAGATCACAGAGGCTGGGCTGAAAACTCGTGAGCGCGTGTGGCGCCTGCCGATTGATAAAGCATACGACAAAATGATCGATTCACGTTTTGCGGATATGAAAAATACCGGTGGTCGCTTTGCTGGTTCAATCACTGCAGCTCAGTTCTTACATCGCTTTGTTGGTGAAACACCTTGGGCGCATCTTGATGTTGCCGGTACTGCAATGAACTCACCGAAAACAGATATTTCAGCAACATGGGCATCCGGTTTTGGTGTTCGACTGCTAAATGAACTGGTCGCAAAGAACTACGAGAGCTAGAATTGCGAACAGGTTCGATTGGATTAAATCATGGCTGAGGTGCTGTTTTACCATCTTACTGAAACGCGCCTTGAGGAAACATTGCCGCAATTGCTGGAGAAAACGCTCGAAAAGGGCTGGCGAGCCTGTATTCATTGCGGCGATGAGGACAAGATGATGGCGCTTGATCAGCATCTGTGGACCTATCGTGATGATAGTTTTCTAGCGCATGGTTTGGCCGATGATGAGTTTTGTGATCAGCAACCGATATTGCTCACGATGACGGATACAGCGCAAAATAAAGCCGAAGTGCGGTTTGTGGTTGATATGGGGTCAGAACCCGATAACGAAAGCTGTGAGCGAATTGTTTATATGTTCGATGGGCATGATCAAGTGCAACTCGAAAAAGCTCGTGCGCAATGGAAACAGTTGAGTACCGCAGGGGTTGAAAAAACCTATTGGCAACAAACGCCAGAGCGTCGATGGGTGAAAAAGGCATAATTTCAAAGACTTAATTCGGTTTTGAACTTGTCTTTGTCGCGCCCCTTTACGAAAATCCAGATAAAATTTTAAGAACATCGTAAGGCTTTTATTAAAATGTCGGACGTGAATTATTGCGACGTCAGGAGATTTTAATGCGCTTTAGAAATTCTAAACGGGGTGCCGGAGCAGCTCAGGTGCTTGGTAATATCAACATATTGTTGGTAGAGGATTCGCGCACATACCAGGAAATTATCACAGCAAAGCTTGAAGAAACTTTCGCAGCAAACATCACTGTTTGTGCAAGTTACGAAGAAGTACTTGATTGTGTTGTTAGCAATCCTGGTCAGTATGATATTGCGATGACAGATTTGAACGTCCCAGGCGCACCAAATGGTGAGGTGATGGATGAGCTTCTATCTCGGGAAATTCCGACAATTGTCTTCACTGGTACATTCTCTGAAGAAGTTCGCGATCGTATGCTTAGCCGCCGTGTTGTCGATTATGTTGTAAAAGACAGCCCAGATTCTGTGTCTATTTTAGCAGAAACAGCACGTAAGGCTCTACTAAATCGTTATTCACGTATTCTTGTTGTTGACGATCAAAAAACAACGCAAAGCGTTATGGTTTCATTGCTTGAGCAGCAGCTTTATCAGGTTCACGCCGTTTATGGTGGTGAAGAAGCATTGCATCTTTTAAAGCAAGGCCACGAATTTGATCTTGTCATTACTGATTATAACATGCCCGGCATGAACGGTGATGAGCTCACCGCGCGTATCCGAAAAGGTGGCTTTGGCAAAAACATGCGTATTCTAGGCGTTTCTTCAACAGGAAACAGCTTAATGTCAGCGCAATTCCTAAAAGCCGGTGCAAACGACTTTATGCAGCGTCCATTTGCAGCTGAAGAATTCCATTGGCGCGTTGGTGAAAACGTTGAAACAGTTCGTTTGGTACATCAATTAAACGGTATGGCGCAAACAGACTTCCTGACAAATGTTTATAACCGTCGCTATTTGTTCAATGAGGGCGCAGAAGTCGTCGCGCAAGCACACCAAGCTGGCGCGCAACCGGCTGTGGTGATGTTTGATCTTGATCACTTCAAGAGCTTTAATGATAAATATGGCTATGCCGTTGGCGATAAAGTTCTAAAGACTATCGCAAGC
>JAHDEP010000195.1 GCA_020628775.1 Rhizobiaceae bacterium | reverse complement strand
CGCTTGGTGGTTCAAACGAACCTGTCATCATTAAAGCCGATAATTCACCAATTAAGGAAGTTCCTGCTGATCCAGGTGGTGCATCCGTACCAAATCAGGATCAGGCTGTTTATGAGCAAGTTGAAGGCAATGATGTCAGTGTCGCAAACCAATCCACATTGGTAAAGAGCACTGAAGAGCCGGTCGACATTGTTCAAAGAACGCTTAATCCTTCAATCTTGCCACTTGAAGGGCGTGATCTTGCGGGTGATGATAAAAATACCGACCGTCTTTCACCAACTGATGAAACTGCAGCTGCTGCGCAAGCAAATGATGCTGTGCAGCCACTTGTAACACCTCGTCGGGTACAAACAGTTATCGTTCAATCTGATGGTACGATTATCACGCGTGAAGCGCCGGCGCCAACTGCCACAGAAGATACAACTGCTGCTGCTCCTGCTGCTCCTACTACGACGGCACCAAGTGTTGCTGAAACCCCAGTTCCTGCCGCGCAACCTGTTGAAACAGCATTGGCGACACCAGAACCAACCCCTGCACCAACTCAGGAGACTGCACCTACAGCGCCTGTCGCTCAGCCTGAAACAACGGCGCCATTGAGCAATGATACCGCTGCTGCAATTGCAAATGCACCAGTTCAGCCAGCGCAAGCGGCATCTAATTACACAGGTTACTATATGCAAATTGCATCGCAACCATCTTTGGCTGCGGCAGAAAGCTCATATGCTAGCCTTTCAAGTCGCTTTAACTCAATCCTTGGTGGTTTGCCTGTTGAATATCAAACAGCGAATATTGAAGGGAAGGGAACTTTCCACCGCGTTCGTATTCAAGCAGGCTCTAGAGGTGAAGCAAATTCACTCTGCTCACGTTACAAATCAGCCGGTGGAAGCTGTTTCGTAGCGCGATAATAATGTTGAACGGATACCGTTTAACTGATTGAACTTTGCATGTTATTGCTCATGGGATAGGATTTTCCCATGAGCGAATCAATCACTATCCCTGAGGGGCAGTCCAAGGCAGCCATATTTGGATGTTCAGGGCTTTCACTGACTGAAGAAGAAAAGAAGTTCTTTTCAGAACATAAGCCATTTGGCTTTATTCTCTTTGACCGAAACATCGATAATCCTGAGCAAATTCGACAGCTAACAGATGATCTAGCTGCGTGCGTTGGTTATCCTGATGTACCTGTTCTAATCGACCAAGAAGGTGGGCGGGTACAGCGATTAAGACCGCCGCTTGCAGAAAATTATCCGCATGCTTGGCAATTGGGCGAAATATATAAAAATGACAAAGGCATGGGCTCGCACGCTGTGTGGCTGATGTCGCGTCTTCACGCCTATGATTTGTTGAAACTTGGCATCAATGTTGATTGTTTGCCTGTGCTTGATGTGCCAACCCCGGAAGGCCACGAAGTTATTGGAAAGCGTGCTTATGGTGATGAGCCTGAGATTGTCTCAGAACTTGGGCAAATGGCAGCTGACGGTTTAAAAGCGGGTGGGGTGCTCCCTGTTATCAAGCATATTCCAGGGCACGGACGCGCTGCCGCAGATACGCATTTAGAATTACCGACGGTTGATACAGGGCTTAACGAATTAATCGCCAATGATTTTGAGCCTTTTAAACAGCTATCATCAGAATTGATGGCCATGACGGCACATGTTGTTTATTCCGCAATTGATCCAGATGAACCGGCTACGACTTCAAAGATCGCGATCGAGGAATATATCCGAGGATTAATAGGCTTTGATGGGCTTTTAATGTCTGACGATGTGTCGATGAACGCACTTTCTGGGGATTTCTCTGAAAGAACATCGAAAATCTTTGCTGCGGGTTGCGATATCGTCCTACATTGTAATGGTGATATGGCGGAAATGCAGGCCGTGGTGGCGGAAACTCCTGTGTTGGTGGGAAAAGCGCTTGAGCGGGCAAATGCAGTAATGGCAGCGTTCCAAGAGCCAGATAATCACAACGAGGCGGCGTTGCGCGCAGAGTTTAAAGAGATATTGGAGCATATGAGCTCTTAGACTTTTTTCGATGTGCGCATATTTGATGGGGACAATCGAGTGTCAGAAGACAATGAGTTTGATTTGGACCTGAACGAAGGTCAGGCGACGGGTGAGATGAACGCTCAGTCTGCCGATCAAAATGCTGCGAAATCCTCCTCTAAACGCGCGCCAATGGATAAATTGTGGGAAGATCCTGATAAAGCTATCAGTGATAAAAGCCTGATGGTTGATCTGGAGGGTTTTGAGGGGCCACTTGATCTTCTCTTGCACCTCGCACGCACTCAGAAAGTGGATCTCGCTAAGATCTCAGTTTTGGCGCTCGCAGAGCAATATCTTGCCTTTGTTGAAGATGCGCGAAAACTTCGCCTTGAATTGGCGGCAGATTATTTGGTCATGGCGGCTTGGCTGGCATTTTTAAAATCAAAGCTGCTTATTCCGCAAAAATCAGACGAAGAAGAGCAATCTGGTGAAGAAATGGCGCAGGCATTGGCGTTTAGACTTAAACGTCTTGAAGCTATGCGTGAAGCTGCAACGCGCTTGATCAATCGCAATCGATTGGGTCGTGATATTTTCGCGCGCGGGATGCCAGAACCGATTGTGATTGAGAAAACATCTGATTACGAAGCTTCGCTCTATGATCTTTTAACCGCTTATGCGTCACAGCGTCAGCGCAATTCGTTGTCATTGGTAACAATTGCGAAGCGTAATGTTTGGTCGCTTAAAGATGCACGTGGGATTTTAGCGCGAATGGTTGGTCAGATTAATGACTGGACAGCGCTTGATCAGTTTTTACTGCAATATTTACACGAGGATGAAGATGAGCGACGCACGGCTTTGGCCAGCTCATTTGCTGCGTCATTGGAAATGGTTCGGGAAGGCCAGCTTGATATTCGTCAGGATGGGGCTTTTGCACCGATATTTTTGCGAAATTCAACCCGGAACAAGACAATTCAAGACCCAGATGCTATAAGCGCGGATAGTTAGGAGTACCACGATGGACGAGGAAAACGGTATTGATGGAGCGGGCGAACCTGTGCATGATTTTGATCATGACAGTGTTGATGACCAAGCTGGCCATTATGAAGGACCGTCAGATAGCGCGGTAGATGCGTTACGTGATCATGCGCTTAAAGATGCTGAGCGCATTGCTGAAGCGTTGGTTTTTGCCTCAGCAACTCCGGTTCCACAAAAAGACATCGCAGATAAACTGCCTAAAGATATTGATGCTGAAATTGTGATGCAGAGATTATCTGATTTTTATGCAGATCGCGGTGTTAATCTGCTTAAAGTTGATGATGCTTGGGCATTCCGTACATCTGCGGATCTTTCTTTCCTTATTCGCCGCGATGAAACTGATGTTAAAAAGCTATCTCGTGCGGCGCTCGAAGTGTTGGCGATTATTGCTTACCACCAACCTGTTACCCGCGCTGAAATTGAAGAAGTGCGTGGTGTTGCCACATCTAAAGGGACACTTGATGTTCTCATGGAAGCAGGCTGGGTGCGCATGCGCGGACGCCGCAGAACACCGGGTCGTCCTGTGACTTATGGCACAAATCGCGACTTTCTTGATCATTTTGGCCTTGAAACGCTTCGTGACCTGCCTGGTTTGGACGAATTAAAGGGGTCAGGACTGTTATCAAACCGCATTCCATCAAATTTCCAAGTTCCAATGCCATTTGATGATGATGAGCTGACAGAGGATGAAGATCCGCTATCAGAAATGGACATCGAAGATTTTGGCCTCTTGACACCGATGGGTGATGAGGTGAATTAGAAGGCTATGTATATCTGGAAGTTCAGCTTCCGCGAAAGTAGCTTTGTTTTATGAATATAAAACCTGATCAAAATCTTGCAAAAGATACCAAACAAAAGACCGGGGTGAGTTTTGCCGCCAGTCTTGAGTTTCGTAATATCCACCACGAATATAATGGCAAGGAAACCTTGCAGGGCATCAACTTAACGGTTGAGCCAGGGGAAGTCCTTTGTCTTTTGGGTCCATCAGGCTCTGGTAAGACAACGTTGCTGCGCATTGCCGCGGGCATTGAGACGCAATCTCAAGGTAGTTTGTTCTTGAATGGACAAGAAATTTGCAGTCCTAAATCATCGCTGCCGCCAGAAAAACGTGGTATTGGCCTAATGTTCCAGGATTTTGCCCTGTTTCCCCATATGACTTTGTTGGAAAACGCAAAATTTGGTTTAACCGCGCTTTCTTCATCGCAGGCCAAAGATCAAGCGCTATTGGCATTAAAACGCGTAGGTTTGGAAAACTACGCAGATGCATATCCGCATTTATTATCAGGTGGCGAGCAGCAGCGTGCAGCTTTGGCGCGTGCGATTGCACCACGACCTGCTGTATTATTAATGGATGAGCCGTTTTCGGGTCTTGATTCACGCCTAAAGGACACAATCCGTAGCGATACATTGTCGATTTTGCGTGAAGCGCGCGCGACATCCATTGTTGTCACACACGATGCTGAAGAAGCCATGCAAATGGCTGACCGCATTGCCTTGTTGCGCGATGGTAAACTTGTGCAAGTTGGCACGGGCCGCGAATTATACGAACAGCCAAATGACTTATTTACAGCGAGCTTCTTCTCTGATCTGAACGTATTGCATGGAAGAGTTAAGAACGGTCAGGTGGAAACGGCATTGGGGCAATTTGACGCGAAGCGATTTAACGACGGCACAAAACTGGATGTTGCTTTGAGGCATTCAGGGATAACTGTGGCCAAAGGGCAGGGTGATCTTGTCGCTCGTGTTGTAACACGTAGGTTTATGGGGCGCCTTGAACAGCTCAGATTAGCAATTCCAGGTAGTGAAGAATTAATCAGCGCAAGCATTCGCGTGGGGCATTTGGCGGCTAATGCCACTGACATTGAATTAAAAATCGACAAACGCGACGTATTCTTGTTTGAAAGTCAGAGCTAAATAGCCTACATAACAGAAAAGAAAATTAGGAGTATATAATGGGAA
>JAHDEP010000194.1 GCA_020628775.1 Rhizobiaceae bacterium | reverse complement strand
CTCACCCAATGCGGCAAGAAGGAAAACGGTGGCAGCACTCATGGTGCCGGCAAGGAAAAACTCAATAGTTGTCATGATCAAGCGCCTCCCAATTGTTCTTGTTTTATTTTGTTTGGCTTGAGGCGGTAATTAACAAACGTATATGATGCAAGATATGTCACAAGTAACAGGCCTTGGAAAATATGAACCGAGCTTATTGGTAAATCAGCCGAAACCAGCGCGATATCACCACCGATATGAATAACGGCTAAAAAGAACGCTGCAAAAATTATCCCTATAGGATGAAGGGCGCCAAGATAAGCAACGATGATGGCTGAATAACCATAGCCAGATGTCACGGAGCGTTGGAGTTGGCCGATTGGACCTGCAACCTCGCTCATGCCTGCAAGGCCGGCTGCCATGCCCGCAATGAGCAGGCTTTTCCATACAGCGCCTTTTGAGCTGAAACCTGCATATGTTGCAGCTTGTGGGGCTAATCCACCAACGACGAGCTGGAAGCCACCGAAACGCTTTTCCATATATATCCACGCAAAAACCGTGAAGAGTATCGGAATAATCAGCGAATAGTTTAAGCGGAAACCAAAGATGATTGGAGGGAAGAGCGCAGCATCCTGGAACATGACGGTTTGCGGGAAGTTAAATCCCATCGGGTCTTTCCATGGGCCAAGGAGCAGATAATACAAAATTTGTAACGCAATTGAAGTCAGCATCAATGTGACGAGGATCTCATTGGCGTTATATTTGGTTTTCAAAAATGCAGCTATTGCCGCCCATGCCATGCCACCCAGAGCACCTAATATAATCATGGCTGGCAGTAAGAAAATCGATGTGGAGTCGGTGAGAAAAACTGGTACAGAACCAGCTGCGATCGCACCCATGATCATTTGACCTTCTGCTCCAATGTTCCAAATCTTAGCGCGGAAACCAATGGCAAGCGCTTGGGCGATTAAGAGCAGTGGACCAAATTTGAGGAATATCTCTGAGATCGAATATGCGCTTTCAAATGGTTCGATAAAGAAAGCATAAAATGTGAGACCAACGGATTTACCTTGGATGAGCAGCATGATGCCGCTTAGGAAAACAGTGATTGCGATTGTGATAAACGGTACCGCCAACATCACGCGTCTTGACGGGGTAACGCGGCGTTCAAATTCAAACTGCATGTTCGGTCTCCTCCCGCGTTTCACCAATCATATATTCGCCAATTTCATCCGGCGTTACTTCGCTTGTTTGAAGCGATGGTGATAGTCGTCCGCTTCTTAAAACATAGATCCGATCCGTAATTTCAAAGAGCTCTTCAAGTTCTTCAGAGATCACCAAAATAGCAACACCGCTTTCGCGAAGGCTTATGAGTTTTTGCCTGATTTCGTTTGCCGCGCCGACATCCACACCCCATGTTGGTTGGGACATAAACAAGAATTTCGGTGCGAGCATTAATTCACGACCAACAAGAAATTTCTGCAAGTTTCCGCCGGATAATGAGTTTGCGGTGGCCAATGTGCCTGAGCATTTGACCTTAAAATCATCAATGCATTTTTTCGTAAATTTGCTCACAGCATTGTTTTGGATGAAGCCGTTTTTTAGCATGCCATCATTAAATGCGGTGAGGAGCGCGTTTTGATTAAGGCTCATAGGTGGCACCGCACCTCGGCCCAAACGCTCTTCTGGCACAAATGAAAATCCAAGATCCCGACGACTTGTCACGTCTTTATTGGTGACGGATTGCCCTAATATTTCAATTGCGGATGGTGGTAGATCACGCCTTAGATCTTCACCAGAAATGATACGTCCAAGTTCTTGTTGTCCGTTACCCGATACCCCGGCAATTCCAACAATTTCACCACCAAATACGGATAAATTAATATCCTTAAGTTCAGGGCCGAAAGGATCTGGATTGGTTGCGGATAAATTGGTGATGTTTAAAACAGCGTGTTCGCTTTTGTTAGCGCTCTGCCGCTGTTCAATTTTTGGAATATCACGACCAATCATCAGCGTCGCTAATTCGTGCGCGCTCTTCTTATTCGGATCGATTATGCCTGTGACCTTGCCGTTGCGCAAAATAGTTGCTGTGTCGCAAAGCTCGCGAATTTCTTCAAGCTTATGGGAAATATATAATATCGCTACACCATTATCCTGGAGTTTGCGCAATGCATCGAAAAGTGAACGCACATGTTGTGGCGGCAATACCGATGTTGGCTCATCAAGAATGAGCAGTTTTAAATCCTGCAACAAACAGCGAATAATCTCGACACGTTGGCGCTGACCAACTGAAAGAGAGTTCACCATTGCGCTTGGTTCAATTTCCAGCTGATATTCTTTGCTGACTTGTTTGATCCGCTCAATCAGTTCTTTGCGTGAGCCTTTGATGGTGAGTGCAATATTTTCAACGACCGATAAAGTTTCAAACAAGGAAAAATGTTGAAACACCATGCCGATACCGAGTTCGCGTGCGATCGATGTGTTCCAGTTATCAACCTTCTCGCCCTGCCAATAAATTTCGCCTGCATCTGGAGGTACAACGCCATAAGCAAGTTTCATCAATGTTGATTTGCCAGCACCGTTTTCTCCCAAAACTGCGTGGATCGATCCGGGTGTCACCTCAAGATCGACAGCATCATTGGCAAGTAGTGAGCCATATATTTTGGTAAGGCCTCGCAGAGAGAGAAGCGAAGGTTGATCATTATTCATCGGCGTTAGCTTTCATCAAACATCGGACGGAAAAATGCCCCGATGATAATCCATCAGGGCATTTTAATGTTATATTACTTCGGCAATGGTGAATTGATGCCTTGAACGTGCCAGTCAATTCCAAGAATTGCACCATCTTCAAGACGAGAACCAGCAGCAACTACTTCTTCACCGGCTTGGTTCAAGATAGGACCATCGTAAACATGACGCGCGCCAGATGCGATTTCAGCTTCAACAGCTTTGATCTTTGCCATCATCTCAGCACTAATGTCTGAGTTCCAGTCTTCGCTCACAACAACGCTTTCTTTCATGCCAAGCCACTCGTTCTTGCCATCGAAATTACCTGCCAAATGTGCTTCAACAGATGCTGTAAAGAACGGTGCCCAATCAGTTTTCACAACACCAAGATATTTCGTTGGTGCGTATTCTTTCATGGAGCTGTTTAAGTTAAACACATATGCGCCTTCTTCTTCACCCACTGATACAACAGACGGTGTATCTTGTGCGTTTGAGAACAAGATGTCTGCGCCTTGAGCGATTAGAGCTTTTGCAGATGCTTGCGCTTTTGCAGGGTCAAACCATGAGTTAATCCAAATCACATCAACGGTGATTTCAGGATCGATAGAACGCGCACCAAGCGTGAAGCCATTGATCGTTGAAATCAACTCAGGGATAGCAAACGCAGATACAACACCAAGCTTTTTGGTTTTTGTAAGTTCAGCAGCTGCCATGCCCATCAGGTAGGCACCTTCGAAATATTTCGCAGTGAAAGGCGAAAAGTTCTTTGCTGTTTTATAACCAGAGGCGTGAATGAAAGAGAGGTCTGGATTGCGCTGTGCTAGCTTTAAACCGCCATTCATATAACCAAATGAACCGAGCAATAGGAACTTGTTTCCATCGCCAACCATCTTATTCATGATACGGTCAGCATCAGGGCCTTCTTGAATGTTTTCAACAACGTTGAAATTGACTTTGTCACCGTATTTTTCTTTGACTGTGTTAAAGCCTTCAACAAGCGCGTGAGACCAACCCACATCGGCAATTGGTGATGGGAGTAGTACACCAATGTCAAGTGTTTCGGCTTTTGCAGTCGCGCCAAAAGCTGCAACTGACATTGCTGCAGCGAGCGCCATTTTCTTTAAGCTGTTAAGTTTCATGTTAGGTTTCTCCTGTTTGGGTTCTTATTATTTATAAATTACGCGTTCCACATGTGCCGAGGCGTCAGCCACCAGCTTGTCTTCATCAAGGCCAATTAACTCACCATTACGCCAAACGATTTTACCGTTGATGATGGTTAGATCAACCGAAGTTCCGATACCCAGTTTTGCGATTAGACTTTCTGGGTCATGCCGTGCTCCGACATATTCGAGTTTATTGATATTGATGGCGAACAGATCTGCAGCCATGCCCTCTTTCAGCATGCCAATGTCAGATCGACCCAGGCAATCGGCGCCGCCACGGGTGGCGAAGTTTAAAAACTCCTTCGGTTCAGGCACAATAAAGTCATGGTGTGCAGCAACCAAAGCCTGCAGCATGTAAGAGCTATGAATGCAGTGCATTAAGTTTGAGTTATCATTGGATGCAGCACCATCAACGCCCAAGCTCACGCGGACACCTTTTGATGCCATTTCAGCAATGGGTGTAACTTCCGCACCCACGAGATAAACGGGTTCAGGGCAGTGCGATACGCCGGTTTGTGTCGCAGCGAGTTTTTCAATCTCAGAACCGTTTAACTCCCAGCAATGAGCAAGCCAGACATCGCGCCCTAAAAAGCCGATGTCCTCGCACCAATCAACTGTCCGCATGCCTGTACGTTCTTTGATAACTTCACTTTCACCTTCACCTAAATGCGTATGAAGGAGGACATTTTTATCACGGGCGAGCCTAATTGATTCAACAAATGTCTCTTTGTAAGAATTGACCGGCTGGCATGGCGCAACTGCGACCTGGCGCATCGAAAACTTTTCAGGATTATGGTATTTATCGATCAAGCGCTCACAGTCAGAAATGAACTCGTCCGTGGTTTCGAGCATTTCATCAGGGATAGTGCTGCCTTCAGATTTTGGCAAAGTGTTGCCACCGCGTCCTGCATGAAAACGCATGCCTAACAGTTCTGCTGCTTCAAACTGTCGATCAACAATGTTTTTACCGGCATGGCGCGGGAAATTATATTGATGGTCAAATGCCGTGGTGCATCCATGTTTGATCAGTTCCGCCATTGCGACAATTGAGGAATGATAAAAGCATTCTTCATCAAGGCGTGAGAAAATCGGATAGATTAAATCCAGCCATTCAATGACTGAATATTTCGTCCAATCAAGGTGAGCATTGTTGCGCACAAA
>JAHDEP010000193.1 GCA_020628775.1 Rhizobiaceae bacterium | reverse complement strand
TCATCAACCGGATCTTCAACGATTGGTTTTGGTGGGAAATCAAACAGCTTTCCAGAAAAGAGAATGTAATAACCGGCAGGTACAAAGAACAATGTTAAGATCGAGGCGATTGCTAAACCACCGATCATCAACGTCGCCATGGGTTCAAATAACGCACCACCTGCAAGCGCCATTGGTACAAGACCAAACACCGTTGTCAGAGATGTCAGCATAATGGGAGTGAGACGCTTCTTTGCGGCGGTAATAATTGCGTCCTTGAGTTCCATCGTCGTTCGTTCAATATCGATCTGATCAATCAGCACAATGGCATTATTGATGATAATCCCCGCAAGTGAAATCATCCCCAAAATGGCAAAGAAGGATAATGGTTGCCCCATTGCGAGTAGCGCAAGCGGAGCGCCAATGATCACGAGTGGAATAGTCATAAAGGTTAATCCCACGCGTCGTGCAGAGTTAAATTGGAACATCAAGGCAAACGCCATCACCGTTAATGCAGCAGGCATCCCAGCACCTAATTTGGCGTTCACGTCGGCGCTAGAAGCGGTTTCACCATCAATGCGATAGGAATATTCCGCACCAAGATCAAGTTGATCCAAAGTGGGTTGAACATGCGCGAGCAATTCAGCCGCGCTCAACGTGCTGCTTTTAGCTGAAACGGTAATCAAGCGTTCCTGATTTTCACGGCGTAATTGAGAATATTCAAGCCGCGGTTCAAAACTTGCGACCCGATCAAGCGAAATCAACTGACCATTTGCTGTGAGCGACAAATTCGCCAAATCTTCCAAACTATCGCGGAAAACAGGGGAGGCACGCAGCACAATTGGAATGGTGTCATTACCCTCGCGATAATCTGAAATCTTAGAGCCCGAGAAATAGGCTTCCATTATTTCTGAGATGTCTTTTGACGTAACACCGAGTTCACGCGCTTTATCTTGGGCAACATTTACGATGACTTTGAGAGATTTATTGCCCCAGTCATTTTCGTTTTGCACAATGCTGCTTGCGGAGGCAAATCCGGTTTCCACGTCATCGGCGAGTGCTAATAATTTATCAGCATCAGGCCCGGTTAACTTAATTTCAACAATGCCGGATTCAGATCCACCCATTGCAAGGCGTTTAACTTTGTAGCGAGCTGCGGGGTGGTTGGTGAGCAAATGCCTTTGCGCACGTTCTGCTGCTTGCACAGCACCTTCAAAATCATGGGTGTTCACCAGTATAAACGCACTTGCTGGATTAGTGTCAGCGGGGTTGAGCGCTAGATAAAAACGCGGGCCACCATCACCCACATATGTTGTCACATTGTTGATCTCTGGATTTATCTCCGGATCATTAAGCCATTTGGTAACAGCTAATGCTTCACTTTCTGTTGCGGAAATTGCAGTACCGCGCGGCATGTCGAGATAAACAAGGAACTGGTTTCGCGCACCCAGCGGGAACATCTCGCTTTTCACACCAGAGAACAAGCTTGCTGATAAAACCACAAGTCCATAACAAACGATAATCACGACGATTGAAACGGAAAGTGTTTTGCTTAAAACATTTCCATAAATCCGAGTAACGAGATTTTCCTTCGGTTCATTGTCACCACCAGAGCTTTTCTTAGAGAACCAAACGGCAAGTGCGGGGAGTATGTATAGCGCGGTAATCCATGAGCCGACCAGCATCGCACCTACGACGGCACCAAGTGAGAAACCGTATTCGCCTTCCGTGCCTTCCAAAATCAGCAGTGGCAAAAACGCCGATACAGTTGTCACCGATGCCACAGCTAGCGGGATCGAGAATTGTCTACCGGCGGCAATAGCTGCATCATTAGCACTTTCACCTTTTGCAATGCGCCCCTGAATGTCTTCGACAACCACTAGGCCATTGTCAACCAATAAACCGAGCGATATGATGATCGCGGCGATAGATACTTGCTGTAATTCAATGGATAGATATTGCATGCCCATCATCGCGAACATCACAGTAAATGGCACGATACAGGCGATGATGATCGCCGAGCGGAAACCCAGGAATATCAACATTACCAACAACACGACGGCAAATGTTTGTGCAACATTCATCAATGCGTCGTTGATCGCGGTTGTGACTTTTTCTTCCTGATAGGTCGAAAAGTTATAGGAAATACCAATCGGTTGGGTTTGTTCGTGCTTAAGAACAAGGTCTTTTAACTGTCGGCCGATTTTTTGGATATCTTCGCCTTCTGTCATTTCAACGGCAACCGCTAGCGCAGGTTTGCCATCGAAATAGACCGGTTTTGATTTAGGATCCACATAGCCACGACGCACATCAAGCAAGTCTTTAAGGCGCACAAATCCGCTCAGACCTTGTATTTTGGTCAAAACTTCTTCAATTGCTTCGACGCTTTGTAAATCGCCATTGGCTTCGAGAATAAGGCCCGTGCCTGCGGCATCAATCTCACCTGCAGGTAGGATGACATTTTGCGATTGTAAATCGTTGAGGACTTGGCTGAGCTGAACCCCAACAGCGGCAAGTTTGCGAGAATCTATTTCAAGCCAAATGCGCTCTTCTTGCTCACCGTAAATGGTCACACGACCAATTCCATCCATTGTGTAAACATGGTTTCGCAAGCGGTCCGCAGCATCATACACTTCTGTTAGCGAAAAGCCTTCACCTGTTACGGCAATAGATGCGATCGCTACATCACCATAATCAGTGTTTACAAATGGTCCCTTGGTGCCATCAGGAAGCTCACCATCAAGATCTTCCATCTTGTTGCGGATCTCTTGAAAGACATTCTCCACATCAGCCTTTGCAATAGATTCATCCACGTTCAGATTAATCCGGGCGGACCCAGTGGATATCAGTGTTTTAATCTCATCAACTTCGGCTATCTCGCGCGCTTTGCGCTCTATCACCGTCACAATGAGATCTTCCATACGATCAGGTGACATGCCAGGGAATTGGGCTGTTACCACAGCAGTTCTTTGGGTGATCGCTGGGTCTTCACGCTTTGAAAGGCCAATATAGGTGATCAATCCTTGCAGAATAAGCGCGACCATAACCAGAATGGTCAATCGAGAATTGTTAATGCCAAAACGAGTTAGGAAATCCATGATCGTTCTCCTATTCAGCGTCTGGCAATAGTTTTACCTTTTGGCCATCGCGTAAGAACGACACGCCCGCTGATGCAACCCGCTCTCCAGCGGATACACCCTCAATGGCGATAAACTGGTTCTCTCTGATGCCTCCGATTAAGATCTGACGTTTTTTAACGGTGCTGCTTGCTTCATCAAAAACATAAACTTCTGTTGGGGAGGGGGTGTTGGGCCCGCTACCTTCAGCGATTTGTCCTTCAAACGGCAATACCGTGAGCGGGAGCAAAAAACCATTACCTGTCGGAACCGGAAATTCAATAGACACTTCAACCGCCATGCCCGCTTTCAGCTCAGGCGATGTCTCCGTTAGTTTCACCACCAATGGAAATGAGGAAACAGTGTCTGCACGCGAACCCAATTCACTGACAATGCCTTTAAGTGTGATGGCAGGATTATCTGCAAGTCGCACCGTGACATCTTTACCAACAACAAGCTGTTGCGAAACCAGATAGTTCACAGATAACGATGCTTCAAAGCCATCTGCTTGGTAAAAGGTTGCAATAGGTGTGCCGACTGCCACATTGGCAAATGATTCAACTTCAACGGAATTGATGATCCCATCAAACGGTGCTTTTAGATCTGCTTTTGCCAAATTATCGGCAGCATTTTCTTCCTGCTTTTCCGCTTGTGCGAGTTGAGCAGCGTTGGCCTGCATTGCCGTGCGTGCATCATCCACGCTGGCGCGGGTTACAGTGCCTGATTTGAGCAATTCATCAAGCCTTGCAAAGGTCGCCGCACTGTTTTCCGCATTCACGCGCGCTTGCGCAGTTGCAGCTTTTGATGTGTCGAGCTGAATTTCAAGCGCTTTACGATCAAGCGAAGCGATGATTTGCCCTTCTGTAATCCTTTGGCCAACACTTAAATCAATTTCACCCAATTTACCCGGTGTTTCAAATGAAAGGGTTGTAACTTGCGCAGGCTGCAAAACACTTGGGAAACGGCGCAGAGTCTGTTGCTCCTGTTCGGACACCAAAACTGTCTTTAAACCTCTGACGATCTCTGCATCAGCTTGCGATTGCGTTTCATCAGAGCATCCAGCAAGAATAAGTGGACCAATGAGTGCGACGGGGAGCAGGATTTTTTTCATCGAAATAGACGCCTATAGGTTCTGTTATAGCTGAAAACCCTATCGCGCAGCACGTGTAACTGCAACTTATAATTTGATATTATCAGGCTAAAACAGCAAGCGATATCAGCGTTAAAACGCTGGTATATATGATGACCTGCGCGATCGCTTCGGTGCGAACATTGTAATAAAGCGCAAGATTAAGCGCGGTGATGCCCGCAGGTCCCGCAGAACCTAACAAAAACAAGTCTTTTTGCGGTGAGTTGGGTGCAATGAGTTCCAATGCGAGCCAAACAGTGACAGGAAACACAATTATCTTGATCGTGGAAAAAGTACCGATCAACCGATCAGGATTAAGCTTCGCCTCGCTCATCACCACTCCCAATGAATAAAGCGCAATTGGTGCAGCACCTGCGCCAGCAAAGCCAACAAAAGTATCGATCGGACCAGGAAGTGGCCATTCGCCCAAGCTAAATACAAGACCAAGTACGACACCCAGCAATGTTGGTGTCTTAAACACCGTCACAGCAACATTTTTTGCGCTGAATTTGCCAAGACGGATAATCTGTAGAGCAATCATAGCCAATGCCATCCAGATAACCGCATCAAGCGTTACAATGGTTGAAATTGGTAGCACCCCATCGGCGCCATAAAGTAGTACTGAGATAGGTAGTACATAAAGCGCGTTATTGGCGAAGATACACATAAAGCCGAGTAGAATTGACTCACCATTTCCACGTTTAAATATTTTCGATGCTATTAAGAATCCAAGCGTGAAAATCAAACTCTGCGAGATCAAAAACGCCACAACAGGCTTAAAGCTGAATGTGCTGATCGGGGCTTTAGCAATCAATCCGAAGATAAAGATCGGCAACAGCACATTCATGGCAAATTTATTGATCTGCCGCGCTTCATCAATAGTGGTTTTTCCAAGTTTTCCAGATATATAACCAATAATCGCTATTGCGAAAACTGGCAAAATTGGATCAGATAATATCTGGAGAACTTCCA
>JAHDEP010000192.1 GCA_020628775.1 Rhizobiaceae bacterium | reverse complement strand
GCATGGCTCACCAGAATGGGTGGGCAATTTGGTGATGAAACACTAGCAGCAAATGCGATTTTGATGAATTTTCTCATGCTATCGGGCTATTTGCTGGATGGGTTCGCGACCGCCGCGGAACAATTAGCTGGTCGCGCCATAGGCGCAAATTATCGTCCTGCATTTATGAAAACCGTTAAACTCACGCTTTATTGGGGATTTTTGCTCGCGGGGATCTTAATGATCATCTTCGTCATTTTGGGCCCCTGGTTGATTAATCTGATCACCAATGAACCAACGGTTCGCTCAATAGCGGTTGAATATTATATCTGGGCTGCGCTGATCTCGATCACTGGTGTGCTCGCGTTTCAGATGGATGGGATTTTCATTGGAGCAACTTGGTCCGCTGATATGCGCAATATGATGCTCATTTCTTTAGCTGGATTTATCGTACTTTCGATTATTTTCACCCAATTATGGGGCAATCACGGCCTTTGGATTAGCCTAAACGCATTTATGCTACTTCGAGGATTTTCGTTAAGCTTTATTTTATCACGTAAAATCAATCGTATATTCTGATTTTTACCCTCAAAAAACAGTAGTTTCGCAATCGCAAAACTACGGAGATTTGGGCCTTACTCTAAAGGATTATTAACCATACCAGGTTAAAGTTCATCCTATATTAGTGGAGTAAGTAATGTTGTATCAGGGGGCGTATCCATCAAAAACGTTCTCGCACCGGGTTTCGGTTGCGGGTCTTTTTTGTGTATTGATGCCTCTTTTGACCACAACCGCATATGCATCAGAACCGCTTTTTGCAGGGCAGGGACTGCGCGGGTCAAGCGAGGTAGCCGTCGTTGTTGATCCAACCGCTGTTGTTACTCCACAAGTTAAAACTACTGATATTATAGCTGATCCTAAACCATCAAAGGAAGTTGTTGGTTCAATTCCAATGACGGTGAATAGGAACGCTAAAACAAGACGCTACGTTGCTTCAAAGAAGACAAATAGAATTGTTACAAAAAAAGAGCCTGAATTAAGTCCTGAACTGAGCGCGGATCTTCGCGGCGTTCTTCAAGATGCTGTATCAAACAGTGATGGGATTAAAATCGCGATCAAACAGGTTCATATTTCGGACACGAAAATTTGGGCTGAGATTGCGAAATTTACGCCAACGATTAATATGACTTTAGACGCATCGCGTTCGAGCCGAGGCTTTGGTAATTTAAGAGATGCGGAACGAGAAACAGAACTTAGTTTTGCGCTCAACATGCCAATTTATTCAGGCGGTCAGCGGATATTCTCCTTGCGCGCTGCACGAAGCAATAAAATGGCTGCGAAAAATGATGCGATATCAGCACAAAACAGAGTTTTGTTAGATGTGTTATCAGCTTATTTGCAATATCACCAAACAGAAGAAACGGTGAAATTGCTAGGCCAGAATGTTTCAAGTTTGAAAAAACTTCTCACGGCTGTTCGCAACCGCAAAGATCATGGTGTCGCGAGCCAAGCAGATGTTGCTTATGTCCAAGCAAATTTAGCCAGCATGAGACAGCAACATGAAGCTGCAAAGGGTTCAAAATCACAAATCAGAGCCCAGATTGAAAGTCTGACCGGTCGGAAGTTTAAAAATTTGCCGAAGCTTATGCGGGTTGCAAAATTGGTAACTTCTGATGAAGAACAATTGGTGCAAGCGGCCATGGCTGCAAACCCAGAGATTAAGGCGGCACAACACCGCGCTGTCTCACAACGTCATACAAGTCGTGCAGCTTATGGCCAGTATTTGCCACAGGTAAATTTATATGCGCAACATGACAGAGCAATCAGCGCGTATTCAAGTTCGCGTCAAACCACCGATTGGAAAGTTGGTGTGACATTAACAATGCCGTTGGTGGATCTAAGCACTGTATCAAGCATTGCAGAAAGCCGCCAACGTGCGCAGCTCGCATCTTATCAGGCATCAGATACCAAGCGTAATATCGCGCTGTCTGTGCGCTCGCTTTATCATCAATATACCGCTGGACGTAAGCAAATTGATCTTGCGCAGGCACGTGTGAAATATATGCGTCAGATTGAGACCGCTGAGCGTGAACGTTATAACCAAGGAGTTGGTTCACTTGATCAACTTCTTGAGCAAAAACGTGCATTGGCACAATCTAAGATCGATGAAATTGGTGTAAAAACCGATGCCTATTGGACCGCTTATCAATTGCTGATCGCAGCTAACAAGTTTGATTTAAATAAACTCGGTCTTTAGTCTTTAATCAGCTGAAATACATCGTTGAGTGTTGTGCCAATAACGCTCGGTGTAACGTGTAATTCTTCTATAGGCATATCGGCGCGATTAACCCATAAAGTTTGATATCCAAACCATGTGGCTCCGCATGCATCCCAGCAGTTCGATGAGACAAATAAGATCTCATTGGTATTTAGATTAAAGCTATCCGGCCCCAACTGATAAGCTTCTGGAACAGTTTTAAATTTGCGTATCGCTTCAACGGTCAAAATATGATCGAAATATCCATCCATTTGTGCGCTACCAACAGCGCTATCGATCATTTCTCTTGTCCCGTTTGATAAAATACCAAGCGCTAGACCTTTAGCTCTTAATTGATCAAGTACGCCCAAATTTTCGGGAAATGCCGCCAAATGCGCATATTGTTGCATCAATTTATCAAATTTATCATCGGTAAGATCAAGTTTGAGCGACGCACAGGCAAATCTAAGTGCATCCTTTGTGATTTCCCAAAAGTCGATATATTGATCGCACAAGGTGCGGATGCGGGTGTAATCTATTTGTCTGTCACGCCAAATATTTGCCAATGCTTTGCCATGACCGGGGAACAATTCTTCCGCTAATGCACCAACAGAATAGACATCAAATAAAGTCCCATAAGCATCAAATATAACCGCTTTGATCTCAATGTCTTTGTTCATAGTGCTATTCCAATGCTTTTAAATATTGCTTTGAAGCAAATTTTAGTTTTCTGTTTTGCGCAGGATAAAGAAAAAATATCCGTAGAGAAAGAGTTCTGTTGACCAAATGGATAAACTAGTGATAGGAATTTGCAACCGCGTGCAAGATAGCTGAGTTTGCGGTCTGGTTTCTGGGAGGAACGATATGACAAACATCGATAATACAATCGGTATTGGGATCGTTGGTGGTGGCTATATGGGCAAAGCCCATGCTGTCGCCATGTCGTCAGTTGGCGCCATTTTTAATACTGAACTCCGACCCAGCTTAGAAATGGTTTGCGCTACATCACCATCGTCTGCAGAACGCTATCGTCAAGCTTATGGGTTTGCGCGCGCAACGACCAATTGGCAGGAATTAGTCAATGACCCAAAAGTGGGTGCAATCGTAATTGCATCCCCCCAAAGCACGCATCGCGAGATCGCTGAAGCTGCTTTTGCACTCGGAAAACCTGTGCTTTGTGAAAAGCCGATGGGTGCCTCACTAGAGGATGCACGGGCGATGGTGGAAAGTGCAGCAAAGCATGATGTTATCAACATGGTGGCGTATAATTATATCCGTACACCCGCGTCGCAATATGCACGTAAATTAATTTCCGAAGGTGCAATTGGAGATATTACTTGGTTCCGAGGTGAGCATACTGAGGACTTTTTGGCAGATCCAAAATCACCCTCTACATGGCGCACTAAAGGGGATGCAAACGGCACAATGGGTGATCTAGCTCCCCATATGATCAATGCCGCTCTTGCGTTGATCGGGCCTATTGAAGGTTTAATTGCTGAAGTTGAAACGGTGCATGCACAACGACCAAACCCAGATACTGGTGCAATGGAAGATGTGACCAACGATGATCACGGTCAGATGATGTGCCGATTTAAAAATGGCGTGATGGGGCATATGTATTTTAGCCGCGTCGCTTCGGGTAGAAAAATGGGCTATGCCTATGAAATCACCGGGACCAAAGGCGCCATTCGTTTTGATCAGGAAGATCAAAATGTGCTCTGGTTGTATGAGATGGATGCGCCCGGTGCTCAGCAGGGCTTTAAAAAGATATTTACAGGACCTGAACATCCGGATTATCTGCCATTTTGCCAGGGGCCTGGTCATGGAACAGGTTACCAAGATCAAATTATTATTGAAGCTAAGGATTTCTTAGAGGCGATCGCTACGAAGAAAGCGATTTGGCCAACATTTCAAGATGGGCTGGACGTCATGCAAATCGTTTCTGCCGCATTTAAATCAGCCTCCGAAAAACGGTGGCTTAATATCAACGATATTTAATTTCTGAAAGACAAGAATATGACAATTAGAATAGGCAATGCACCCTGTTCATGGGGTGTTGAATTTGCAGACGATCCTCGTAATCCTGATTGGATGGACGTGTTGCAAGATTGTAAAGATGCTGGCTACAAAGGCATCGAACTTGGCCCCATTGGTTATATGCCTGAAGATCCATCCCAGCTTGGTGATGCGCTTGCAAAGCATGAGCTTGAATTAATTGGTGGCGTAGTTTTCCGTGCATTTCACGATGCTGGTGCGTGGGATGATGTTAAGGATGCATCTCGCAGAACGTGTGAAGCGCTTAAAGCACATGGTGCAGAGCATTTGGTTTTGATCGATTCCATTTCGCCGCGCCGCGCGCCAACGGCTGGACGTGCAGCAGAAGCTGAACAAATGGATGCTGCTGAATGGGCAGCATTTCGTGATCGCATTGCATATGTTGCAAAAATGGGTGCCGAAGAATACGGACTAACGGTGGGTATTCATGCCCATGCGGGTGGCTTTATGGATTTTGAACCAGAGCTTGAAAAGCTGTTGGCAGAGGTTGATGAAAGCATCCTAAAAATCTGTTTTGATACTGGTCATCACAGCTATGCAGGGTTTGATCCGATCGCATTTATGAACAAGTTTATCGATCGTATTTCCTATATGCATTTTAAAGATATCGACCCTGTCGTGAAAGCCAATGTTGTGAAAAACCGCACTGACTTTTATGACGCTTGTGGCCAACACATTTTCTGTAAGCTTGGTCAAGGCGATGTTGATTTCCCAAGCGTTTATAAAATTTTGACTGAAAACGATTTTTCAGGTTGGTGCACAGTAGAGCAAGACATTGATCCAACATTGGAAAATGATCCGGTTGGTGACGCACGTTTTAATCGTGAATTTTTGGCTTCCATTGGTTTTAGCGAGGACGCATAAATGACAAAATTGAAATGGGGTATGATCGGTGGCGGCGAAGGCAGCCAAATCGGTCCAGCACACAGAC
>JAHDEP010000191.1 GCA_020628775.1 Rhizobiaceae bacterium | reverse complement strand
ATTAATTTCTACAATTACACGGTACGAATCTGCCTGTTTCCAAACAATTACCTTATATTAACCATAATATTTAATAGAATTTTTACTATAGAAGCGCTCAAAACACTAGATATAGTATGTCGCTGTCGGAAGTAGCACTAACGGATTACATCAATGTTAACAAAAGGTTAACGCGATGATTGGCCGTTAACTATTTGTTGTTATGTGTTAACACCAGTAAATCTACTAGAATTATGCCGAAATTAGGGCGCCAATTTCAATTCGTGTTACAGCGCGTATCACTACTGACAGAATTCGCGAGCTGGTTTGGTCCAATTGCCATATCCGGTTGCCACCAAATTTGAAATCACACGACAGATATAACGCTTTTGTGCTGGGTCGTTATTTGGACCTGCATGATAACGCGCAACGGCCATTGTCCAATTTGTGTGACGGCGCTTTAATCGTGCAAGAAATTTGGCTGCATAATTAACATTTTGTTCCGGGCTCAACATCGCAGACAAAGACGAAAACTCGCTATGATGATAGTGATGATTAATTTGCATACACCCAAGATCGATCAATTTTACATTCTGCATTCGGGCATTGTTGAACAGCTCGACGGCATGCGCTGTTGATCGCGCATAAACTGCCTTACCTGCTATGTTTAGAGCGTATGGATGAAGTGTTCCGTTACGACCGGTTTCGGTTAATCCAACCGAATATAAGATACCAACAGGGACATTATATTTTTGCGCGGCGCGAACAATATGCTCTTCACAAGTTTCCTTTGCAAAACCTGGACTTACGAAAAGGCTACAAATAAACGCCGCCGGAATAAGTGTCTTTTTTACCAGTTTCTTGTGGGGCCAATTCATTTGCAGGAACCATGGATTCTGCGTTTTTAGAATTTTCTGAACCATTATTTCGATCATTGCCACTTTGGTTTTTCATTTGCTCTTGATCTGTATGCGATTGAAATGATTGACCATTTTGAGCATTGCCCTGTTGGTTTGACCCGCGATCAGAACTTGCCAATGTCACGTTAATTTGGTCAATCCCAAACCCTTGGCCCTTAAGTGCTTTGACAATTGAGGAGCTATCTTCACTTAGCATACGATAGGCATCGATGTTTTCAACGCGCAACTGAACCTGCAGATTATCGCCATTAAGCTTCATTGTTGCAGTGACCACACCGAGTTCAGCAGGATTGAGCTGAATTTTTAGAGTGTTCAGCGCTTTTGGTTGTGCAGTTTGATAGATCGGCTCAGAGCTTTGCGCAGCTGCGGCACTTGAGATTTGCGGTGATTTTAGGATGGCTTGCGAAATGTTATTAGCATTTGCCGATGCGTTTGTTGGAGCAATAAATGTTTTTGCTTCTAAGACTTCAACGCCAGCCATTTTAGTTCCTGATTTATCAACCATGGAAATATTTGATCCGGATGCGCGATCATCATTTTGTTTAGAACCTTGATCTTTTGCGCCATCGCTCATGGCCTTTTCAGCATTTAAAACCGCAGAGCTCTTCTTGCTATCGATGCTTTCTGCTGTATTGGTTTGAGCATCTTTACGAGGCATTGCATCTTTATCCTGCATTGCATTTTGTAAAGGTGCTGCGCGAACAGCATCATCATTTGCTTTAGAACTAGTAGTTTGACCAGTGGATTGTGCACCTTCGATTTGAGATTTATCAAGGCGCGCTGATTTCTCATCCGGCTTTACATCGCCTTTGGTAACAATAGCTTCTTTGGCCTTGGTATCTTTATTTAAATTTTCGTTCGACGTTGATTGCGCCAACGCTGCAGCAGCGATTGACGCTGCATCCTCATCAGCAGCATCTATAACGTCAACTTCGTCGGCCAGAACTTCAACATCCGGATCTTCTCCCGCATCAGAAGCGTCCGACTTCTCAGCGTTTCGGGGTTGATAGGCATTGATAAGCTCCAACAATGCACTCTCTGCATTTTTGGAAGGTGTCGCATCCTCAACCTTAGTCTCATCAATTGAAGGCGCTTTATCCTTAGCGATCACGCTGTCATCGGTGTCGTTTTGATTAGCAACACTTTCAGAATTGCCTTTAGATTTTTTTTCAGGCAGCTGAAATTTTGTATCATTTTGGCCATCGAGTTTTGAGTTTTGCTCCATGCCTCGGCCGGACTTAACCGGCGTTGATACACTTGCAAGAGCTGGGCTAATACTATTCAACTGTTTTCATCCTTACTCTCTATGGCCAGCATTGCATCAACATCATCAAGTGTTGTTGTTCTGCCTTGCATATATTCTGCAAACTCTTCATCACCAGGTAGCTCAATTTCATCGCGACCCTCATCTGGGACACCGGTTTCGATGAGCTCTTTTAGGTTGACCGATTTGAGTTCCGCAGCCTCTTCTAATTTGCGTTCCATATTGCTTTCCATGACTTGTGTGAGGCTTTTCTCGTCAGGCAAACCAATTATCTGTTCTGCCAACAGCATGGCAGCGTCGTGCAATGGTCGGTCAATCGGCGCTAAGCTGCGTCGTTTAATATTCGTAATATCTTCCAGTAGAGCCTTGGTTTCCCCTTTGGGCAACTCATTGATGCTGGCATATAGCTTTGCCATCATATTGTAATAGGCATTTCGCTCGCCCTCAAACAGATGCGCTTTTTCGTTAGCTTTAACCGCCATTACATCATTACCATTGACAACGCCTGTGCGAGCGATGCGAAGATAAATGGCTTTTTGCTGTTTGACTGGCAGATAGGAAATCACTTCGTCGACAAGGATTTCATCAATATTATCAAGATTTTGCACGATCATTTCAATGATCAATTGCGAAAATTGAACGTTATATGGAGACTTGTTAAACCGGCGTGCATAAATATGTGCAAGGCTTAAAGCCTGATCAAATTCGCCGTGATTAATGGAGATAAGAATTGAACGCCGTAATGCCGCTTCTTCAATTAATGAACCGGGGGCGACAAGACGCGCTAAGTTAAACAATTCAACGGATTTAATGTCTTTGGCTGCTGCTTTTACATTGGCCGCGATCAGCGCAATATATGGACCAATTGCAGTATTAAGATAATCATCGACAATCTCTTCAATCGGCTTTTTTGTCGTTGGAATAAGACCATTAAGATAAGCCCGCATGATGCTGGTGATCTCTTCATCAAAATAGCCGTATTTGTCTTGCGCAACAACAAGGTCAAGCGTTTTTGGATTGCCCCCACTCATTGCATAGATAAGTGCTGCATCGACGTTGCGAGGGTCATCGAAATCCTCAGGCTGTGCTTCTCTTAGTTTTCGATCCACCTGCTCAAGTAAAAATCTCTGCATTTCCATCGCAGAAAAATCACCTGATACCACCGTATCCTGGACATATTGCAAAGATCGAACAAGTGTATAAAGCGGCGCTGAACTGTCTAAGTTTTGCGCTTGTACCGCCTTAAGAGGTAAGAACATGCTTACGCAAATTGCCCCTGCCAACAATCCATTTTTGAACTTCAACATTGTGACAGACCACCTGATTTTTCACTGGATAGATAAGCCATAATTTGCCTAGCTTCCCTGCGATTGAATAAGAATTTCAATGCGTCTGTTCACTTCTGAATACGGGTCATCTGGTGTCTTTAAACGGCGATCTGCAAATCCGGAAACTTGTGTAATTCGCTCTTCAGGGATACCGCCGCGCACAAGCATGAAATAAGCACTATGCGCTCTGGCCATAGATAAGCGCCAGTTGTCGTTTCCGCCTGACGAAAATGGTCGTGAATCTGTATGTCCACGGATGGCAATAACCCCGTCACGTTCGTTTAAAACTTCACCAATTTCGTCCATTAGCAAAATCATTTCACGGCGCGGAACTGCTGAGCCAACATTAAACATGCCAATATTGCGTTGATCAGTAAGTGATAATAGCAAGCCACCTTCTGCGGGATAAACTTCTAGCCCTTCTGCAAGCTTGCCAAGCTTACCGCCCAAGGCTGAGATGATGCGTTTCTCAAGCTGCTCAGCATCCGACAATCCTTCGTCTTCCACCTCAAGCTCTGCCATTTGGATATCGCTATCATTTAGCAATTGTTTGATGAACTCTTTTCCTTGCTCAGAGAATTCTCCTTGGCCGAGTTGCTCTTCGAACTCTTTTAGGTTTTTCTCCATTTCAGCAACTTCAGCAACCGCCATACGGGCTGCATCATTTTTGGCTAAAAGTTCATCAAGTTTTTGCTTTTCTTGTTCGGTTAGGCCCTCTTGCTTTGACTTTTTAGCAAGCTTTTTCAACTCTTCAGCTTCTTCACCAGATAAGCGTTTTTTCATGCCCTTTTGACGCAAATCATCGAGTTTTAACGTGCCTTCTCTAAACAGAGTTGCAAGTTTCGTGGGATCAATTTGATCGACCGGCGTATCACCGGGTGGAAGTGTATCAGACGTCATGCCTTTATCGGGTAGATTACTTATATGCTGACCTTCAGTTTCAAAGTCATGCATCTTACCGCCTTGCTCTCCTTCAAATGGAGACAAACCGCTTTTATCACCGCCCGTATCATGGTCGCTTAATCCGGCGCCTTTGGCGATAATATCACCAGCACCAGCCGTCTTACCAAAGACGTCGCCGGCACCCATTTCGAGCTCAGATTCACCTTGATTATCAGCAAGTTCTGCTTCCTCACCACCTTCAAGCGCACCTTCTGAAGCAGCGCTTGCGTCCGGATTTGCAGTGACTTGTTTGTTCCAAAAATCAGGATCGAATGGATCTCGATACGCTTCACCACCCGAAGCACCTGTTGCGGAACCTGAATTTTGAGCACCGCCATCACCTTTTTCAGAGATGTTAGATTCTTCAGCGGCTTCCATGACAATTTCTGCCAGCACAGCATAGGGGTTTTCAAAATAATCAGCTTCTGAGTTTTCAGATTCTTCGCCCGCAGTTGAGGTTTCCTGATTACCATCAGATTTACCATCACCGGTAGTTTCTTCTTCACCTTCAGACTTTGATTTCGCGGAAGTTTGCTCACCCTCCGCGGTTTCACCAGCTTTCTTCACACCTTTTTCAGATGGCTGCTGATCTGTCAGTTTAATCGGGTTGAAGTAACTCGCAACGGACGCTTTGGTGTCTTCGTTGGCCGCGTTCACCAGCCACATCACCAAGAAAAACGCCATCATCGCTGTCACAAAGTCGGCATAAGCAATTTTCCACGCGCCACCATGGTGACCACCGCCGCCACCTTGGATTTTTTTAACAATAATGATTTCACCTTGCCCTTGATGGGTAGATGTTTCATCAGCC
>JAHDEP010000190.1 GCA_020628775.1 Rhizobiaceae bacterium | reverse complement strand
GTCGAACACGATATGGATGCAGTTTTTGCGCTCGCGGATCGCATTAGTGTGCTTGTTTATGGCAAGTTAATTGCCACAGGAAGCGTGTCTGAAATCCGCAATAACAAAGACGTACGTCATGCATATTTGGGCGAAGAGGATGAGAGTTAATGGCACTCCTTGATGTTCAAAATTTAACGGCAGCTTATGGTGTTACTCAAGCGCTTTTTGGTGTTCATCTTTCGGTGGAGAAGGGCGGTGTGACAGCTCTTTTGGGCCGCAATGGCGTTGGTAAATCAACGACCATTAAGTCTATTTGCCGGATGCTGCCTTATCGCAGCGGTACGGTGCAATTTGCCGGAACTGATTTAACGCAACTGCCAACGCACGAAGCGATTAAATTGGGAATTGGTCTCGTGCCTGAGGGACGCCGTTGTTTTCCAAATCTAACTGTTGAGCAAAATTTGATGGTTGCTGCTCGATCGGGCAATTGGAGCTTTGATCGTGTAACAGAGCTTTTCCCACGATTGGCTGAACGTAAAACACAAAATGCTTCGACATTATCAGGTGGAGAGCAGCAAATGCTCGCCATTGGTCGGGCGTTGATGACCAATCCAGAACTTTTAATATTGGATGAAGCAACAGAAGGTCTTGCCCCGATTATCCGGCAGGAGATTTGGGCTGCGGTCAACACGCTAAAGGCAGGTGAAAACCTATCTATTCTCGTCGTTGATAAATCGCTCAAAGAGCTTTCAAAAGTTGCAGATCACGCGGTTGTTTTAGCGCGGGGCGAAACCGTTTGGGACGGACCTATTGGCGAACTTACAAGTGAGATAAAAGATCGCTATCTTGGTGTGTAACACTTGTTAGATTTTCCACAGCACTTCGCTTGGAAGATGGATAAATACATCGTCGCCAATTGCTAATCCGGCCGTTTCATTTGGATTTAAAATGGCATCAAACTCCATCTCGGCTAACTTTATTTTAAGTCGAGTTTGGGTGCCGAGATAGATGATATTTGAAACCTTCGCACCAAAAGAGTTTTCCTTGGTTTTATCCTTGGTGATTTTGATGTTTTCAGGACGGAAGGTGAGGGTACCTTGACCTTCTTTGATCAGTTTTGGAATTTTAAGCTTGCCGATTGCGCAGTCAAACACCCCATCTAATGCCTTACCTTTTATAAAATTATGACACCCAAAAAAACGAGCTGTGGCTTCATCAATTGGTGTTTTATAAAATGCTTGCGGGGTATCATATTGTTTCATCTTGCCATCGAGAATAAGCGCAATTTTATCAGCCAAGACCACCGCCTCTTCTTGATCATGGGTTACAAAGATTGTGGTGATCTTCATTTCCTGCTGCAAAGCGCGAATAAGATCGCGCATCTCTAATCGCAAATGTGCATCCAAATTAGATAATGGCTCATCTAACAACAAAACTTCGGGCTGAATGATGAGTGCGCGCGCGAGTGCAACACGTTGTTGTTGACCCCCAGATAATTCGCTTGGTTTGCGATCGCCCAAATCGGGTAGCTTGACCATCTCAAGCATTTCGCCAACACGTTTTTTGATATCGTTTGCGTCGGTCTTGCGCATCTTTAAACCAAAGCCGATGTTTTCCGAAACGCTCATATATGGAAATAACAGATAGTTTTGGAACACCATCACAGCGCCACGGTTTTCTGGTTTGTCGTTTAAAACTGAGCGACCATCAAATGATATATCACCGGATGTGGGGTCGAGCAGACCCGCGATCATTTTCATCGTTGTTGTTTTGCCGCAACCAGATGGACCCAAAAGAGCTGTTAGCTCACCAGATGGGATTTCCAGCGAAAGCTCATCAAGCGCAGGCGTTTTTGATCCTTTATAGATTTTCGACAGATTTTGAATTGATACGTGGGTCAAATTTGGCCAAAGCCTCCAACAGCACCGCTGCGTCCTGATAAATGTTTGGCAGTCAGCAATAAGATGATGATACCTGGCAGAATATAAATCATGCCAATCGCACCTGTTATGTCATTGCGCCCTGATGTTGCAAAGTTGAACAATAGCAATGGTAAAGTGATGATGCGTCCGCCCCCAATTAGCAATGTGAGGATATATTGGCTCCAAGACACTAAAAATGCAAACAAACCACCGACAATGATACCGGGCATAATCGCGGGCAATGTGATGTACCAAAATGTTTTCAAAGGTGATGCGCCTAAGCTGCGCGCCTGATCCTCATAGGCCGGGTCATAATTGGCAAAAATGCCGGACATAACCAATGTCATGTATGGCAAAGTTGGAATGAGGTGAACGAGCACAACGCCGGTGACTGTGTTGTTCAGCCCTAAAAATATAAAGATTGAATGGATACCTAAAACAACGGCAATGCCGGGTACAATTACCGGCGCTAATATCATCAGTTCAACTAGCTCTTTGCCTTTGAACTTGTACATGCCAAGTGCGCGCCCTGCAGGCACACCAATCAGAACGGAAAGCCCGGTCGCTGCGAGGGAGATCCAAATGGTAATCCATAAGCTATCTAAAACGCCGGCTGTGTCAGAAAACGTATAATCCCATGCATTAAGCGTCCAGCGTTTTGGCAAAATATCAGGGAAATACCACCCTTTCGCAAAAGACCAAATTGCCAAAGGCACAAGCGGTAATACCAGCCAAGTGATGAGCACAATGCCGGTAAGGACGCGCAAGCTTTGAAGGGTGCGGTTTTGCTTTTGGCTCATGCCTGCCCCCTAATACGTTTGCGGCAATATCTGACATAGATCCAGATAAGTATTGCACATAAAATAGCAATGATCACCGCCATTGCCATTGCTTCTGGTCGCGCGGCGAGATCAACATTTGTATATTTTTGATAGGCGAGCACTGGAAGCGCAGCTGGGTAATTTGCACCCAGTAAAGCCGGGATTTCATATGCGCCAAAAGTGAATGCAAATACGATGATGGATGCGGATAATACACCAGGGAAAATCATCGGCATTAAGACATGCCAAAAAGATTGCCATTTGCTTGCGCCTAATGATCGCGCCACGCTTTCGTAATCCTCACCAATTGACTGCATATTTGCGAGCACAATGACGCCGATAAACGGCACTTCCTTCCAGACATATTGCATGATGATGCCGATTGCATACGGATCAAAAATCAAAGCAGGAAAATCACTTGGTCGACTAATAAGATGGAATTCAGCTGCTAGCCGCGCGAAACTACCAGATTGTGAGAATAGATAAAGCATGCCAATTGCACCAACCAAGTGGGGGATGGTTAAATTCAATTGAAACAAGAAGTTAACGATTGTTTTGCCGACGAAGCTTCGTCTTAATAGCAGCGCGGCTCCTATGGCGAGCACGCATGAAATTAAGGTTGATGTAAAAGCGATATGAAAGGTGAGCAGGAAGGAATGATAAAATTCAATGTCTGAGAATATTGAAATATAGGCTTTGAAATTTGGTTCTGTAAGACCAATGATGGGCATATAATTAAAGCTGCGCATCAGTCCAATTATAAGACCGCCAAAGAAGAGAACGACAATGACGAGCATTGCGGGTAAAAGCAGGAGTACTATCTTTTGGCGGTCTGACATTGAGATTATTCTACCCCAGAAATCGCTGCATTAACAGGCAGCCTAAATGATATTTGGAGTATGTTCCCGCAACCAAATAAAAGCTGCGGGAATGATACTTACTTATCGTCCGACGTTTTCGATCCAGCCTTTTTCAATCGCTGAAATCCAAGATGCTTGAAGCTCTGGCAATGCGTTTTTGGCCAACTCTTCCGCAGGGGCAACTTTTGGATGTCGCTCAATTTTTGCAAATGCTGCTTTAACTGCATCTGCTGTACGATCAATTTCAATTGCTGGTGCCGCGCCCCATACATCTGGCTGCGCTTTTTCAAGTTGCGCTTTTCCAGAAAGCAGCACATTTTGCAACACAAGTGCTGCTGCTTTGTTTGGCGAGTTAAACGGGATGATCGTGTAATTGGTGTTACCAATTGTACCGTCCGTTAAACCATAACCTTGGCTGGTTGGTGGGAATGTGCCATTTTCAATTTTAATGCCAACGCCTGCAGGCTCATAGTTAAATGTGAGCGCAATTTCAGAATTGGCATAAAGCTGCTCGTGAGCTGCAATAGTTGTTGGGTATGTTTTACCCTCGCGCCAAAGATATGGCTCAAGATCGTTGAGGATTTCCCAAGTTTTGGCAGAAACTTCATCAAATTTAGCTTGATCAAATTCACCCAAGAGATTTTCAACACCGCCAGCTGCGTGATAAAAGACATGGCGAACAAATACAGCACCGTTAAAGTCTGGTGGTGCAGGGTAAGTAAACTGCCCAGGATTGGCTTTTACCCATTCGATTAATTCACCGATTGAGCGAGGAGGATTTTCAACTGTCGTCGTGTTATGCGTGAATGAGAATTGCGTTTTTGACCATGGCACTTCGCAACCATCGACGGGCACACCAAAATCATTGGCAATCGATGGGTTGTCCCAGTTCACCAGCGCATTGTTTGGCAATAAATTTGTGTAACCGCAATAAGCAAGATCGCCCTGTTTCATCGTGCGGAAGTTTTCACCGTTGATCCAAATCATGTCGACGGTGCCTTTGTCCATCACGCCGGCTTCTTTTTCACCAAGCACAATGTTAACGACCTCTGCGGTGTCACTAATACCAACGCGGTTTAATGTGATGTCATATTCGTCTTTTAAGATGCCGCCGATATATTCCGAGACATATTGGTTGATGCTATCGGAGCCGCCCCACATGAACCAGTTGACTTCGCCACCTTTGGCGATTGTTTTAATCTCATCCCATGATTTGTTTAAGAGCGCCTGTCCATCGGATGTATCAGCATATGAGTTTACTGATGCGATAGACAATGCCGTCGCAAACAAAGCTGTTTTAATTGTTTTATTCATGGTTCCTCACATTGGTACTTTTATTATTGCTTGAGGTTTCATGTTTTTCATCCACAAACACTCAAGGCCCCCATTTTATCACTCACGTGGTAACGAATAGATCGATGTTCGTCTATTCCTTCAGACATCACAATATGTTGAATATTGAGTGAGAAATCTGTTTCGCGCGGTTTGAGCACAAAAATCTCAGTGTTCTGCGGTGAATTGGAATGCTAGTCGACAGTTTGCCGTGGTTTTACACCAGTTATCATTGTTGCCCAATTGCTAGAAGGAACCGGGATTGAAGGTTGGTCGGAGAAGGGCGGCAATTGCCACCCAAGCTCCTGTTCGTATTTTCTGTGCGCTACT
>JAHDEP010000189.1 GCA_020628775.1 Rhizobiaceae bacterium | reverse complement strand
TCAGTCATCCGTTGCGCTTTGTTTGCCAGCTCGCGATACCGGAAAGCTCCCCGCTTGCGGATTTTAAAGAAATTACGCCAAAGGATTTGGATAATATCCCATTCATTGAGATGGGTGCAGATCACATTATCAGCCATAGGATCAGACAGTTATTTCTCGATTCAAACGCCCGACTTCGGATCAAATGCCAGTCTCACTTATTCAGATCACTATTGGAGTTTGTAAAAACCGGATTAGGCGTTGCGCTGATTGATCCATTCACGCTCGCAAATGACGATGGCAAGGGATATGTCGTACGCCCATTCAAGCCATCGATTTACTTAGACATGGCCATCATTCATCATAAATCCCGCCCCATATCATCTGTGGGGCTAAAATTTATTGAACAGGTCAAAGCAAACATGTCCGAATATGGCGTACCAATAACCTAGCGGATCCACTCATTATGCATACGCTGGAACACATCAACACCCATTTGCTTCATCAAAAAGATGATATCAATCGGCACCCAATTCTCGCGGATTAAGCCCTCGTGATGATGATAAAAATCCATGACACGCATCTGCAATAATTTACCTGTTGCACCGGAACCTAAAAATTCACCGTCATGAGGTGAAACCACGCTTGGCCATCCTCCCGTAACAGATAAAGTCCCATCACCCACACGAATATAATGCCCGGCATTAAGTTCTTTCATTAAATCCTCATGCCCTTCCCATAGCGAACTACTCATTCGATTTGGGAACGCTAAACGAAATGGCAATTGATGATAATCAACAAATCCAGCAAGCGAACGAGTTGTGCCGATACCGCTTGGTCCATACCACATCATTTTTGGATGCCAGTATTTCTTCTGCTCCATATTGATCAGACCTTCACGCGTGAAGTGCTCCGGTCCATTATTATCACCCAGCGATTTCTGCATCAAAAGCGTCTGTTCTAAGCTCGCAGCCGATAGGTCTTTACCTCCAGGTGTGAAGCGAATACCATCTCCAGTGATAGGCCCAGCCCAACGTCCCTCTTCACCAGAACTTGGCGGCATTGGCCAAAAGCCCGCTTGGCGCATCACGTCCAAAATATCCCACAAACAATTACTTTGAACGATCTTACCGTCTTTAATCTGATGGATCTCGCCATAGCGGATATAAGTAGGCTTGCCTGACGCAGGAATGGTTAGCCAATCCTGCTCGAAATTACCGCAATAATGCCCCACGGTAGCGATGTAGTCGCGCCCATCATAACTCCCCGCCATAAAGATGAGATCTCGTCTTTCCAGATCAGGGAAACTCTTTTTCAAAGGCTGCCATGCTGTTTCATAAATTGCATCCTGCCCGACCACTTCATTGAGGGGATATGAGCCTCTCCATTCGCAGTCTGTTGCAAACATTGACTTAATAACACTTGGCGAATCCGTTGATGCGGATTCTGTAAGGTCTTGTAATAAATGGTAAAACTTAGATCTAATCGCCTGGTCCAAAACACTTCCAATCATACTTATCCACGTAATCTATAACCAGACTTGCATTCGTATGCAAGTGGTGTTAGCATTTATGCATACGAATGCAAAAATGCACAAAACAACCTCAATATTAATGCAATTCGATGGTTTCATTGGGAGAAAAACATATGAATAAAATTCTTAAATCTGGTCTGCTCGTTGCAGCACTATTAGGCAGCACAGCAATTGCTCATGCAGATTGCGGCATTGAAAATGGTCGTGTTTCGATCGTTGGCAATGAGTTCCCTGCTATTCAAACAGTAGGTAAAGGCGCTGAAGCTTGTGCAACTGACAGTGTCGAAGTTAAAACAAACCTCACAGCTGACCACCAAAAGATCAACCTTGCTGGTATGACTGGTAATCCTGCTGAATACACATCAGCAATTGTAGCAAACTCTTCTATCGTTGCTTTGATGAATGATGACGTGATCCGTCCGCTTGATGATCTTGTTGCAAAACATGGTTCTGACATTAAGAAAAACCAGTTGATCACAATTGGCGGCAAAGTCATGGCTGTTGCATTTATGGCAAACGCTCAACACTTGGTATACCGCGCTGACGTTTTGGAAAAAGCTGGTGTGGAAGTTCCAACAACATATGAAGAAATGTTGGCTGCTGCTGAAAAGATCCGCTCAATGGGTATCATGGAAAACCCAGTTGGTGGTGCATACAAAGCTGGTTGGAACTTGGCTCAAGAATTTACAAACATGTTCATCGGACATGGTGGCGAGTTCTTTAAAGCTGGCACAGCTGAAGTCACAATCAACAACGAAAAAGGTGTTGCGACGCTTGAGATGCTCAAAGCACTCACAGCTTACATGAACCCAGATTACCTAACGCATGATTCAAACGCGACAAATGCTGAATATCGTGCAGGTAATGTTGCGCTGATGAATATGTGGGGTTCTCGTGCTGCTACGCTAACTGAGGCAGATGGCGTTTCTGATGAAGTGAAAGCCGGTTTTGCGATCGCAGGACCAATGACTGTAGCTGGTGGCGACACACCTGCAACAACACTTTGGTGGGATGGCTGGACTGTTGCTAAAAACATTTCAGACGCTGATGCAGAGGCAACATTCATTGCTTTGAAAAATGCAATTGCACCTGCAATCCTAAACGATGAGACAACACAACAAGCTGTATGGCTCATTGATGGTTATCAGCCAACTGACAAAGCAACTGGCGTGTTTGCTGCTGCCGAAGCAGGTTCAACACCATACCCAATGTTGCCATTCCAGGGTCTATTGCACACAGCACTTGGTGCAGAAATTCCTGATTACCTGCAAGGCAAGGAAGATGCTGCAAAAACACTTGCTGACATCGAAGCTGCATATAACGCAGCGGCAAAAGAAAAAGGCTACCTATAGAGTTAGCTTTTCGAGGGAGGCCTGAAACCGGCCTCCTTCTTCAATAAATTTTAAAACCATATTCAGGCGGCCTAGCCGCAAATTCTCAATAGCGATGCTTTAAATAGCGCATCACTAAACGGGTGGATTGCGTTTAATCAGCAGCAACAAACACTGCAAGTATTAAACGTTTCAAGGGGAAGCAAATGAAGCATAAAACGTTTTTTTGGTTTATATTGCCCACGGCAATGGCCATGCTTTTATTCATTGCGATGCCGATTGTATCGGTTGTAACGCAATCGCTTTTCACACCGCATGATCAAGTGTTCAAAGTGGTAGAAAATTGTGGCCCTTTCGGATGTAAAGAAGAAACCATCATCGACAATGAAGCGATGGCCGATCTGAATGCAGAAAAACCACTTGGAAAGTTTGCCGGCCTTGCAATTTACTTCGACCGCGGGCATTTGGCGGTCAGCGAAGTCGCGGATGCTTGGACAAGTAGCGACAGCATTGGTGAGTTTTTCTCAACCATCAATAATCTACCGTTCTATCGCGCGATGGGCTTTACGCTAAGCTACACATTTATTGTCACCCCATTGCTCATCATCCTTGGCTTCATGATCGCAATTGCAGTTAATTCACTCAATGGTGCGATCAAAGGTCTGGTTATATTCTTCTCTTTATTGCCGATGATCATCAACCCGCTTGTTGGCTCACTCATTCTATTTTGGATGGTAGATGCCCGCGGGGTGTTTGGCTCGGGCTTACAATGGTTATTTGACGATCCGACATTATCTCTAAAGGCGTCAACCACCCTCACCTGGATCATGTTGATGGTATATGGCGTATGGCACTCTGCACCTTTTGCTTTCGTAGTGTTCTATGCAGGCTTACAAACATTGCCGCAAGATACGTTAGAATCTGCAATGATTGATGGTGCTTCAAGATGGGAGCGTATCCGCTATGTGGTAATCCCGCATATTATGCCGCTCGTCACGTTTGTGGCGCTCATTCAGCTGATGGATAATTTCCGCGTCTTTGAACCTATTGTCGGCTTTAATGCGGAAGCGCATGCACAATCATTATCGTGGATTATCTTTAATGACCTTGCTGGGGAAACCCGTCTGCTGTCATCCGCATCAACAACGTCCGTTCTAACAATCATCGGCGTTGCAATCCTACTCTCACCAGTCCTTGTTCGCACTTGGCGCGACTTTACTAGAAAGGTGTGATCTCATGTCTTCTGTTGCAATGCGCAAATCACCAACCGTAAAAATCATGTCCTATGGGTTTGTGGCCATTTGGTTGGTACTGGCAGCTTTCCCATTCATCTGGACACTTTGGGGCTCATTTAAAGTTGAGTTGGATTTCTTCTCCATCGCCGATTGGACCGATGCAATCACCGGCACCAGAACATTAGCTGAAACCGGAAGTGCTTTTACCGGTGCAGGTTATGAAGGAGCGTGGGTTCAAGAGGAATTTTGGAAAGCCGTGATCAACACATTCATCGTGTGTTTCTTTACTGTGATCACTTCTTTGACGATCGGTACACTCGGCGGCTATGCATTATCACGTTCAACATTTAAATATGCTTTCTGGCTTTTGATCGCAGCGCTTATTTTCCGCGCAATGCCGCCAATCACACTCGTATCCGGTTACCTATTGCCGTTTTTTGAATGGAACCTTTGGGGCATATTGCCGACATCGATCATCGTCCTTGTCGCGATCAATCAACCGTTTACACTTTGGATGCTGCATTCATTCTTCACCAAGATTCCAAAAGATCTTGATGAGAGTGCGATGGTTGATGGCTGTACAAGATTTCAGGCTTTCCGCCATGTCATCATCCCGGTCATGTGGCCTGGCGTGATCACCACCGGTCTGTTCTCATTCTTGCTTGCATACAATGATTTTGCCGTAACAGCGATGCTACTTTCAAAGGAAAACCAGACAATGGTTCCAAAGATTGCAAGCTTCCTAGGCACAACACAAACTGAGGGTAATGTCATGTTCGCGGTTGCCGCTGTGGTCTCCGCAACGGTACCGATTTTCATCCTCGTCATGTTCTTCCAACGTCAAATTGTTAGCGGACTAACCGCTGGCGCAGTTAAAGGTTAATAGTATGGCCAATATTACTCTAAACAAAGTCAACAAACGTTGGGGAAACTTCGTCGGCGTTCATGATTTTAATCTCGAGATTGCCGATAAGGAATTTCTAGTTCTGCTTGGGCCATCTGGTTGCGGTAAAACAACAACCATGCGCATGATCGCTGGCCTTGAAGATGTGACCGAGGGCGAGATCTATATCGGAGATCGCATGGTCAACAATCTCGAGCCAAAAGATAGAGACATTGCAATGGTGTTCCAAAGCTATGGCCTTTATCCAAACATGACGGTTTGGGAAAATATCCGTTT
>JAHDEP010000188.1:1500-5262 GCA_020628775.1 Rhizobiaceae bacterium | reverse complement strand
ACATTATCAACCGAATCACCCGCCAAGGCTTGCAGATCGATCATTTTTTCAGGCGGCACGCCCCATTTTTCAATGACTTCCGGCACACGAATATGACGATTTTTCATCGTATCATGCATAAAGACCTGATCACCCACGAGCTGCATAAGGTCTTTGTCTGAAGAGATGATCGTACAATCCGCACCCGCTTCACGACATTGGCGAGCATAAGTTGCGATAATATCGTCGGCTTCAAAACCTTCTTTATCAATGCAAGGCAGATTAAATGCTCTGGTTGCCTGTCGGATCAAGCCAAATTGCGGGCGCAAATCTTCCGGCGGCGCGTCACGGTTTGCTTTATATTCAGGGTAAAGTTCATTACGAAATGTCTTTGAGGAATGATCAAAAATCACAGCAAAATGAGTGGGTGTAACCCCATCATTTTCATCGCGTGCAGTGGACACGAGCTTCCAAAGCATGTTGCAAAAACCGGACACCGCACCAACCGGCAAACCATCTGATTTGCGCGTTAAAGCAGGAAGGGCATGATAAGCTCTGAAAATATAGCCAGAACCATCGACGAGGAATAAATGATCACCTTTTTTCATGTTCGATATTTAACCTGATGTGCGCATAAGGTCTATCGAAGAATGATGTTTTCAACGTCACTCTTTGAAATTAATCTTGATTAGGCTTTGTTTGCCGTCAGTTCTCGTATCGCAATCGCGCCTTAGGTCTCGCACACACAAACATTGCATGTGTGTAACATCACAAAAATGTTACAAATAATTAATATATTGGCCATTGTTTCGCCGCTTTCACCACCCAAATTACATTTACCGGCGCAAACAAGCCGCTGTCTAGTTTTGGTTCCCCTGCCACACTAGATAGAAGAGCCAATCCCTATCCCCTCCGGGCTTGGCTCAAATAATATAAGCCATCATAACCCTCCCCCCTCCGGTTATGGTGGCTTTTCTTTTGGCCAAAAGAGATTTAAACCTTCATACAAATCAAATCATGTCGATCTTATCGCCGGAGCCCCATCATGTCACAATTGGAAACAGCCCTTTCAACCGCAGACACAAACTTGCCGTCCAGCCTTGAAACCTTGTTTGAGCTGGTCAAAATTCCGTCGATCTCAACAGATCCTGAATACAAAGACCAATGCCAGCGCGCGGCAACCTTTTTATCCGATTATCTCAATACACTTGGGTTTGATGCTTCTGTTCGCGCAACTACCGGCCACCCTATGGTTGTTGGTCAATATACTGGTGCGGGCGAGGACGCGCCTCACGTGTTGTTTTATGGGCATTATGATGTGCAACCTGTTGATCCAATTGATCTTTGGGATGACGATCCATTTGATCCGCAGATTAAAGAACGCAACGGCAGCAAAGTCATCACCGGACGCGGGACAAGCGATGATAAAGGCCAGCTCATGACCTTTGTAGAAGCTTGTCGGGCTTACAAAGAAACAAGTGGGGTAATCCCCTGCAATATTACCATTTTGTTCGAAGGTGAGGAAGAATCCGGCTCTCCTAGTTTGCAGCCATTTTTGGAAGCAAACCATGATGAATTGAAGGCAGATTTTGCGCTCGTGTGCGACACTGGCATGTGGGATAAGCAAACGCCTGCTATCCCGACAAGTTTGCGCGGATTGCTGGGCGAAGAGGTTACCATTCATGCGGCAGATCGCGATTTGCATTCAGGCCTTTATGGCGGATCAGCCGCAAATCCGATTACCATCTTATCGCGCATTATTGCAGATATTCATGATGATGAAGGACGCATTACAATTGATGGCTTTTATGATGGTGTGGAAGAAACCCCGCAGCACATTAAAGATATGTGGAGCGGTTTGGGCCAAACAGACCAGGAGTTTTTAGGTGAAATTGGCCTGAGTGAAAACTTTGGTGAAAAAGGCCGGTCCTTTCAAGAACTTACTTGGGCGCGCCCAACAGCTGAGATAAATGGTATTACAGGCGGCTATACAGATGACGGTTTTAAAACTGTGATCCCTGCACAAGCGAGTGCCAAGATCTCCTTCCGCCTTGTCGGCAAACAAGACCCTGACAAGTTACGCATCGCATTTCGCAAATTTGTCAATGAACGCTTGCCAAGCGATTGTAGTGCAAGTTTTGAAGAGCATGGCGCATCCGGCGGCATTCAATTGTCCTACGATTCGCCTTTAATCAAGAAAGCCATGTCGGCGCTTTCAGATGAATGGCCAAAACCTGCTGTCCTTGTTGGCGGCGGCGGCTCGATACCTATTGTTGGCGATTTTCAAACATTTTTGGGCATGGAATCACTTTTGGTTGGTTTTGGCCTTGCAGATGATCAGCTGCATTCACCAAATGAGAAATACGAATTGAATTCGTTTCATAAAGGCATCCGTTCGTGGATCCGTATTTTGCATGAACTTAGCGAGAAATAAGATTTCGTGAGAAAGTTCAACGTAATTTGTTTGATCCTGCTTTTGGGGTTTCTGCTGCCGAAAATCTATGCGTTTGCCTTGTCGGTGAACGAGAATAATTTAGCTGATCAAAAAATTGCGGCGACGATTGAAAAGGGCGCAAACGTGCTTGATCTGAGCGAATTTAAGTATCTCAGATCGATCCCCGAACGCGCCTTTCAAATTAAAGACCTTAATCGATTGGACATTAGTCAAACGCGGATAACGGACATCGAAAAGCTTTCGAATTTCACCGAATTAGAACACCTCAATATAAGGCAGACCCGCGTTTCAGACATCGCTTCGCTGACTAAATTAAACAAGCTTTTTTCATTGGATATTGGTGCAACGCGCGTATTTGATCTCGCTCCACTTGCAGATATTCCAAGTTTAAACCGTTTGCAAATGGATAGAACTTTTATTCAATCCCTTTGCCCGTTGAGAGATGCTGAAAATCTTAACTGGCTAAACCTTTATAGTAGTTTTTCAAAGGATGGCTCTCAGGACTGTTTTAATGAGCTAGAAAAGGGCATAGACGAGGTTGGTGGCGGTAATTCATATCGGCAAAACTACATACCGGGGACAACATATTTAGCCCTGATCGCGTTTGATCGATTTTTTGAGACGTTTGAGTGGAAAAATATCTACAAAGCCATTCAATAACAAAACTCTGCAATGAAACATTGCGATGGTTAACGCCAAGCTTAACCTCCCCTTAAAACCAATCGTCTAAATTAGTCTAAATTGTAATGCGTATTGACGGTAAATTGCGAAGCTATGGCCAGTAAGAAAAAAGCAAAAACACGGGTAGAGCCGAGCTTTCAGTCTAAAAACTCAGCAAAATCAGCACCCAAAAAGGCTGGTAAAGCAAAGTCTGCACCGAAATCTGCACAAAAATCGCAGGGCAAAACAAACGCTAAATCACGCTCTGGTGCAAAACGACGTCAGAGCAAAAACGTGCGTGGCAAAGCAAAAAACCAGAGTTTGCTCACCCGTTTTATTAAATCATCTTTTTATTGGTGCTTTGTCCTAGGCATCTGGGGTGCCATTGGCGTTGGCAGTATCTTTGCGTTTTATGGTGCTAAAATGCCAAGCGCTAAAACCTGGGACGTTCCACAGCGACCACCAAATGTTCAGATCATGTCCTATGATGGTCAGGTAATCGCAAATCGCGGAATTACCGGTGGTCAGGCGCTATTTTTAAGCGATATGTCCCCTTATATCCCACAAGCTGTTATTGCGATTGAAGATCGACGTTTTTATAGCCATTTTGGTATTGATCCGATTGGCCTTGTGCGCGCGATGTATTCAAATCTGGTGGCCGGTCGCAC
>JAHDEP010000188.1:0-1400 GCA_020628775.1 Rhizobiaceae bacterium | reverse complement strand
GCCGCAGATCGTGTCATGGATGATCTAAAAGCATTGATCGGCGATGTGAAAGAAGATCTCATCATCGAGACAACGCTTGATTTTAATTTACAAAAACAAGCTGAGCGCGTTTTACGCAGCACGCTTGAGAAAAATAGTGAAAAATTCAACGTCAAAGAAGGCGCAATTGTTGCCATTGATGCGGGCGGTGCGATCCAGGTGCTCATTGGTGGGCGAAACTATGCGACCAGCCAGTTTGACCGTGCCAGTGAAGCATTACGTCAACCAGGTTCCGCCTTTAAGCCCTTTGTCTACACTGCAGCACTTGAACAAGGGGAAACACCTCAATCTATTCGCAATGATGCCCCGGTGCGCATTGGTAAATGGACACCACAAAATTATGATGAGAAATATCGTGGGCCTGTAACCCTTGATGAAGCGCTTTCTAAATCGCTCAACACCATTGCAGCACAGCTGGTTATGCAGGTGGGGCCGCGCAATGTGGCAAAAACCGCCAAACGCATGGGAATTGAGGCCAAACTTAATCCAAATGCTTCAATTGCGCTTGGGACATCTGAAGTTACTCTTCTAGAACTTACATCATCATATGCCCCGTTTATGAATGGTGGATTTAAAGCAACGCCGCATATCATCAAACGGATTTCAACAACCGATGGGCAATTGTTGTTTGAAAATGTCTTTGATCACCCACCACGTGTGCTAGCACCGCATGTTGCCAATCAAATGAACGATATGCTGACTAGCGTTGTGGCAAACGGAACCGGGCGCAATGCGCAACTACCTAATTGGCAAGTCGCTGGAAAAACCGGAACAAGTCAGTCATTCCGCGATGCGCTATTTGTTGGCTATACAGCTAATTTAACCGCTGGGGTTTGGCTTGGAAATGATGATGGTAAATCCACGAAAAAAGTTACCGGCGGAGGTCTGCCTGCCAAAATCTGGCAAGCTGTGATGTCTCATGCGCATGAGGGAATGTCAGTTGCAGCATTACCGCGTGTAACCGCGCCTGCGCCGCTCTTTACCGACCCAAGCGCAAATATTAATGAATTAACCGACCGTTTGGCGCCGTTACCGTCATCCGAATCAACCAGTTCCATCCCAATTCCTGTCTCCAGAGAGGCTTTTGACCGAGGTGATTCTGTTGTTCAGAACCATTTAATCCCTACAAAAGAGCTCACCGGAACGTCTCAAAATGCCAATTCAAATCGGCCAAATTCCATTTTGGACGTGATATTAGGCCGCTAAGCTGGAAAAAACTAACATTCTGAGTGAAAAAGATGCGTCATAACGCCTTGCAGTCTGGCGCAAGCCTTCTTATATAGGCCGCAGACGTCGGGGGTTACCACCGTATGCCATGGAAGGGCCTTTGACTAACAAACCCGCAAATCGCGGATAATCAG
>JAHDEP010000012.1 GCA_020628775.1 Rhizobiaceae bacterium | reverse complement strand
AGACACATCAGAAACCGAAGAAGAGATTGATGCAGCTCATATTGATGCTGAAATCACTTCAGTAGATGCGCCGGAAGACACTTATCCAGAAGAGACTTATATTGCAGATGAAACAGATCTTGATGAAGAAGATCCAATTGAAGCCTTCCTAAAACCTGATGATCACATTGATGAGCCTGTAAGTGCGGAGACGAACCTCAGGATCGTTGAAACGGTCAAAGACCCGAATTCTGAAAACACCAACTCTGATGATAATCAAGGCGAGACAGTTGGCGCGTCAGAACTTGTTGCTGAAGACTTTAAATTTGATCGTCAACAGCGTGCGGTTCGTTTCGTATGGAAAACCGATGCTGCTGGTATCTTCACAGAAATCTCGCCAGAACTCGGCGAAGCTATCGGACCAAACGCTGCAGATATTTTAGGTCGCAGATTTGCCGATGTTGCCTTGGTATTTAACCTAAATCCAAGTGAAGAGATTATCGATCTTATTCGCAGACGCGACACCTGGTCGGGCAAAACTGTTATGTGGCCCGTACAAGGAACTGATCTTTCTGTGCCGGTCGATCTCGCAGCACTTCCGACATATACACGAGATAGATTGTTTGACGGCTATCGCGGCTTTGGTATCGCGCGTCTTCAGGAAGCAACGCCTGATCCACAATCTATTGGCTTTGCGCTTATGGGCGGCTCCTATGATGATACACTTGAAACATTAGAAACAACGCCAAAGTCTGTTATCGATGCACAAGCATTGGAAAACACAGAAGCAGATGTTGAAGCTGATGATACGGTGATTGAAAATACCGATACTCAATCAGAAGTGCCACTTGATCTGGAAGAAGATCCATTTCGCGGTGAAGTTCCGGCAGTAGAAGCGACGGATACGCCAAAAAGACGTTCGAGCGATAGAATTTCGCAGTTGGAAGACCTTAACCAAGAAGCCCGCGCTGAGCTGACCAAGGAAGAGCAAGATGCTTTTCTTGAAATCAGAAAACAGCTTGGTGGGATTGCCGGCAATACTGATGAGAGTGCCTTTAGTGAGCAGTCTGATTTTAGTGACGCCGACAACGAAATCACCTCCAGCTTTATCGATCCATCCGAAGATCTTTCATCGGATGATATCGAAACATCGGAAGATAAAACCGAAAACGTTGAACCTGACCATATGTCTGAAGAGGATCAGGCATCAGAATTTACTGACGAGTTAAATATTGTCAGTGATGATCAGGACATTATTGATGAAACAATTGCTTCTGACGATGACGAGCAAGAAGAGATCATCGAAAGCGCGACACCGCTGATTATCTATGACAGCGAGAACCTGCTTTTTGCCAACGAAGATTTCTTCGATGTGACGGGATATGAAGATTTAGAAGAATTGAAAGAGCTGGGCGGCATCGACTATCTGTTGGGTGATGAAAACACTCAGGAACTTGATGACATTGAGGCTGATCCAATTGAAACAAGCCATGCTATCAAAGCCGCTGACGGTTCCACTATTCCAGTTGAGTTGAAATTACGGTCAACAGAATGGAATGAAGAGAAAGTTCTCGAGCTAAGCTTTGCGCTTTTAGAAGCTAGTGAAGAACCTTTCACAGAAGAAGAGCTAGATAGTGATCTAACAGATGAAAATGAGCGATTAAAGCTCAAGATCGCTGATCTTTCATCTATCTTGGAAACAGCAACCGATGGTGTTGTCATCATTGATCACGAGAGCAAAATTCAGTCTTTGAACGCATCCGCATCGGCGCTGTTTGATTACAATTCTGATGATGCAATTGGCAAACCATTTGCAATGCTGTTTGCCGCAGAAAGCCAAAACGCAGTTCTTGATTATGTCAATGCAATGTCGGGCCCTGGGGTTTCAAGCCTCTTGAACGACGGTCGCGAAATCATCGGGCGTGTTTCTACCGGTGGAACAATGCCGCTTTCCATGACGATGGGCCGCCTAACTGGAACGGACGGTTATTGTGCGGTTCTGCGCGACATCAGTCATGCAAAACATACAGAAGAAGAGCTACAGTCTGCCAAATCAGAGGCTGAATCTGCAAGTTCTCACAAAACTGATTTCCTAGCACGGGTTAGCCACGAAATTAGAACTCCGCTCAATGCGATTATCGGATTTTCTGATCTTATTGCGCAAGAACGTTTTGGTCCGGTTGGCCATCCGCGCTACCATGAATATGCTCATGATATCAGCAAGTCGGGTCGCCATGTATTAGATATCGTCAATGATTTGCTCGATATCTCCAAAATTGAAGCGGGTCAGCAGGATCTTGATTTCCAAGCTGTGTCACTTAATGACGAAGTCACCGAATCTTTGTCTTTGATGCAGCAGATCGCCAACGAAAATCGCGTTATTGTGCGTTCAAGCCTACCTTCTAACGTACCATCTGTTGTGGCCGATAAGCGTTCTATCAAGCAGATTTTGCTCAATATCTTATCGAACTCAATTCGCTTTACACCTGCAGGTGGTCAGATTGTTGTATCAAGTTCATTGGAAGCATCGGGCAATGTGTTGCTGCGTATTCGCGACAATGGTGTTGGTATGAACCGTGCTGAATTGGAACGCGCCATGCAGCCATTTGGTCAGGTTGGCCAAGAAACTCGCCAACGCGGCGAAGGCACAGGGTTAGGTCTACCGCTCACACGGGCAATGACAGAAGCTAATCGTGCAAATTTCGATATTGTTTCCGCCCCGGGAGAAGGCACGCTTGTGACCATTAACTTCCCACCGCAACGCGTGCTGACTGAATAGTCAGCGTATCAAGCAAATTTAGATAAAAAAAAGGGGTCCATTTCTGGACCCCGATAAATTTGACAAGCATTCATGACAGCATTTTTAAAATGCTAAGATGAATATACAAGCTAGACCTTATAAAGCCGCTAACTTAATAATTCAAATTTGAATGAACTCGCTATCCCATTGATTCAAAATAGATTTTATACAAGATTTGCTTCAGTTGATGATTTAACTTCGTCTTCTGTTACGCCGTCTGCAAGCTCCACAAGCTTCAAACCGCCCTCAACAACATCAAATACACCCAAATTGGTGATGATGCGGTCGACAACGCCCTGCCCTGTGAGCGGCAAAGTACAGCTTTTCAGCAGTTTTGATTCACCTTTTTTATTGGTGTGATCCATCACAACAACAACTCGGCCAACACCAGCAACCAAATCCATAGCGCCACCCATACCCTTAATGAGTTTGCCAGGGATCATCCAGTTTGCCAGATCACCATTTTCTGCAACTTCCATCGCACCCAAAATCGCCATAGCAATTTTGCCACCTCGGATCATGCCGAAGCTCTGTGCTGAATCAAAATAAGCTGTTTGCGGCAATTCAGTGATTGTCTGCTTACCGGCATTGATCAAATCTGCATCGATATTTTCTTCAGTTGGAAAAGGTCCCATTCCCAACATTCCATTTTCAGACTGAAGCGTTACTTCAATGCCCTCTGGAATGTAGTTGGCAACAAGCGTTGGGATACCAATACCCAAATTCACATACCAACCATCTTGAAGTTCTTTTGCTGCCCGCGCAGCCATCTGATTACGATCCCACATAATAATATCCTTACTTTTAACTAGGCTGCGCTGACTGTGCGTTGTTCGATGCGTTTTTCATGTTCGCCTTGGATAAGGCGGTGTACATAAATGCCCGGCAAATGAATTGAATCGGGATCGAGCGAACCTGTTGGAACAATTTCTTCAACTTCGGCGATACAGATTTTACCGCACATAGCAGCAGGCGGGTTAAAGTTACGCGCTGTTTTTCTAAAGACCAGATTGCCGGTTTCATCGGCTTTCCAAGCTTTAACAATAGAAAGGTCTGCAAAAATACCTTCCTCTAGAATAAATGTTTCACCATTGAATTCTTTATGTTCTTTGCCTTCAGCAATCACGGTTCCAACACCTGTTTTTGTATAAAAACCAGGGATACCGCAACCAGCAGATCTCATGCGCTCGGCAAGTGTTCCTTGCGGTGCAAATTCAAGTTCAAGTTCACCAGATAGATACTGGCGCATGAACTCAGCGTTTTCACCAACATAAGAAGAAATCATCTTCTTGACCTGACGAGATTCAAGCAAAATTCCAAGCCCGAAACCATCAACACCGGCGTTATTTGAGGCGAATGTTAAATCTTTTGCGCCATTGTCGTGAATAGCCTGGATCAAAAGTTCAGGGATCCCACAGAGCCCAAAACCTCCCGCCGCGATTGTCATGCCGTCTTGCAGCAATCCATCTAATGCGTCGTTGGCTGTTTTATAAATTTTCTTCATTCGTCTTCCTCAGTTCTCAAACAGATCAAAACTCATACCTTCATCAGATAAAGGGTAAAGCATCGTGCCTTCCTATCATGCATAGAGATTTTTTTTCGTAATTCTAGTCCTAAATCGATTAATTGCAACCGCGTGCAAAATTTATTTGTTATTGGTCTGAACTTTTGCCTTTTGTCATGCTAGAAAATGGGCAATTAATGCTCAGCGGTTTAAAATGAGGTTTTCTTTGCCAATTTGGAGTAAAAACAAATTGCTTAAACGATTAAGCATGATCATGGCGGGCTTAATTGCCCTGTCGGTGATCATTTGGTTTGCTTTACCCTATATGGTATCGACCGAACTTGTCAGAGAGCGTTTTAAAACTGAGATTTCGAATATTGTCGGCCATCCGGTGACATTTGAAAGTAATCCGCAAATAAACCTGTGGCCGCGCGCGAATATTGAAATCAGCAATATTACAATCGGTGATGTTTCTGATCCAAATTCTGATGCATTAATGCAAGCAGATCTGTTCTCCGCAGATGTCAGTATGTTTTCGGCAATTTTAGGCGAACCTAATTTCTCAAACTATCGCTTGGTCCGCCCGTCGATCAATTTTGAACTTTACCCAAATGGAAGCTCAAACTGGCTCCCTTCTAAAAATATTTTGGGAGGTGAAATTGAAACCCAGCAGAGCAGTTTGCAAGTTAATCAAGCCAGCTCCGGCGCTGATAATATGCGTGAGTTTCTAAATATCGGAAATTTAGCTATTGAAGGTGGCGACTTATCAGTGATCACCAATCCTGGATCTGAACCGGAACGTATTACTTCAATTAATGGACAGATTGTTTGGTCAGGTGATGATACCCCATTAGACTTTAATTTAAGCGCAATTCTTCGTGGGCAGGAAGTTAATCTTGTTGGAAGAAACGAACAGCCCCTCTCCTTTTTGGCGGGTGAAAACGTTTCCGTTACCGTCAACATGCAATCCGATATGTTCAATCTCAACTATATTGGCGATGTAGAATTAGGTCCGCAAATTTTCATCATGGGTGATGTAATAGCTGACAGCCCTTCCGTCCGGCGGGTTTTGGAATGGTCGGGTAGTGAAATTATCCCAGGTGCTGCATTAGGAGAAGTTGAGTTCGAAGCTGAAATTTCAGGTTCGCTCAATTCAGCAAAATTCAATGATCTGATCATTCGCATTGGCGAGAATAGAGGTCTTGGGATTTTAGATTTCACACTGCCAGATGACGCACCACCTGTGATCAACGGAACGCTTGCATTTAACAATCTCGACATTGGCACTTTCCTACGCGCTTTCACGCCAATACCTAAATCAAGCGAAGATATTGCTGACACCATCGACACGCGGTTTTTAAAGCAAGTTGGTCTAGATCTAAGACTTTCCGCGCAATCGGCTAATTTTGGTCCGATCGAGATGTCAAACCTTGCCGCAGGTGTTCAAGTTAATCAGGAAATTGCGACCTTTAATATTGGTGATGCCAACGCTTATGACGGGCAAATCTTTGCAAAAGTATCCATTTCAGAAAAAGGTATTGATGGAGGTGGCGAGATCTCGTTCTCATCTCGCGGGATTAATTTCGCTGATGTGTTCGATACGCTCGAAATCAACGGACCACTACCGCGCGGTGTTGGCAACATCGATTTAAAACTGCGCTCAGAAACCCCTCTTTGGGCGACCACGGTCTCAGACATAACCGGAAATATCGAAGTTGATATCAACGATGGTGTGATCCCTGGTCTTGATCTAGGGCTTGTTAATCAACTTGCTGAAAAACGTCAGTTCTTCACACTTGAGGATGTTGAGGGTGGGTCATTTGACTTTGAAACTTCGGTGCTGCGCGCAGAAATTGATAGCGGTGTCGCGCGCCTTGAAACCGCACAAGTAATTACAAGTGATCAAATGCTTTCGTTAAGCGGTATCGTGCCTTTTGCAAAAGGCAGTCTTGCTTTGCTTGCCACTCTTGGTAACAAACCGGAAGATGACACAACACTTGATAATGATGCAGCGCTTTCTACAACTATTAGCGCGCCACCACTGTCACTATTTATTGGTGGGTCATGGCCAAATCCAATTATGTCGCCTCCGATACCTGAGATCGATTTCCAATAGATCTGAGAAAAAACTTGCGAAATTACGTATTTACGTCAACAATTATGGCGAACAATGGTGGGTTAAATGCTTCAGGTACTGTCTGCAATTTTTAAAATTTGCTTGGCGTCTTTGATCGCAGGGGCAATTTTATCAGCGCTTAATATTTCAGCCGCTGATTTGCTTTCAGATATTGGCCTGACACCCGACGATGTGTTTGCACTACTTCAGCGTGGTGCTGAATGGGCCATACCAAATCTTGTTCTAGGTTCAATTGTCGTCATACCGATCTGGCTTGTGGCGTTTCTTTTCAGACCACCACGCAGCTAGTCACCCCGCCTGCAGCTCCCGCAATTATTGGAAATCAAAGGCACTCAACCCGGTTACCATTTCATCCAAGCCTAATGGACGTGTGATGGAAGGTTCAGCGCGTGAAACACAGCCTTGCCGTTCGCATACTCTACATGCTGGTCCAACTTCGAGCTTTTTATCTGTTGAGCGATCGGCGAAATAGCTCAGCTGATAGGCGTGTTCAGATGCACAACACAACATAATAGCGGTGCGCCGAACCGGATCTCGCATCGAGCCTTTCAGCCCATCAACCGTTCGCGCCATGGTCACAAAGTTTGCACCATCTGCAAGCTCAACCTCATCAACAAACACCTGCCCGGGTAACGAGAAGGCTGCATAAATACTGTGTTTGGGACAACTTCCACCAAATTGTGAACGTGGATAACCTTTAGCGCCTGCGCGCCTTACAATATTGCCGGCATTATCAACTTCAAGCATGAAATATGGAATGAGCGGCAAGTCAGCGCGTTGCATGGACGTAAGGCGCGTTGCTGCTTGCTCGAAAGAGACGTTAAATTGAGCGCTTAATGCATCAACATCATACTCATCCCGCTTTGCGCTTGCATAGAACTTTCCATAAGGCATCATCATCGCAAGGGCTGCATAGCGCGACAACTCATATCGTGCCAAACGAATAGCTTCATCGCCTTGCAGATTTAAACCCTCAAGTTCTGACTGAATTGGCGTTGCAAGAGCAAGCATGGCAACTTCAATTGCGATCTCACGCAATCTGTCGTGCGGGGATAATCGCGCTGATAAAAACAATCGCATCGAATGTCGATCAAGTCGCCTACGTAAATTCGGCATGGTTTTCACCGGAAGTATTTTCACGCTGATACCATGTTTAGATTTAAGCCAATCGCGCAGTGATACGGTTGGCTCCTCTGAAGATATAAATTCTTCGCTGAATTTTTCAGCTGCTTCATCTATCCGGCCATAATAGTTTGGTCGTTCTTCAAAAACCTGACGGACAATATCAATGGGTAATCTCGACCCGATGATTTGTGGACCGCCTTCATTTTTTGCCAACATAGAAGACAGATCGCTCAATCGTTCTTGTTGCTCGCGATAGGCTCGATAAAGTTTTACAATGCCAGAGGCTGCATTTGGCGCAGCATCAGTGATTTCAACCAATTCCTGATCCCCTGGCAATTCACCTGAAAGAAGAGGATCGGCAAAAACTTCCTTTAAAGCGCTGAGCGTTCCAGCACCTTCAACCTGCAATTCTTGCGGATCAATTTTGTAAACGGAAGATAGCTTTATTATCAAAGGCACAGTGAGTGGCCGCTGATTGCGCTCTATTAAATTCAGATAAGAAGGAGATATATCTAGATCTGCAGCCATCGAAGTTTGGGTTAAGCCCAAAGAATTGCGTATGCGTCTAACACGCGGCCCCAGAAATACCTTTTGCTCAGCCAATTTTTACCTCAATTTACAATTTTTTACTAATTTCACTCATACATATTTTTACAAAATTGACAAGTTTACAAGAATTAATTGTCAATTTTTATACAGCATGACCCAGTTTTAGCACCTATTTTTAACAAAACACTCGCCGAAACACCTCTCTTCTGTAAATCTAGTCACAAGCCAGCATGGATTTGAGCAACAAATATAATAGTTGAATTCGGTCTGTGACTAAAATTTACAAATCAATGATCTTGACGATCAGACAGTATCATTAATGGAGACCATCATGGCACCTAAGACACGCGTTAAAGAAAGAGCAGAAGAGCAGTCACATTCAATGCCAGAAAATCAGCAGGCGTCTATTCACCGCCTTGCGAACGATTTACACCGCTTGAACAATTCTATCATGAAAGCGGTTGATGAAGGCGTCTCTGTTGAACTTATTCGCTCTGCGCGCCATCACGGCGGCAATGGAAACTGGGGGGACCTATTGGTTCCGGTTATCGTTGCAAACAACAACTAGAATTTGATTTCTCTTTGTCCTTTTAGCCCCGTTAAATACGGGGCTATTTTTATTTGAAGACTAATTTTGAGAATTTTCAACATTAATACTAGCATTTTTAAATCGATTAGATTATGTAACAGCTATACCAAATATGGATGAAAATCATGAGCAGTCAGATCATACCCGTAGATCCCTTTGACTATATTGTCTTTGGTGGAACCGGCGACCTCGCCGAACGAAAACTTCTTCCAGCGCTTTATCATCGACAAGCGGCCGGGCAATTTTCAGAACCGACCCGCATTATTGGCGCGTCACGATCAGAAAAATCGCAGGAAGAATACCAAGCGTTTGCAATGGCGGCGCTTAAAGAGCACATCAAACCAAAAGAGTTTGACCAAGCTGAAGCCGATAAATTCGTACAGCGTCTTGATTATGTTGCGCTTGATGCAAAATCAGACAAAGGCTGGGACATTCTCGTTGAAAAGCTAAAAGGCAGCGAAGAGCGCGTTAGAGCTTTTTATATGGCTGTGGGCCCGTCATTGTTCGGCGATATTTCTGAGAACATTCGTCAACATGGGTTGATCACGGATAAAACCAGGGTCGTTGTTGAAAAGCCGCTTGGTCGTGATCTTGCATCCGCAAGAGAGTTGAACGATACGATCGCTAAAGTGTTTAAAGAGGAACAGGTCTTCCGTATTGATCACTATCTCGGCAAAGAAACTGTACAGAACCTTATGGCGCTACGTTTTGCCAATGTGCTTTACGAACCATTGTGGAACTCAGCTCATATCGACCACGTTCAGATCAATGTATCAGAATCTGTCGGACTTGAAGGGCGTGCGGGCTATTACGATAATGCCGGTGCATTGCGTGACATGGTGCAAAACCACCTTGTGCAACTTATGTGTCTTGTTGCTATGGAGCCACCGGCATCTATGGATGCTGAAAATGTTCGCGATGAGAAGCTTAAAGTCCTTCGCTCACTTAAGCGCATTGATGCCGGCAACACCGATAAATTAACCGTTCGCGGACAGTATAAAGCTGGTGCTTCTGATGGCGGTCCCGTCTCTGGTTATCTTGACGAACTTGGCAAGCCATCAAACATTGAAACATATGTTGCGATTAAAGCTGAGATTTCAAACTGGCGCTGGAATGGTGTTCCATTTTATCTGCGCACAGGCAAACGCATGCCAAACCGCGTGTCTGAAATTGTGATCAATTTCAAAGCCGTACCGCATTCGATCTTTGGTGCTGCGGACCAAGTTGTTCATGCAAACCAATTGGTTATTCGCCTACAGCCAGATGAAGCGGTTCAGCAATGGATTATGATTAAGGACCCAGGTCCGGGTGGTATGCGCCTGCGCCATGTACCGCTTGATATGAGCTTTGCTGAGAACTTTGATGTGCGCCATCCAGATGCATATGAGCGTTTGTTGCTTGATGTTATTCGTAACAACCAAACACTGTTCATGCGCGGAGATGAAGTGGAAGCTGCATGGGAATGGATTGATCCAATTCTAACGGCTTGGGAGCAAACCGGACAACTTGCACAAACTTATACAGCGGGCACTTCTGGACCTAGCCAAGCTATCGGTTTGATCGAGCGTGATGGACGCACATGGTACGATAATGACTAGTAAAGTAATACCGAATATTTTTGACACTAAGGCTGATTTGGCATCTCAACTTGCCGATGATGTTGCTAAGCGTCTGCAGGACAAAATAACTGCAAACGGCGCTGCATCTATTGCCGTGTCTGGTGGATCAACACCAAAAGTGTTTTTTGAAAAACTATCCCAGCACGACATTGATTGGGATAAGGTTTCCGTCATCATGGTCGATGAACGCTATGTCCCTCCGGGCGATGATCGTTCAAATGAAAAGCTGATCAGAGACAACTTGCTTAAGGGCAAAGCTGCAAGCGCAAAACTAGTTAGTTTTTGGCAAGAAGGCCAGAATATTGATCATGCTGAAGCAACGCTTGATGGTGTCTTAAAGGCCTATCCAAATATTGATATTACCGTTCTGGGCATGGGGCTGGATGGACATACTGCATCCTTTTTCCCAGGTGGCAACAATTTAGAAGCTGCCACAAACACGTCATGCGAACGTGCTATAATTCAGATGGAAGCTGAGGGTGCGGGCGAACCTCGTCTGACACTGACATTACCAGTTATTGTAAACTCGTCTTATCTTGTATTGCATATCGAAGGCGATGGAAAACGCGACGTGCTTGATCAAGCACTCAATGCAGAATTGGCAGAAGCACCGCCAATTCGAACTGTTATCGAAGCATTAAATGGCTCAATAAATCTATATTGGGCACCATAATCTAACCTGGCTACTTGCCGATAGGAAAGAAGAGAACCATGTCCGCTGATAAGCGAATTTTGGATGTAACACATCGACTAATTGAACGCTCAAAACCAACTCGCGAACCATATCTTGACCGTGTAAAAGCGGCCAGCTCCAAGGGTCCGCATCGTTCGAAACTTGGCTGCACAAACTTAGCGCACGGATTTGCTGCAAGTAGCCCTGAAGACAAGTTAGACCTTGCTGGTAGCGAAACGCCAAACCTTGCAATTATCAACGCTTACAATGATATGCTGTCTGCGCATCAGCCATTTGAAAAGTTTCCAGACATCATCCGAAGTGCAGCGCGAGAAGCCGGTGGCACAGCACAAGTTGCAAGTGGCGTTCCAGCCATGTGTGATGGTGTTACCCAGGGTGAACCTGGTATGGAATTATCGCTTTTCTCTCGTGATGTTATTGCCATGGCAACCGCCGTTGGTCTCTCCCACGATATGTTTGATGCCGCGCTTTACCTAGGTGTTTGCGATAAGATCGTACCCGGCCTGACGATTGCAGCTTTGACCTTTGGTCACTTGCCAGCTGTCTTTGTGCCTGCGGGTCCGATGACCAGCGGCTTATCCAATAAAGATAAAGCCCGCACACGCCAGTTATATGCTGAAGGTAAAGTTGGCCGGGAAGAACTGCTCGAATCTGAGTCTAAATCTTATCACGGTCCGGGAACTTGTACGTTTTATGGCACAGCCAATTCCAATCAAATGTTGATGGAAATTATGGGCTTTCACATCCCGGGTGCATCTTTTGTAAATCCGGGCACGCCATTGCGTGATGCATTGACTGCAGAAGCAACAAAGCGTGCAATTGCGATTACCGCGCAGGGTAATGAATTTACTCCTGCTGGCGAAATGATCGATGAGCGCTCTATTGTGAACGGCGTTATCGGTCTGCATGCAACAGGTGGTTCGACCAACCACACAATGCACCTTGTTGCGATGGCCAAAGCTGCTGGTATTCAGCTCACATGGCAGGATATTTCTGATCTTTCAGATACGATCCCATTGCTTGCGCGCGTTTATCCAAACGGTCCATCGGATGTTAATCACTTCGCAGCGGCAGGTGGTTTGGGTTATCTCATTGGTGAGCTGTTAGACAACGGCATGCTGCATGATGATGTTCGCACTGTTTGGGGTGATGGATTATCAGCATACCGTGTTGAAGCTAAGCTTGGTGAAAAGGGTAACATCCATCATGTTGCGGCGCCAACAGTCAGCGCAGATCCAAAGGTGATTGCAACTTTAGCCGAGCCATTCCGCAAAGATGGCGGGCTTAAAGTGCTGGAAGGCAATATCGGTAAATCTGTGATCAAGGTCTCTGCGGTTAAAGCAGATAATATGATTGTTGAAGCCCCTGCCAAGATCTTTAATGATCAATCTGAATTGCAAGCAGCATTTAAAGCCGGTGAACTTACAGGTGACTTTGTCGCTGTTGTACGCTTCCAAGGCCCAAAGGCCAATGGCATGCCGGAGCTTCATAAACTCACCCCGCCTTTGGGTGTTTTGCTCGACCGTGGACAGAAGGTTGCGCTTTTAACTGATGGCCGTATGTCTGGTGCATCAGGTAAAGTACCAGCTGCAATTCACATGACACCTGAAGCAAAAGACGCTGGTAACATTGCACGATTGCGCGATGGCGACATGATCCGTCTGGATGCAATTGAAGGCACGCTAAATGTGCTCATGGATGCAGATGAGTTTGCCGCTCGTGAAGCTGAGACCATCGATTTCTCCGGCAATCATTTTGGTATGGGTCGCGAATTGTTCGGCGCATTCCGTCAGCTTGCAGGCACCGCGGATGAAGGCGCAGGCGTTTTCTAAGACTGCATATTTATTAATATTTTTGATTTGATGCTAAGCCCGACATTATTGTTGGGCTTAGTTGTTTCTAGACTGCGCCCAGCTTTCAAGCTCAGCGCGTAGTCTTTGCACATCGCTTTTTAATCGCATAACTTTTTCGCGATCATCATTCGACTGGCTGTTTTCATGCGCGTCAGTTACCACATTGCTCGGTTGCGCAGCCTGAGGAGCTTCAGATGGAACTGGTACAGCTGGTGCCATTTGTTGTGGCATTTGCTGGGGCATGTACTGGGGCTGAGCTGCGACAGGTACATGCGAATGCGCTGGATAGCCATAAGGCATATTTGGCACGTGCGGATTCGGTATATGCGGGTTCGGCATTTGCGTTTGCGGCATTGGGTAATTAGCTGGCATCGGTTGCTGAGGCGCAGCATAATTTTGTGCCATCATCACCGGATTAAACTGTGGTGGATAAACAGGATGCTGTGGCGGCATTTGCGGCGCGTTTGCGCTCTGATAGTTGGGCGCAGGATGTGCAGTTTCATACTGATAATCTTGAGCAGGTTCTGCAGGCGTTGATTTAGTTTGCGGTGCCTGCGCTGCTCTCAACGGGGCTCGGTCTTCAAACTCATCTTCGTATTCGTGTGCACTGTAGTTAGTATTCTGAGGTGCACGAGATTGCGGTGCATGGCTTTGACGCGCACGTGAGTTGTTACCTTTTGAATGCTGCTTCAAGCTTTCAACTGCACCCAAGATAAACGCAATTGCGAGACCCAACATACCGCCCATGATCCCAAACAAAATCACCGTGGTTTTGCGTGACGTTGTTGAAGGTTGTTGCGGAGGATCCGCTTTTGCGATGACCTGAATGACCGAAGTTTCAAGATTGCCGCGTTCCGTTGTTTCTCGCGCCCGACGAAGCAGGCTTTCATAGATTTGACGGATCGCATCCGCTTTGCGTTCTAACTCTCGCAAACCAACATTTTCAGTTGATTGGCTAGAGGCGCGTGTTTTTAAAACCGCAAGTTTCTCAGCAAGTTGATTTTCTGAATCTCGTGCACGCGAAACATCATTTTGCGTGGATGAAACAATCCGTGTGAGTTCGCTTTTAATCTCAACGGCCACAGCATCTGCTGACGCTTTAGCTGCAATATATTGCGGATGACGCGGCCCAAGACCAACTGCAAGTGAATCACTCTTTGATTTTGCTTCGGTATATTGTTTCCGCAATTCTGCGAGCGTTGTCGTTAAAGCAGCTTGCGGGAATGAACCGGAAATCACACCATCAACATCAGCATTTCGCAGTTCAGTGGCGATGACAGATTTCGCAACCTGCTCAGCGCGAACTTTTGCAAGTTCATTACTTAATGCCAACATTTCCTTTTCGTTGATGACACCGCCACCAACATCAATGATGTCATTTTCAGCACGATAGTCGACAATTGCCTTTTCTGCGGCGTCAAGCTTCACACGCAGTTGTTCCAAGCTTGATTCGATGGAGTTAGAAGTTTTTGTAAAAATTCCAGATTGTTGTTTTTTGTATTCAACTAAATATTCTTCAACAATGGTATTTGCGACCAACGCGGATTTCTCGGCATTATTTGTGGTTGCGCCAATATAAACAAGAAATGTTTCAGGATCACGCGCAAGACCCATATTTTTACGCAGATAATTCACCGCATTTTCAAATGGATCATTTGACAACGAGCTTGGTGACACAACGCTTTTAATCTTCGACAGGATGCCATTGGTGTCTTCCCCATTAAACTCAGGATCCTGATCCAAACGTAATCGTTCGACCACGCGTTGAAGAACACTGGTTGAACGAGCAACTTGCATCTGACTATCAACCACTGCAAGCAAGACCTGCGAACTCGCCTGGTTGTTGCTATTTACTGTGTCGGTTACCTGAACATCACGCGGATCAAGGATCAATCGACTGTCTGTATAATATTTATGCGGGGTGGATAATGCGACGAGCACGCCAACCAAACCACCGATAATTCCAAAAGCAATGATCAACCATTTTTTGCGCCAAATGTGCCGCATGATAATGAACAAATCTAAAAGTGGTTTGTCTGGATCAATCTCATAAGAATTTGAATATTCTGGTGTTGGCTCAACGGGTGCCGCTTCAACTCTTGTCGATCGCGATGCATTTACCGAGGAATTATCATCAGATTTTCGGTTTAGAAAGCCAAATCTCTTTGATGCCTTGCTCTCATCATGGGAAATAGTGGGTTCTTCTGCAATGGCGGGCTGACGTCTTACCGCATTGTTGCTGCGAACTTTTGAGCGGATTTTACCATTATTTGGAACATCACTACGCACACTCCGTGGACCCCTATGTTGAGGCGCACTGGAAGCGAGGTCTAACAAAGATTGCCTTTTTTGACGCATAACATCCCAATTTGAATAATAAATTGCCGCGCATGGCTAACCAACGGAGCAAAACTGCATGTGTTAACGCACAGTAAGCAGTTATGGGTAACAAAATATTAACAACGGATAAGTGTCATGTAATTTTGGATTATTTCTCCATCATTTATCCTATTTTTCACGGTAAGTACCCGTATCTTAGTAATAAATTTTATAATTCAAGCTATGCTGGATTAAAGTGAACTACCCAAAAGGCCATTAATTCTCCAATGTTCGGAAGTCTAAATATCTTAGTTCGACAAAATATCGGACGCATTCAAGATTATGCGACATTGGTCGGCGGATCCGTTGGCCGCTTGGTAATTTCTCTTGGGTATTTCATCGCAATTGCGAATACGCTCGCGGTGGACGATTTCGGTCTCTTTGCAACAGCATCAGCAACCGGCATCATTTTATCTCGTCTCGTTGCATTTGGCTTTGCGTCTCCAATGTATCGCATTGCAACGTCGAAAAAACGATTGTTAGGGGTTTACACCCCGGGGCTTATCGTTGGCGGCATCTTATCGCTTCCTGTGATTAGCCTGGTTGCCTATCTCGTGTACCTACTCATATTTAACGGTGAAATGCCCCTACTGGCATTCCTCTGCATTGTCTTTGCCGAAGTAGTTTTCTGGCGCACGATGGAAATCACAACAATTATTCTCAACGGGCTTTATAGATTTGCAGCGGGCTCAATTCTGGTGATTATTGCGACCATTATGAAAATGCTTGCGGCGATCGCTTTCGCTTACTTCTCAGATGCGTCTATTGAGCAATGGGGCATATATTACATTCTGGCGAACGCCTCTTCGGCATTAATAGCGCTTGTGTTTTACTACCCGCGTGTGAAGCTGAGATGGTGTGTGAAGCTTTATTTAGCGCGTTGGGTAGATTCACTTGCAGTTGCTGCTGCGGAAATTGTCTATTACGCGCAAGCTGAGTTAGACAAGATTTTAGTGCTTGCCATCGGCGGTCCTCAGGTCGCAGGGGTATATGCAATTCTGATGCGTTTGGTCGATATCACGGCCCTACCAGTACGCTCGTTGTTCATGCTGATTATTCAACAAATCATGCGTAGCAAGGCGACTATTCAATCACTCAAATATCGTGTGATCTTTGAAACTGCGATTGCATTCATCTCGTTCAGTGGCATCATGGCTTTGGCAGTGTTCACTTGGATATTCCCAAATGTCCTTGGTTCCAATGTTGCCGAAATATCACCTTACTTAGTTTTGGTAGCGTTTGTGCCTGTGTTCAGAAACCTAACTGAATATCATTCTGAATTGCTTTACGCCGTGAACAGAACTTTGCTTCGCACAACAAATGCAGCGATCATCGGATTTATGAAAGCATGTTTTCTTTCTTGGATTTTCGTGATGTTCGCATCCGATGAACGCTGGTTCATCATGCTTAATGTGATGTTTGGCCTTTTATATCTAGCATCGCTGCTATTGACCTATCCGGCCATGCGTCGCGTTGCGCCATTGTTGAGCAAAAACTCAAACGATTAGGGATGCGTCTCTTCGACCACAACCCGAACATCATCCATTGAAATACCGACGAATGATTGTATGCCAACGGCAACTTGTTCATTGGTCATTTTTTTAACGAAGCTTCGTAAACCGTCTTTGGTTGGTTCAGCGACAGTTTCATCCCATAGAACATGACATAACGAGTGCTGAGTTGGCAGGTGATTTCTACCCATCAGAACTTCATCAACATATCGACCATAAATCATACATTCAGACATCTGAGATTGCTTAACAACGGCGCGCATCCAATGACATTTATTCTGCGCTTCGATGTGATCAAGCATGTCGCAAACCGTTTCGCGACGCCATGCAATAAACGTTGTGATATAATCTGTTTTGGAGACAGCAGGGTCTGTTATGCCTAACAATGTGCCTGCATTTTTTGACCACAAAAGATGCTCTTGCATTTGCTCAGTAAACGCATCTTCATTGCGATAAAACCTGATAGCATCAACATCACCGAGGTCATCAACATCAAAATTTCGTACCACAACCACGTCTGAATCGAGCGTTAGCATGATGTCTTCATCAATGTAGCGAGCAATCGCTAATCTACGTAATTGCTGTGCGTGCCAGCCGCGCAAAGGTCGCGAAAATGGTGTCAACCAAACACGTGCATGACGCGCGCTAATTGGATCGGGAAATGAACGGCACCAAAATGGAAAGATTTCACTCTCCGTAACCACTTTACGATGATCACCCTCAAGCGCAAGGAACTGCTCACGGTCAACATCAGCAACCAGTAAATAATGCATCCAGTCGCCCTTAAGGCGCGCTTCCATGCTCTCACACAAAAAAGCGCATCGCTCAAAATCATTGCTATAAGTTGCTGTAATAATCGCCGTGGTCATAGTCTTACAATCATTGGAAAAAACGTCCGCGCACCACATGCCAGAGAAACAGCGGATTGCCAAGAATATATCGGCGCCAAAGCCGCTTGGGCTCTAGTGAAAGTCGATAGATCCATTCAGCCCGCCATTTTCGCCAGGATGCTGGCGCCCGCGGTACACGTTGTGAAACAAAGTCGAACAAAGCTCCAACGGTAAACACCAGTTTTGCATGTTCAAGCGTTACAAATTCATCAACCCATTTTTCTTGTATGGGACTACCCATACCCACCAAAAGAATATCTGGTTTTTGAGTTTTTAATTCTGCAAGGATTTTGGGGATGTCATCATGGTCAAAATATCCATCAGAGATAACATTAAAATTGTGCCAAGGGGTTGCAGCCTTAAACTTTTCAGCTGCCCGCTTGATGACCTCTTCTTCACCGCCGATCATCGCAATCGTCATCGGCTTTTGAAAATACACCATTAGTGCCGGGATTAAATCTGTGCCGTTCAAATTGGCTTTAAACTTCTGGCCACTTGCAATTTTAGACGCAAGATCAACACCTACACCATCAGGCAATACAATCGCCTGTTCGATACAATTTCGGTATTGCGGGTCGCGCATTGAAATATTGGCGTTATGTGCATTTATAAACGCGAAAATCGACTGCTCATTATCAAGCTGGTACCGACCAGTGATATTTGCAAAGCCTTCATCCCAACTCCAGTTTTCAACTTTAATACCTAAAACATCAAGTTGCTGGCTATCTATCGATTTCTCCTGTGTCACGATGGCTGCAATTCCTTTTGTGACACGTCAAAATGTTTTACACCCAATTCTAATGATTTAAGAAGTTGTGACAATTGTGCGCGATGGAAGTCTTTCCCATCTAATTTTAATTGCTCGCCAGATCGCGCCTTGTCGATCATCTCAATAAGTGCAGCGGCGAATGCTTCGCCATCATCCGCGATGATGCAATTTTGCGGCAATTGATTTATCCCGCGCAATGAACTCGTCGTTGCAACAGTTGGTAATCCCATCTCAAATGTCTCAATTGTTTTTAATTGAACACCTGTTCCCTCGCGGCTAATGAGAGGAATAATCTTACAAGAGTTTACAAATTCAGTCGCATCGTCAACGCGTCCTAAAAATTCTACATTATCCGGCGCATCGGCCGGAATATTTGAAATATTTCCAGCGATCGCGATTTTTAATTCCGGAATTTGCGGCGCGACTTCCTCCAAGAACCAATCCAATCCGGAACGATTGGCAGCCCAACTCCACGAACCGATCATGCCAAGATCATATTTCGGATTTGTATTGGTCACGACGTTCGGCAAATCAAACTTTGTCACCAGCGGCAAGTATGAAGATTTATCTTCAACCTTCAGGCCAGCCCGATCAGCATCAGCCAATGTAAACACATGTTTTGCTTCTTGGCATAACCGTGCTTCAAGTTTTTCCAGCAGCTTTGCTTCGCGCTTAAACAGAAAAGAAGACAAAGGATTTGATGCATTTAATGCGTTTTTATATGCGGACGCCGATTCAACATTATGAGCTAGGAAAACGAACTCATCTTTTCCAAATTGCTCAATGAACGCGCCCGGTAACTGCACTGAATTTAGGAATAAACCGTCATATGGACGACAAGCGTTCAATGCAGATTGGATATCTTGTGGTGATGTTTGAAGCATTTTAGCGACCGAAACCGGTGTTTGGGTCGTAAAGGCTTTCATCAGCCATTTAATCTTCTGAGACTTACCAACCTTGGAATTGGTAACTTCCAAATCGTCGAGTATAATTGTATCTTCTGGGTATGCAGGTGTTTCGCCAGGGGTCAAATAACCAATAATTTTGACCTTAATCCCGAGCGATAGCAAACCGTCCACCACAACGCGATTGGCTATATCATAACCAGACTTTGGGTTTTTCACCGGCACCAATGATGTCAGAAATACAAGCTTCATAAATCGTCCTCTGAAGCGTTTATACCGATAAAAGGTCAAATCCGGGTTAAACGAGATGATTAAAATAGAAGATAATAATCAATAATATCTTTAGATGATCGCCTTATTATAAAGCTTCATGGGTATTTGGGTCGCGCATATATGAATATTTCAAACTTTTATAGAACTGATGGCTTGTTAGCTGACGATGTCGAGATTGTGGTCACACTACCGACATTTAAGCGGCCTGAGCAGGTGTTGCTCACACTAGCCTCACTTGCGGCTCAAAGCACAGACAAAACGTATGCGGTGATTGTGATGGATAATCATGAGGATGCAGAAGGTGCTGCAGCTGCCGCAAAATATATGAACGGTAATAATCTAAATGGTATCGTCATCATCGCGCATGATCGTGGTAATTGTCATGCTTATAATGCCGGCTGGGCGACAGCGCTGAAAGAATTTCCCAACTTTAAATTTTTGGCTGTGATCGATGATGATGAAGTTGCCGATAAAGATTGGTTACGTAATCATCTTAAAACACTGGAAGACACGAGCTGCGATATTGTTGGTGGTCCGCAACTTCAACAGTTTCATGAAAATGCTGCAGATGTGTGGAAACGTCATCCGGTTTTTGAACCGCATTATAAAATCACAGGTCCTGTTCCAATTCTTTACTCCTCAGGGAATGTCGTCATCAAACGTCATGTTTTAGATGCGATGCCACAGCCATTTTTGGAACCAAAGTTTAACTTCATTGGTGGTGGGGATAGCGACTTTTATCGACGTTGCCAAACCAAAGGCTTTACATTTGGGTGGTGCAACGAAGCACCTGTTCTTGAAGATGTGCCTGAGCGTCGCTCAACCTTTCGATGGGTCAATGCACGAAGCTATCGCAATGGGGCAATATCGGCGATCATTGAAACCCGCATCTCAAATAACCGAGCTAAAACAATTGCCAAGTCACTATTATTGCTTGGAGCATCGCCATTTCGTTCACTCAAATCTGCGATTGAGCATAAATCGTTGATTATCGGATTGTATCATATGCAAATTGCTGTTGGCCGCATCCTAGCAGAATTCGGTATTATCAATGAACAATACCGAAATCCTGAAGCAAACTAATCCTTGCTGACTGAATAAGTAAGCGTCAACTTACTCTTCGCCAACACCTTCGCCGCCCTCACTCATAGAGTAACGCTTCTGGCGAATATTGGATCGGATATCAGCTTTACCAAGATAATCTAATCGACCAATGATGATGTCGTGATAAACTTCACGGCCAACGCGTTCATTTAATGCAGTGCCGACGAGAAGCCGAAATTCTTCAAGATTGAAATTGGTCATATTGGGGAAATCGATAATGCGATTGCCGATGAATTGCGTGATCAAGATATCGTTGAGCATTTCCTGCGCGGATACCGGAAACACTTCCATATCCTTGGGCTCAATAAGAAAGCTCACTTGCGTTAAGAAATATCCATGCACCTTACCACCGCTGATAACGGGCACGGAGATCACATCGCTATCGACACGTTCCAGCTTTGCGTAAAACGCTGCCCGATCCAATTCATCCTGCGGGGGGGACGGTTTTGCCATCGTAATTGCCCCGTAAACGGAGCCAAGAGCAACGGCTGCAACCCATACACCAATTATCAGAGTTTTTATCATGAGAGTTCGTAAGCGCCGTATCCACCAAACTGGTTCATTGAATAAGTACCGTCATCTTCAGCATCTTTATGGGCATCTTTTAACAGCTCAGCGATGCCGCGAACTGCTTCCATATGCGTTTCAAGTTTGCGCTTATTGACGGCCAATTTTTCCTGCACTTTCACCAATAGAGCCTGATGTTCAGGACGAATTTGCTCTGCTCGAAAGCTCTTTAGCAGTGTCGTCATTTCATAAAGACAGCGACTTTTATGCGTACTGGATGCTGTGATATCAAAGCTTGTGTCTTTACCGATCTTTGAATTTTCTAGATCCAAAAGAGCTTCTAATCGCCCCAATACATTACCAAATCTGATTTCATTTGGCTGGGAGTTTTGTGCCGCATGTCTCATATATGTATTCCTTGTGTCATATCAGGGACTAGTTGTCGTTTAAACTGTCGAGCAAATCGCGCTGGCGCGCATTAATTATATTAGCAGCAGTTCCAACTGGGCTTGGATCTGCATTTGCCTTATCAGCAAGCATTTGATCGGCAATCCCAATTCCGCCACCCTTTGCAATCGCATCACCAATTTGCTGCGCCATCATGCTTTTCCAAACATCGCCAGACATGCCCTCACCAAAGATCACACTGGTATCGCTGGGCAACATGTGTTGGACAAATTGATGAAGCACCATCGCTTCAAACTTTTTGTGCGCATCGGTTTGATTTGGTTTATTAAAGTCTGCACGCAAATCGGACAAATCTTTTTGCGGCAGGGCTTGAGTTTGGGTGTTGAGCAATTGTTTTGCGAACTCATCACCGGCTGCGGCAATTTCTATTTTGGAGACCGATTTAGCATTTAATTTTGCGTCTGCTTGCGCAATGGCGGATGGCTGGGCCGCATTGATCACGCCCATAATCAAATCTGTATTTACTGAAACTGCCATCAAACTGCCTAGCTGAAATAATTATCTTTTAAAATTATCTCATGTCAGGCTTACCAGAGGCTGGATTTTTTCGCGCCGCCAATCGTATCGATCAGATCTTGCAATCCTTCATCTTCAGCTTCACGCGCTTCATCCATTTTGAATGCATCAACTTTTTCTTCAAGGCGATCGGCTTTCACCCGCTCTTTCATCATGTTTTTTTCTTGCATTTCACGGTGGAGTTGGAGCTGGCGTTTTTTAACATCCAATGACGATAAACGTTTGGAGTAATGCCCGGAACAGACCATGTGAATGGGGTCAAAAGTGCTGAGCGCATCAAGCACGGATTCCATTGAATCCTGATTATATCTTTGCGCGTTGACAACATCTGCCAACTCGATCTCCGCCATCTTTTCCTTCTGGCGCTGGATATTTACAAGGCGCTGCAAACGTTGGGATTTTTTCTCTGCCATATCGCTCGCCTACCCTTGGAAAATTTGGATGAAGCCATCCAAGAATAATGTCAGATAATTGGCTATGCCGAAATAAACCAGCAGCAACCCACCCGCCAAAATAAACGGAATGGAGATGAAATAAATCGGTATTTGCGGTGCAAGTTTATTGACCATACCGATCGCTAAGTTGAAAATTAGACCGTAGACAATGAACGGACTTGCAAGACGTAGCATTAGCAAAAACGTTTCGCTCAACGTATCAGTTAATGTCACCAGCGCCATGCGCACTTCAAAGCCTGTTCCAATGGGCATGAACTTGTACGAATTGACAATTGTTTGAATAACCATGTGATGAAAATCTGAGATAAACAGCAAAACAATGGCTGTGACAGTGATGAGATTTGTGATCGCACCTTGTGGTTCATTTTGTAGGATTGCGGAAGTTGGCGCAGCGTTAAAACCAATTGATGCGGAAAGCGCCGCACCAGAAAACTGTAATCCTAATGTGATGTATCTTGCGATCAATCCAAGCGTGACGCCGATAAATGTTTCACTTGCAACCAATACAACATAAGCGCTGTTGCTGACGCGGGTTGCTGCATAAATAGGCTCCCACATGAGCGGGATAATAGCGATGGAAATCGCGATCGATAAAAATAATCTGATCCTTAAAGACACCCGCGCCGTGCTAATTCCGGGCAACACCATGAAGCAGCCACCAATTCGACAAAAGGTAGCAAAGAGGGCTAATACTGTACCCTCTGGATCGGTTATCACGAGAGTGAACCTAGTATGTTGATCTCAATGCCTTTAGCGATCTCGACATGTGATAGCACTGGCAGTGTCGCAAATATCCGTTCCACAATCATCCTCACATATGGGCGTGCATCTGGTGATGACACGAGCACAAATGGAATACCTTTGTCCATATGGTTGCGTATGATATCTGTGGCTTTTTCAGTAAACTCTTCCAAAAGTTTGGGATCAATGTCGAACTCGACAACTTCTCCCTTAGTATCGCGCTTTAAAGCTTGATGGAAAACAGAATCCCAATGACTGCCTAAACGTAAGATATTAAGCGTGCCGTTTTGTGCTAAATCACCGCACAATTGCTGCGCCATACGAATGCGTACATGCTCAACAATTTGCTCAGTTTTACGCATATGCGGTGCAAGCTCTGCAACGGCTTCCAAAACCAAATGCAGATTACGAATGGACATGCGCTCAGCCAAAAGCAATTTCAACACAGCCTGTAGACCTGAATATGACATGTGATTTGAACAGATCTCATCTGCAAGTTTTCGATATTCAGGATCAAGACGATCGATCAGCACTTTCATATCTTTATATGATAGCAATTGTGGCAAGTTGTTACGAATAACTTCGCTTAAATGCGTTAGCACGACAGATACATTATCAATCGGCTGGAAGCCTTCGCGACGTAAGTCATCTGCAAATGCTTCAGGGACTGAAACCGCTGGCATACCAAATGCAGGTTCGCGTAATTCATCACCTGGCACTGATGGCTTACGCCCATTACCAACAACAACCATCAATTCGCCAACGCGTAATTTATTGGCTGCAATTGTCGTTCCATGAATTCGAATTTGATATGATTTTTCATCAATTGAAATATCGTCTGAGACCTTAATCTCAGGCACAACAAAACCAAATTGCGTGGCAAATTTCTTACGCATTTTGCTAACTCGGAAAGCAAGCTCTTCGTGTGAGTTTAGCAGCTCGCTTGATAATTGTTTCCCAAGTAGCAATTCGACTTCAGCAGTTTTTAGAACCTGCTTAACTGAATCTTGTTCCGTCTCAGTTTTCTGCGCAAGTTGGCGTTGTTTCTCGGCCAATTCTTGTTGTTCTAAAACCATTCTTTGTCGTGGAATTAACCAGCTACCAAAGGCCAAAATCGAACCAAGCAGCATAAATGGGATAAAGGGTAGACCTGGCATAAGTGCGAGTAAGAACAGCAATCCAGACGCTGCAAACAACGCACGTGGATAAAAGCTAAGCTGGGTGATAACTGCATGATCTGTTGTGCCAACTTGACCGCCGCGAGATACCAAAAGACCCGCTGCGAGCGATACGATCAGCGCAGGGATTTGTGAGACAAGACCATCACCAACGGACAAGCGCACGAACACATCAGCTGCTTGACCAACCTCCATGTCATGACGCGCATAACCTATAATGATGCCGCCGAATATATTGATACCAGTGATGATCAAACCGGCAATTGCATCGCCACGCACGAATTTTGATGCACCATCCATAGAACCAAAAAACGAACTTTCCTGCTCCAGCTCTTTGCGTCGAGCCTGAGCATCATGCTCGCTGATTAAGCCTGCGGACAAATCGGCGTCAATCGCCATTTGTTTGCCGGGGATTGCATCAAGAGTAAATCGGGCGCCAACCTCAGCGATACGTGTTGCACCTTTGGTGATCACGATAAAATTGACGACAACGAGGATAAGGAAGACGATCACGCCAATGACAAAATCACCGCCCATGACAAGTTGCGAAAATCCGCCGATAACGTTACCTGCAGCTTCTGTACCGGAATTACCGTCGGACAAAATCACACGTGTGGTCGCAATGTTAAGCGATAGTCGCGTCATTGTTGCGATCAGCAAAATTGTCGGAAATGATGAGAAATCAAGTGGCTTTTGGATCCACAATGCAACCATCAAAATGAGCACCGAAAACGCTATTGAGAATGCAAGGCCGAGATCGATCAAAAATGCCGGAATTGGCAAAAATAGCACTGACAAAATGGTAATGATGCCGAGCGCAAAGCCCATATCTTTGCCAAATGTAAGCTTTATTGGGGTGACTGCGACTTCGGGCTGAGCCATTTTCAATACCGTCTATTCATGGACGTTTTAGGAAAAACGCTAGTTTGCTTCTAGTTATCAATATGAGAAGGCAGCACCTAATGTACGCCAAACTCAATTTGTAAGTCTAAAGGCCCAAGCTTGCGCGAAGTTAGGTTCTCGTTCGAAAAATTAACAATATGTAAATGGAAAGATCTGGCTGCGTTTTAGAACGCGGACTAAAAGCCACTTTCAATACGCTGAAAAACCAGATTGGTAAATGATGAGATCTGAGCGCCAACGAAGGGTGCTGCAACTGCTACTGTGATTAAAACTGTGACAATTTTAGGTACAAATGTGAGGGTGATCTCTTGCACTTGTGTCAATGCCTGAACAAAAGCGATGATAACACCAATACCCATAGCAACAAAGACGACCGGTCCCGCGGAGACCAAAACCGTCCATATTGCTGTTTGTACTAGGTCTAAAGCATCTGCTTCATTCATGTATCTTTGATAACCATCCCTGGGCCAACGATCAATTTTGTACCATCTTCAAGTACAGCGATGGCGCCATCAGACATGATTTGCACTTCTTTGACAACTCCAGTGGTCTCACCATCAAGAGAACTCACAGTTTTTCCGATAATCGCGCTGGCTTGTGACAAAGAGTTAGACTGCAATAATGCTTCGAGATTTTTATTGGTTTCAATGGTTTGTTCAACCTGCGAGAAAGTTGCCAATTGGGCAATTTGCTCACTTGAATCCATTGGTTCTGTCGGATCTTGGTTTTGCATTTGCGCAATGAGCAATTGCAGGAATGTATCATAGTCCAACGAAGCTTTATTTGACGCTGTCGTTGCATTTGATTGTGCAGTGGTGGAAGTTGCTGAAGAGACTGCTTCTACGCCCATGGTGCTAGCTCCCTACGGATTTCATCAATAGTTGTTGCTGTCATTTGCGGTGTGTTCAAAATCTTTTCTTCAGTCGGATACAAGCTGCGAATTGCTTTAAGCGATTCAAACGCTTTTCCTTGAATGACCATGCCGTCAATATGCTTTAGCTCAGAACGCACTTCCTCGTCACTAAAGCAACTTAGCAGCATGACAATTGATTTGCGGAACATCTCCATTGATTGTTCAACGCCCGCAGGGTTGATCAACATCATCTGCACGATGAAGTACAACTGACGTAATGGTGTCGTCGCTTCTTCAGGCTGCATAACGTGGTTTTCCAACAAAAAGGTTACATCATTCATAAATTCCAGGGATACTTTTCGATCTACTCTAAGCACCGCTCCATTTATAAAAATGCGCTCACCTGCTTTGAGCGATATGCGGAGTGTATTCTTCATTTTAAACCGTCCCTGATCATGGTTGTAATATCGATAATGCCTTGGAAATTGTTAGATTCCCTGTGGCGTATCCGTTCGGATTCTTTAATGATCCAAATTCCTATAGAGATGAGATTTGCACGCAATTCTTCATCTAATTGATTTTCTTCTGAGCCGAGATCTTCGATTAAGCGCACCCAGACGCGATTTGTGTAGTAAATCGCCTCTATTGCCTCTTGAGAATCGCCCCCAAGTCTCATTGCATTGCGCAACATATCAATTGAGCGATCTAGAACCTGACGTTCACGATCTTTAGATTCTGTGACGTCATCCTCTTGAACATCTGCGTAAGAAAATTGATACATTACATAGCCCTTTTTGTCTGCTTGCTATCTGTCATCTTCAACTACCTCAGGTAATCAATTAAATTGAGTTGCTGTAACCGTGAGGTGATTGAATAAGAAGTTTCTATTTGTGCCATGAGCGCGTTCACTCGGGTCGAAGCTTCATAAATATCGACCTCCTCCATCTCGCTCACATGTATTTTTGTTAAGTCGGCCTGAACTTGTAAAAGGTTATTGGCTTTTTCTAATCGCGCTTGAGAAATACCGAGCGTTGTCCGGTCGTCGTCAATGCCTGAAACGCCCTTACCCGCGGCGTCAATAGCCTTATTAACCAGCACCGCTTGAGCCGCTTCGCCCAATCCAATATTCATCATTTCTAGTGAAATAGTTGCGGCAAAAGCCATGTTTCTAAAGCCATCGCCATTGGTATTAACTGAACTTTGAACCAGCTCTTCGCGTGCGATGCGACTTGTCATATTTGTATCTGAAGCTGATGACCAATTGGTTGTCCAATCCGTTCCGGAGTACATTGGCGCAACAGTATTATCTATGAAATCTTCCATCTGCGTTGCGGTAATTGTCGCTGTTGCAGCATTTGTTTGAGAGAAACCAAAATACGTCGTAAACGCATTATCAAATGCTGTTTTAGCTGCGTTTCCAGTCTCAAAATAATCGACCAGCGGTTTCGTATCGGTGTTAATTCCGGAGAATATGTGCTCACCATTTGCTGTTAGATTGCCAGCATCGGTAAAGGCGCGAAGTGAATCTGAGACTTGTAATACAGCAACACTGCGCAAACCATCATCTGTTGCGTCTTTTGCAATGATCAATGTTTCCAGCAAATCTTGCGCACTTTGCGAGGATTGCTCAAGAGCTGCTTGCGCAGAAGACAGTCTGTTTTCTACCAATGAATTGGTATCTTTGATCGTTGAAAACTGCTCAAAATCTCTATGCAGACGTACTGCATTTGATGTCTGACCACCCAGCGCGACACCAATATCTGCATGGCGTCCAGTTACAGTTTCAGTTTGTAACTGCTGAACTTCAGCTTGCGCTTTTTGAACGATTAAGCGCATTGAGGTTTGTGTGGCGTAACTTGATACAAAACTGGTTTTCATAAAGCTACCTCACCGCGCTTAGAAGGGTTTGAAGTAGCTCGTCGACCACGGAAATAATCCGAGTTGCGGCTTTATAAGACTGCTCAAGCGACAACAATAGCGACATTTCTTCATCAATGCTCACACCGGTCGCGTTGGAGAATGTCTGCTCAATTTGTGCTGCATATGCCTGTTTGGTTTCCATTGATGCTGTTGCATCACTACGGGTCAGCTCTAACCAACCAAGGCTATCGGCGGCGAAGTTGATCAAACCTTTTGATGTTCCTAACAATGATGTCCCATCAAAGGCGATTGGCTCATCCATAGATGTTACCAACCCATCAAGGCGTTCAGAATAACCCGCAGCACCTGTTGTGTTATAAAGATAAGACGCGCCATTAATGCCGCCATCGCGCAGCATGGTAGGATCTCCACCCTGGCTTGATAAAACAGCTGGATTGACGACTATGCTTGAAGCCATCCCATCAACTCGCGTACCTGGCGTTGGAACGGTTCCCGATGTCCAGGTAAATAGGCCAGGTAGATCGGCACCAGCACCACCAGATTGATCTTGCTCGGCAAAAAGCGTGACCACTCCGCGTGCAATTTCGTCCAGTTGACCTTGCAACATTGGTGCAATGTCGTCTCGGATCTGCAACATAGCTTGTAAAGAACCACCAGCAGATGAGTTCGCACCTTCGCCGGCTTCTAACGGCACACCATCAACATAAATGCTATTGCCTGTTGTTAAAGCATCGTAAGCTGGCACTTTTTCAAAGGTTACGTTTCTTGGTGATTTTTCAAATAAAGTTGTGCCATCCATGGTGTATAAAACCATGTCATTGCCGCTACGCGTAACGGGGCGCACTTCGATGATTGAAGAAATTTCTTTAACCAGCGTATCACGTTCATCAAGATAATTGTTGATGTCTGTATTGCCGTAGCTGCCCTGAACAATCTCATCGTTGATGACTTTAAAGCGCGCCAACATGTCGTTTAAGCTTGAAACATTTGCCGCAATATCGACATCCATTTCAGCACGAACTTGTTGCACGGCTTCCGATGATGAACGCAATGAAAGCGCTAAGTCTTGGGCACTGGCGATGGCTGTTTCTGCAAGCGTCGGCTCATTTGGCTTGGCTGCATAGGCACTTAGATTGTCGCGAAGTTGCCCTGCAATAACCGCGGGTGAAAGTTCGTAATCATTGGTACCAAAGATAGTTTTAAGTTGATCAAGACCTGCAACTAATGTGCTTTGCGCATCAGAGGATGCGATACTTGCGATCGACTGACGATATAAGACACTATCGGTTGTCCGCTGAATGGATGCGATCTGCGATCCTGCAAGTGAATCATATTCCAGATGCGTTGAACGGCGGGCATAATTTGGGTTTTCAGCATTTGCGACATTGCGCGATACCACAGAAGTCTGTGTCGAGGTGTTCGACAAAGACCTTGTTGCAGTATTGAGAGCTGACCCTAAATTCATGGGTTTAGTATCCTAGCCGATTAACGTTTCAGGTTCACAAGGACATCCATTAGATCGGAGCCTGTTTGGAACACTTTGGAATTGGCTGTGTAGCTACGTTGACTTTCAATCATTGATGTCAGCTCTTCAGCGATATCAACATTTGAGCCTTCAAGGGCACCTGATTGAATTGAACCAAAATTGTTGGTTCCAGCAAAACCCGTTGTCACAACACCCGAATCAATACCTTGGGCATAAACATTGCCTGATAATGGGCGCAAACGATCTGGGCTCGGCACATCGGCCATGGCAATCCGATAAACTGGGTCCAACTCACCATTAGCGTAGTTGGCGTAAATTGTGCCATCTTCTGAAATTTCAATTCGTGTTGCTTCATTAGGTGGCTGACCATTTACTGTGCCGTTGGCAACAGAAAAGTCGTAAGCAAGCTCCGTCATTTTGCTAAGATCAACCGTCATTGCCGCACCATTTGGAACAGCTAAACTGATCGAATTAGGGCTAGCACCCGTTAGCGCGCCCGACGTTGCGTCAAATGTCAAAGTTGTTGTCGCCAGAGGGCCTGAGCTGTAGGGGAATGAAGTGCCAGAAGTACCGGCAGATTGATCAAAAACAGCAACTTCCCAATCGTTTGCCCCTGTTTTGGTGTAATAAAAATCAAGAAGAACTTCAGCGCCTTTGTTGTCATAAACAACCAGCGAACTTTTTGCGTCATATTCAACGCTGGCATTCGCGTTTGCTGACGGTAGGTTAGTCGTTTTAACGGTTTCTCGTGAATCAAGGTTAGCTGTAAATACACCTTCAGTTGAAGCAACAGCTGTTAGCCCAGTGGAGTTCACATTTACTGGAACGAGCCCATCAAATCCATTTACAACTGGAACAGGTGTTCCGTTTGTGTAGTCCGCGCCGAGTAACTTGAATCCTGCAGCATTGACAAGATATCCGTCACCATCAGCGGTAAACGAGCCAGCTCGAGTTAGAAACGGCTGACCATTGGGAT
>JAHDEP010000011.1 GCA_020628775.1 Rhizobiaceae bacterium | reverse complement strand
GCAATGGTGGTGATTCAAAGAATACGCTTTACTGTTCTTTTTGTGGGAAAAGCCAGCATGAGGTTCGCAAACTCATAGCGGGTCCTACTGTTTTCATTTGCGATGAGTGTGTTGAGTTATGTACCGACATTATTCGCGAAGAGAACAAGTCTTCAATGGTCAAATCCAGCGAAGGTGTTCCAACTCCGCAAGAAATCATGGAAACACTTGATGAATACGTTATCGGCCAATCGAAAGCCAAGCGCGTATTATCAGTTGCGGTTCACAATCACTATAAGCGACTTTCACATGCAACGAAAAACGGTGGCGACATTGAGTTGGCGAAATCCAACATCTTGCTCGTTGGTCCAACAGGTTGCGGTAAGACATATCTTGCTCAAACACTAGCGCGCATTATTGATGTGCCATTTACTATGGCTGATGCGACAACGCTTACAGAAGCGGGTTATGTTGGTGAAGACGTCGAAAACATTATCCTTAAACTGCTTCAGTCAGCTGATTACAACGTGGAACGCGCTCAGCGCGGTATCGTTTATATCGATGAGGTCGATAAAATCTCTCGTAAATCTGACAACCCATCTATTACACGTGATGTATCAGGTGAGGGCGTTCAGCAGGCACTTCTTAAAATTATGGAAGGCACAGTTGCATCTGTTCCGCCACAAGGAGGCCGTAAACATCCGCAGCAAGAGTTCTTGCAAGTTGATACAGTCAATATCCTGTTTATCGTAGGCGGCGCATTTGCTGGTCTTGATAAAGTGATCTCAGCCCGTGGTGAAAACACATCAATCGGCTTTGGTGCGAAAGTTGAAGCGCCTGATGAGCGTAGTGTTGGTGCAGTGTTGCAGGATCTAGAGCCAGAGGATTTGGTGAAGTTCGGTCTTATCCCGGAATTTATCGGTCGTTTGCCAGTGATCGCAACTTTGGAAGATCTTGATGAAGATGCGCTTATCTCAATTCTAAGCGAGCCTAAGAATGCGCTCGTGAAGCAGTATCAGCGTCTGTTTGATATGGAAGATGTTGAGCTAACATTCCACGAGGATGCTTTGCGTGAGATTGCTAAGAAAGCGATCACCCGTAAAACAGGTGCACGTGGTCTTCGTTCGATTATGGAAAAAATTCTGCTTGATACGATGTATGAGCTTCCTGCGCTTGAAGGTGTTCGTGAAGTTGTTATTTCTGACGAAGTTGTCTCAGGAAATGCACGTCCGCTTTATATCTACTCAGAACGCAAATCTGAGCATGAGAACGCCTCAGCATAGAATAAATTTCTAATCTGAATTTAAGAGAACCGCTATGGAAACATGGCGGTTTTTTTGTCTGTACATTGCGCGCTGAAATGTGGAAACTAACGAAAGCGCTCGAATCAATACCAATTGGATATTAAAAGATCAGATTCTATTCTTAACGAAACTTATGACTTGAAACGTGTCAGTTTCGTGACTACCTGCGTGAAGACAAAGAATAACTATCTGATGTTATTCGCAGCGAATTTAGCCTCAGACAATATTCGTCTGAGATGCTGTCGAAAGGAATAATAATGACAGAAGACATCAAGGGCGAGGACGATAACATGGAGAGCACAAACGCATTTCCATTGCTACCACTAAGAGACATTGTGGTGTTCCCGCACATGATTGTGCCGCTTTTTGTTGGCCGTGAGAAATCCATCAGCGCACTTGAAGAAGTGATGGGTTCTGAAAAGCAAATTCTACTCGCTACACAAATCGATGCTGGGGAAGATGATCCTGAACCAACAGGCATTTACGACATTGGCACGATTGCAAATGTTCTTCAGCTTTTAAAATTACCTGATGGAACGGTTAAAGTGTTGGTCGAAGGTAAATCTCGCGCAGAGATTACTGGCTACACAAAAACAGATGACCATTTTGAAGTTACTGCTGATGAGCTTGCAGAACCTGAAGATGATTTGGTTGAGATTGAAGCATTGTCTCGCTCCGTTGTTAGCGAGTTTGAGAATTATGTGAAACTCAACAAGAAAATCTCTCCTGAGGTTGTAAGTGCTACCGGTCAGATTGACGATTTCTCAAAACTTGCAGACACTGTTGCTTCGCATTTGGCGATCAAGATCCTTGAAAAACAGGATATGCTGACAACTGTGAGCGTGAAAGAACGTTTGGAAAAATGTCTTGGCTTCATGGAAGGTGAGATCTCTGTTCTTCAAGTGGAAAAACGCATTCGCTCACGTGTGAAGCGCCAGATGGAGAAAACACAACGCGAATACTATTTGAATGAGCAAATGAAAGCCATTCAGAAAGAACTCGGTGAAGGTGAAGAAGGCCGTGATGAGCTTTCAGAACTAGAAGAGCGTGTTGAAAAGACCAAACTTTCTAAAGAAGCACGTGAAAAGGCAGATGCTGAAGTCAAAAAGCTTCGCCAAATGAGCCCAATGTCAGCTGAGGCGACGGTTGTTCGCAATTATCTTGATTGGTTGCTTGGTTTGCCTTGGGGGCGTTCCTCACGTGCGAAAGTTGATCTGAATAAAGCAGAAGCAATTCTAGATAACGATCATTTTGGTCTAGATAAGGTCAAAGAGCGCATTATCGAATATCTTGCGGTTCAAACGCGTACATCTAAGATCAAAGGCCCAATTCTGTGCCTTGTTGGACCTCCAGGTGTTGGTAAAACATCTTTGGCCAAGTCGATCGCGAAAGCGACTGGCCGCGAATATGTTCGCATGGCTTTGGGTGGGGTTCGTGATGAATCTGAGATCCGCGGTCACCGCCGTACATATATTGGTTCAATGCCAGGTAAGATCGTTCAATCCATGAAAAAGGCGAAGAAGAACAATCCGCTCTTCTTGCTTGATGAGATTGATAAGATGGGCATGGATTTCCGTGGTGATCCGTCATCTGCATTGCTTGAGGTTTTAGATCCAGAGCAAAACTCAACATTTATGGATCATTATCTTGAGGTCGAATACGATCTTTCAAAGACAATGTTTGTCACAACATCCAATACGTTGAATATTCCAGGTCCATTGATGGATCGTATGGAGATCATCCGTATTGCTGGTTACACAGAAGATGAAAAGCTTGAAATTGCTAAGCGTCATCTGTTGCCAAAAGCGATCAAAGATCATGCGTTGGAAGAGAAAGAATTCTCTCTCACAGACGAAGCGTTGCTTGAAATCGTGCGTGCTTATACGCGCGAAGCCGGTGTACGTAACCTTGAGCGTGAACTTTCAAAACTAACACGTAAATGCGTGACAGAAATCTTGAAGACGAAAGTTGAGAAGGTTGAAGTGACCGTTGATAATCTTGCTGATTATCTTGGTGTTCCGCGTTTCCGTCATGGTGAGGCGGAAGGCGAAGATCAGGTTGGTGTTGTAACCGGTCTTGCATGGACAGAAGTTGGTGGCGAATTGCTCACCATCGAAGGCGTCATGCTTCCTGGTAAGGGCGTGATGACAGTCACTGGTAACCTTAAAGATGTGATGAAAGAATCTATTTCGGCAGCTGCATCTTATGTGAAGTCTCGCGCTGTTGACTTTGGTGTGAAACCGCCTGTGTTTGAAAAGCGTGATATCCACGTTCATGTGCCAGAAGGTGCGACACCAAAAGATGGACCATCTGCTGGTATCGCAATGGCAACGGCAATTGTGTCTATCATGACAGGCATCCCTGTTCGCAAAGATATTGCAATGACAGGTGAGGTGACCTTACGAGGCCGTGTGTTGCCAATTGGTGGCTTGAAGGAGAAACTTCTTGCAGCACTTCGCGGTGGAATTAAGACGGTTCTTATCCCTGAAGAGAATGCAAAAGACTTAGCTGATATTCCAGACAATGTGAAAAACGAGATGGATATTATCCCGGTTTCACGTATGGATGAGGTGATCAGTCACGCGTTAATTGAGGCGCCTGTTGCAATTGAATGGCAAATGCCAAGCGATGATGCGCCAGCTTTAACAAATACAAATGACGCTGCTGGCGAGCAAATTGCGCATTAGTGCAATGCACAATAAATGATCTTTAGAAAAAGGCCGGATTTCCGGCCTTTTTTTACACAAAAATCGCAAAATAACGTGAAAAACACGCTTATTTATTTTGTAAATTGTTGTGGTGTTAGTCGGAATATATAAACTCACCACATGAATTAACTGAGTCGTCTGATACGATGGAAAGGGATAGTTATGAATAAAAATGAACTTGTGTCAGCAGTTGCTGAAAAAGCGGGTATTGCGAAAACTGAAGCGGCCGCTGCAGTTGAAGCTGTATTCGACACAGTAACAGCAGAACTAAAATCTGGCGGAGATGTTCGTCTTATCGGTTTTGGTAATTTTTCAGTAGGCCACCGTGCTGCTTCAAAGGGTCGTAACCCTTCTACAGGCGCTGAAGTTGATATTCCTGCAAGAAACGTTCCTAAGTTCTCTGCGGGTAAAGCATTGAAAGAAGCTGTTAACAGCTAATTTCTGCATTAGAATTTTAAAAATTAATCTCCGCGAATGGGTCACTGTTCGCGGATTTTTTTGTGTTTTATAGAAGGTGTTGACATTAGAACAAAAATAGAACATAGTAGATACATAAAGTGAATTGGAGTATAATATGACGTATTTTGTTCGTGACTGTGCCGCCTTTGTTTCTATCACTATGTTTGTAACAAGCCTGTGTGTTTTGTTCACTTCAGTCTAGCACTCACCATCCGTTTCATCTCAATTATTCAAATCTGTGCGAAGCCATTAATTTAGGCTGTGCTTAGATCTTATTTCTGGCAATATGTGCTCAATGGATTCTGCGAGCAATTTATATGTTCGGATTTGATGGAATAGGTGAAGGTAGCAAATGGCAAGCGGTAGTGAGAATAAACCTAGGTTTGTGAACCTTCATGTTCATTCTGCATATTCTTTGCTGGAAGGTGCGCTACCGGTTAAGACGGTGTTATCTTCAGCCATTAAAGATCAGCAACCCGCGATAGCGATTACCGATACTAATAATCTATTCAGCGCGCTTGAGTTTTCAATTAAAGCCTCAGGTGAGGGCATACAGCCTATAATCGGCTGTCAGCTTAGCATTGATATGCAAGATGCAGGTGATGGTGAGACCAAATCAGGCCGTGAACATCTTCGTGTGTTTCCATCCATCGTTCTGCTTGCTTCAACACAAGTTGGTTATCAAAACCTCGTTGAACTTTTAAGCCGCGCTTATCTTAAAGGTTCTGATGATGAAGCGGTGCATATCAATCTCTCTTGGCTTGAAGGTAAGTCAGATGGACTAATTGCGCTAACCGGTGGTCCTTCGGGACCGATTAATACTGCATTTGAAAATGGGCGGAAAAATTTTGCAATTGAACGCGCACAAAAACTAAGCGAATTATTCCCCAATCGTCTTTATATCGAATTACAAAGACCGCGTGGCTATAACAGGTCGTTGGAAGCTAATTTGGTCAATTTGGCATATGATCAAGAATTGCCAATCGTTGCGACAAACGAATCTTTCTTCCCAAGCGAAGAAGATTTTGATGCCCATGATGCGCTCATGGCGGTGGCCAATAACACTGTTGTTTCAGACGAGAACAGATTTCGTTTAACAGAAGATCATTATCTTAAAACGCAAAGTCAGATGGTTGATCTGTTTTCCGATCTGCCTGAAGCGATTGAAAATACGATTGAGATTGCCCAACGTTGTTCGGTTAAGCTAGGTTATATCGATCCGATCCTGCCGCGTTTTACCGGTGATGATGGGGATGCGGAGAACGCGTTAAAAGCTGAAGCGGATGAATTGCGGCGTCAATCCATTGAGGGATTAAAAGAACGGCTAAAAGTGCATGGCACCGCACTTGATTACTCAGAAAAAGACTATGAAGAGCGCTTAACAGTTGAGCTTGATATTATCGAAGGGATGAAATTCCCCGGATATTTCTTGATTGTTGCGGACTTTATTAAGTGGGCGAAAGATCAAGATATCCCGGTTGGCCCGGGCCGTGGTTCTGGTGCGGGTTCGCTTGTGGCGTTTGCGCTGACGATTACAGATGTTGATCCACTCAGGTTTTCTCTTCTATTTGAGCGGTTCTTGAACCCTGAACGTGTTTCCATGCCCGATTTTGATATCGATTTCTGCCAAGACAGGCGTGAAGAAGTTATCAAATATGTGCAAGAGAAATATGGTCGTGAGCAAGTCGCTCAGATCATCACCTTCGGATCACTGCAAGCACGCGCAGCGCTTCGCGATGTGGGGCGTGTGTTACAAATGCCATATGGGCAAGTTGACCGTATCTGTAAGTTGGTCCCGAACAATCCGGCAAACCCAACCCCGCTTCATAAAGCAATTGAGGAAGAGCCGAAATTTGCCGAAGCGGTGGATGAAGAACCTATTGTCGGACGTCTTCTTGATATCGCGCAAAAACTTGAGGGGTTATATCGCCACGCATCCACTCATGCTGCAGGTATCGTAATTGGTGATCGCCCATTATGGCAATTGGTGCCGATGTATCGCGATCCGCGTTCTGATATGCCGGTGACCCAGTTTAACATGAAATGGGTTGAGCAAGCCGGTCTGGTTAAATTTGACTTCTTGGGTCTTAAAACTCTGACGGTGATTAAGACAGCGGTCGATTTCATCGCCGAGAGCAATATTGAAGTCGATATCAACACCATCCCGTTTGATGATAAAAAATCCTATGAGATGATGTCTCGCGGTGAAACTGTGGGTGTGTTTCAGGTGGAATCTGCTGGGATGCGTAAAGCGCTTATCGGCATGAAACCCGACCGGATTGAGGATATTATTGCGCTCGTGGCGCTTTATCGTCCCGGTCCAATGGAAAACATCCCGGTATATAACGCGCGTAAACATGGCGAGGAAGAACTTGCCTCCATTCACCCAAAGATTGATTATCTGATTGAAGAAACCCAAGGGGTGATTGTTTATCAGGAGCAGGTGATGCAGATCGCGCAGGTGCTCTCTGGATATTCACTTGGTGAAGCGGATTTGCTGCGTCGTGCGATGGGTAAGAAAATCCAAGCCGAGATGGACAAACAGCGCGTTCGTTTCGTTGAAGGTGCTGTTGAGCGCGGTGTATCTAAGCCGCAGGCGGATATGATCTTTGATCTTTTGGCAAAGTTTGCGAATTACGGTTTTAATAAATCGCACGCTGCTGCTTATGGCATTGTCTCGTATCAAACAGCATATTTAAAAGCCCATTATCCGGTTGAATTCCTTGCAGCATCCATGACCCTTGATATGGGGAATACTGAAAAGCTGGTTGATTTCCGCCAGGATGCGCTGCGTTTGGGCATTGAGGTTGTTGCGCCTTCTGTTCAAACATCGTTCCGTCATTTCCAACGCGGTGAGAATAAGATTTTCTATTCCCTGGCAGCCATTAAAGGCGTGGGTGAAGCTGCGGTTGATCACATCGTCGAGGTGAGGGGCTCTGAGCCGTTTAAGTCTATTGAGGATTTCTGCAAGCGTGTTGATCCTAAAATGGTCAATAAACGGGTGATTGATAGCTTAATTTGTGCTGGCGCATTTGATTGCTTTGGTCGCGAGCGAGCGGAGCTCATTGCGGGCCTTGAACGCATATTGGGCTTTAGCCAAAAAGCATCTGCGGATCGCGCATCCGGGCAAAGTGATATCTTTGGTCTTGATACTGAAGGTCCGGGCGAAGTTATTCAATTTAATAAGGTAACACCTTGGTTGCCGGCGGAAAAACTACAGCGCGAATATCAGGTTTTGGGCTTTTATTTATCCGCGCATCCGCTCGATTCTTATGGTGAGATACTTGATAAACGACGTGTTCAGAAATGGACGGATTTCTCGCTTGCGGTAAAAGCTGGCGCTACAGCTGGGCGCTTGGCAGGCACTGTGACAGGCTTCCAACAGCGTAAAACCCGCATGGGTAACAAGATGGGAATTGTCACTTTCTCAGACAGTACCGGACAGTTTGAAGCTGTGTTGTTCTCAGAAGCATTGCAATTGCATCGTGAGCTGCTTGAACCCGGGAAATCGCTTATTCTTACGGTTGCGGCAGAAGAACGCCCCGAAGGTATCGGACTCAGAATTCAAAGCGTGACATCGCTTGAATATGAAGCTGTTAGCACGCAAAAAACTTTACGTATCTTTATGCGTGATAGTGTGGCACTGCCTGCGGTTTCTGCGCATCTAAATACCAAAGGGCCGGGGCAGGTGTCGTTCATCATGATCAAAGATGATGGTGATCGTGAAATTGAAATTGAATTGCCGAATAAATATAAAATCTCACCTGAAATTGCCGCAGCCATGAAATCAGCACCGGGTGTAATAGACGTCGAATTGGTTTAATTCTCACCCTCGGATTTTTCAGATTTTGCTTTCGGTTTTGGCCTGCTTTTAAAAGTATAGCCGGTCTGTACGATGGTGTTGCCAAACTTTGATCTCACTTTATCAACCGCACCTTCAACATGGGCGCGTCGCGTTGCGTCGATATCAATCAAATCATCAGGATCGGCTTGATCAGGTGCACCAAGATCGCTCACGCCGATGCCCAAAAGCCGAAAATTTGTCCCGTCTGTTTCGGGCTTTAACAACTCTAATCCTGTTCTGAATATCTTATCTGCGAGCATTGTTGGATCAGCTAATCGACGGTTTCGCGTGCGTGATTTAAACTCAGAAGTTTTGAGTTTTAACACCACTGTGTGCCCGGATGTATTGGATTTCTTCAGTCTATCGGCCACTTTTTCACTGAGTGAGCGAAGCACTTTTGCCAGTTCATCATAGTCTGATTTGTCGTCAAAGAATGTGGTTTCTGACGATATGCTCTTTGCACCAGAATTTGGTCGCACGGTGCGGTCATCATTGCCACGCGAAAGATGATAAAGTCGCGAACCCATAGTGCCGTATCGTCTTAAAAGTTCATCTTGTTCCATCTTTTGCAATTGGCCGATCATCGTAATGCCGTCTTTGGAGAGCGTGGACGCAAAAGCTTTGCCGACGCCCCATATTTTGGTGACCGGCATTTCAGCTAGCATTTTAAGCGCTTCTTCCTCGCCGATGATGGAAAAACCTCTTGGCTTGTTTAGATCGGATGCGATTTTTGCCAAAAATTTGCAATATGACAGACCAACAGAAACAGTAATACCAATTTCGCTTTCAATTTTCGCGGCAAGTTTTGCCAGCGTTTGCGCAGGGAACATGCCATGCAATCGCTCCGTTCCCGATAGATCTAAAAATGCTTCATCAATAGAAAGCGGTTGCACCATCGGGGTGAGCTCAAGCATCATCTCGCGCACCTGTTTGCCCACCTTGCTGTACTTTTTCATATCAGGGGGCAAAACAACGGCATTTGGGCATGCATCCAGCGCTTTGAACATCGGCATTGCCGAGCGAACACCGTGAATGCGAGCGACATAACACGCCGTCGATACAACGCCTCTTTTTCCACCACCGATGATCAGCGGTTTATCAATGAGATCGGGATTGTCGCGTTTTTCAACCGCCGCATAAAAAGCATCACAATCAATATGTGCGATGTTTAGTGTTGAGAGTTCTGAATGCTTGAGCAGACGCGGGCTACCACAGCTTTTACAACGCGGGCGAGCCGGTATGATAGGTTCAAAGCAATCGCGACAAAAACCATGTTTGGGGCTGTTTGGAGGCATGTTACGTCGTTTCAATCAGAACAAATGTCGAACAAATTGAATTTAGAGTGTTTTTCATTGCATAACAAGCCGAAAGACTGAGAGAAATTGAGTTTTTTACGCGTTAGATTTTGCTCTGGATATGGCTTTGCACATCGGTCCAATTCTCTGCATCATAAATGTAATCATCAAGCTTTGGTGCGATCGCTTTAAACTCTTGATTGGCCATGATGCTGATGTGATGCGTATCCGGCGCGTGTTCAGCAACTGAATGATGGTTATAAATCATATCATCGATGAAGAAGACTTTGTCATCATTGCGTGAATTAGCTTCCTGCAAGATCGGGCCTTTTGCCTCTTCAGTTGCAATAAGCGGGTAGCTAAGATCAAAACCCTCAAGCAGTTTTTTGCGCTTGGAGAAATGATGAGGGGGCATTGCAGTTAGAAAGATAATATCCATCTCTTCGCTTAGCGTTTTTAAAACCTGATCTACGCCTGGGAGCAGGTTTTGCCAATTTAGTTGATCTGCAAAAAAGTCTTCAATCAAAGATGAGACCTTGTGGTTTTCAACTGCGCTCTCAGTGTTCAAATCAAATATATTGCCGTGAAGCGCAAAGCTGTTGGGGCGCAGCTGCTTGTCCTGTGCGAGCAAAAAATTCTGAAATGGCGTTAGAAACTCGAGCACGACCTCATCAATATCGCAAACCAGTAATGGGCGGTCTGATAAAGAGGCAGCAATCTCCGTCATCGATTTCATATCAATAACCTTGCTCTAAATTGCCACCGAGCTGACGAAACGCCTGCGCCACATGTTCTGGTTTTTCATTTGATGCTTCGCAATATTTTAGCAGCGTCGGCTCATGGTTGATTAAAAACTCCAAAACGCCTGCGAAAAATCCTGGTTGTGTTGCAGCTTGTCTGAGCTGGGATGCTTCAAGGCCGGATAAACCCAAGAATCGGTTAAATAGCTCCGGTTCTGAGGCGAGCCAGCTTAAAACATCGATGGCGATTTCTTCGGATTTCTCCATCTTTTCAAAACCTTAATTTATTAGATATATTTGTTTTTAGAAATTACCATTTTTTCAACTAAATTGCCGTAATATGCAACCTAATTAGGGAAATGTGGGACGTATCGGGCATATAAATGACAAAAAAAGTTATGATAGTTGAGGACAATGAGCTTAACATGAAGCTCTTTAGAGACCTCATTGAAGCATCTGGCTATGGAACGATACAAACTCGAAATGGGTTGGAAGCGCTCGATCTTGCTCGCCAGCATAAGCCGGATTTGATTCTTATGGATATTCAATTACCAGAGGTTTCGGGCTTAGATGTGACTAAGTGGTTGAAAGAAGACGAAGAATTGCATTCAATTCCAGTTATCGCTGTCACTGCTTTCGCCATGAAAGGTGATGAGGAACGTATTCGCCAAGGTGGATGTGAAGCCTATATTTCAAAACCTATCTCTGTTCCTGGATTTTTGGAAACTATTAAGAGTTTCTTGGGACCTAGTGGGGCATAATAGTATTGCTTTTGTTAAAGATCGCGTTTTGAGTGTCGGAGTATTTGTGTAAATGACAGCTAGAGTTCTTGTAGTTGATGACATCCCAGCTAACGTAAAGCTGTTGGAAACTCATCTACTTGCCGAATATTTTGAGGTGTTGACCGCTGAAGACGGTATGACCGCGCTTGATATTTGCGATAAAACGCAAGTCGATCTCATTCTTTTAGATATTATGATGCCCGGAATTGACGGGTTTGAAGTATGTCGTCGCCTAAAAGCTAATCCTAAAACAGTAAATATCCCGGTTGTTATGGTCACAGCGCTTGATCAGCCTGAAGATCGTGTTGAAGGCCTTAAATGCGGCGCGGATGATTTTCTAACAAAGCCTGTCAACAATATGCAACTGATGGCGCGTGTGAAAAGCTTGTTACGTTTGAAAATGCTAACAGACGAGTTACGCAATCAAGCCGGTGGCTCTGTTTCTTTTGATTCTTTAGATGATCAGAAATTTGGTCCATCGACCTTGGAAGAGCGCGGGTTAACGCTGCTCATTGATGGTCGGGCAACATCACATGAGCGGATAGCTAAATCTATTTCAGAAATTGCTGATATTAATGCGATATCTGATCCTGAGGCTGCGTTGTTTGAAGCGGCAGAAACGCCATACGAGTTGATTATTATTAATGACAATATCGCAGGCTGTGATCCTTTACGCTTGTGTTCTCAGCTGCGTTCTCGCGAGGCGACACGTTTCGTGCCTATCCTGATTATGCTTCCACCTGGTGAAGAGCAACATATTGTTCGCGCCTTGGATATTGGTGTAAATGATTATATTTTGCATCCATTTGATCCAAATGAATTATATGCGCGCTCATTAACGCAGATCAAACGTCATCGTTCGAGCGAGAAACTGAAAGCAAGCCTTTCAAAATCAGTTGAATTGGCTGTTGTTGATCCGCTAACAGGCTTGAACAACCGCCATTTCCTTGACGCTTATATGGATAAGCTGATCTCGCGTTCTAAGCGCCGAAATACACCAATTTCACTACTGATCACTGATATTGATAAATTTAAAAACGTAAATGACACATATGGTCATGATGCGGGTGATGAAGCGCTAAAGGAATTTGCGCGTCGTCTTCGCAGCACAGTTCGTGGCGCTGATCTTGCGTGCCGTTTCGGTGGTGAAGAGTTTATCGTTTTGATGCCTGATACGACACAGCAAATGGCGCTTCAAGTGGCGGAACGACTTCGCCAATCAATCGAAGAACAACCATTTGATATCACAGGTGAGGGCGATCCTTTGCCGGTTACGACGTCAGTTGGTGTCACGTGTTTTAATCCTGAGTATGACGATAGCAAAACATTGCTTAAACGTGCGGACAACGCGCTTTATGAAGCAAAATCTCAGGGTCGCAACCGAGTCGTTTTAAAAGAAGTCGCTTAATTTTCGGCGATTTCTATCGATCTTCATACTTCGATATCACACCGAGATACAACTAAAACGATTGTATAAGCTCGTTTGTTCGCGTTTAACATAAACGCAATGCTTGATTCTTTCGCAGATTTGAGCGATGATCGGGGCAATAGGCACGAGATAATTACCATATTTAATTCAGATACCCCATGATGTTCAGGTCCGCCGCATCTCCTGGGTCGTGGGGTGGCCGATCTTTCTACAGCATTCCGTGGCCTCCTCGTACCACTTCTGTTGCATTGATCGGCCCACAAATAAAACCCGCTTGCATCACTGCAAGCGGGTTTCATAATTTATACAGCTAAGTAATTGAATTACTTGATTTTTGCTTCTTTGAACTCAACGTGCTTACGAGCAATCGGGTCATATTTTGTTTTGACCATTTTCTCTGTGTAAGTACGGCTGTTCTTTTTGGTTACATAGAAGAAACCAGTGTCAGCTGTTGACTGTAGTTTAATTTTGATAGTTGTTGCCTTGGCCATCTTGGCTACCTTCTTTAAAAAATGAAGCCGCAGATGATATTTGCAATCTACGGCATAGTTGACGCGAAATTACAAATTAAGCCTCAAAAGTCAAGCCCTATGGATGATGAAAATCGCAAAATTGGGCGAAGGCTTGATGAATTTACGCCGATGCGATGGGTTATCTATGTCCTGTTATAAAAACAGGGCGGTGTGTCAAATCCAAGATCAGACGATGGGCTGATGGCAGATTGTAACTGTTTGAGGATTATTGATGTGATTGCTGGCATGGGATGATCTTCAGGGCGATGGATATCCACCCAACGTAAATCGACAAGCTCATCACTATCCTTGGCTTGTGAGGCGTCTATATCCAGCTCATCACAGAAGCTTACGAAAAAGCGTGTGTCGAACCGCCTAGGTTGACCAATTGGGGTAACCGCACGGGCGAAATATCTAAAGTGCTGTAGATTAAATCCAGCATCACCACGCAAATCGATGTTTGTCTCCTCTAGCAATTCACGCGCTGCGGCAAGCGCCAACGCAGTAGCGGTTGATTTTGTGAACTTTTGCGATGTGTCTTTTAGAAGATGTGACACAACTTCGTCTCGAAGAGGGGTGTTTATTGGTAGTCGCCAATCGTTTCTATCTCGGCGACCACCAGGGAACACATATAGATCGGGCATGAAAACATGCTTGCTTGATCTCTTACCCATCAACACGCGCAAGTTCTGCCGATCGATCAGCATTATTGTAGCTGCATCTTTCGGACGTAATGCCTTAGGCTTGCCTTGTTTGGTGATAGGTGTGTTCAATGTCGTTATTATTGCTTAGTGCTCTTTAAGAGCGACACTATCATCATAATCGGGCTGATCGCCAAAGCCATGCATGCGCAATGCCCATTGTAGACCCACAACAGCACCTTTAACGGGCTGAAGAAGCGCCAAAGTCAAAACTGTTGTGATTGGGATCCAAATTAACAGATGCTGCCAATTAGCGAGCTTAAAGACCATATCTGTCATCATGAACGCCGCAACAACAATGTGACCGATGATGAGAATCACCAAGTAAGCAGGGAGATCGTCCGCGCGGTGGTGATGTAGCTCTTCATGACAGTTGCTGCATTGTGGTGTTACTTTAACAAACTTATCGAACAATTTGCCTTCGCCACAGCTAGGGCAGCGTGAAGCAAAGCCACGTTTCATTGCAAGCTTTGTTGGCCGTTCATTTTTTTGGCCATTGTTTTGATAGACTTCAGTTTCAGTCATTTACTATCTCATTTTCTGCGCCGAGATTTACGTCCTTTTTTAAAGGATGGACGCGCTGCCGATCGGTTTTTCTTTCCCTTATGGAAAGAACGTGTTCCGGTTGGCATTTTTTCGCCCTTACTCAGCATTTCAAATCTCAAAGCTCCAGCAAGTGGAATTGCCTCGGCTAATCGTACGTCTACTTCGTCTCCCAATCGAAACCCAAGACCCGTTCTTTCGCCGGTTAATGCCTGGTGAGCTTCGTCATAAAAATAATAATCAGTTCCCAATGTCGATATTGGTATAAAACCATCTGCGCCGTATTCTGGCAACGAGACAAAAAGTCCTGATTTGGTAACGCCGGCAATTCGTCCACGGAATTCAACGCCGATTTTTTCTGCTAAGTGGTGGGCGATTAAGCGATCTTGTGTATCTCGCTCTGCACCTGAAGCACGTCGTTCAAAGTCGGAGATGTCTCCTGCGATAATTTCCAGTGCTGCTTCTTCGTCCGGTGTGATGCCGCCTTCACCCAAGCCATGTGATCCCACAAGCGCGCGGTGGACAATTAAGTCGGCATATCTGCGGATAGGGGATGTAAAATGCGCGTATTTACGTAAGTTCAAGCCAAAATGCCCTTGGTTCTCAGGATGATAGATCGCTTGGCTCTGCGAGCGCAATACCATCTCATTGACCATGGTTTCTGTTGGTTTGTCCTTCACGTTGGCAAGGATACCATTGAAGTGATTGGCGCGCAGATTACCACCTTTTGCGAGTGCAATATCGAGCGTTGCCAAAAACTCACGCAGCGCTTCTTGTTTGGATAAGGATGGCTCTTCATGCACGCGATAGATCAAAGCTTGGCGTTTGCTTTCCAATGCTTCTGCGGCGGCAACATTTGCCTGGATCATGCATTCTTCTATCAGCTTATGCGCGTCTAACCGATCTGGTACGTGAATATGATCCACTTTGCCTTCGTCATCTAAAATAATGCGTCTCTCGGGCAGATCGAGATCGAGCGGCTGTCTGCGATCGCGGCCAATTTTCATAATCGCATATGTCGCCCATAAAGGCTTGAGGACGCTTTCGAGTATTTCACCCGCTTGCGCATCTGGATTGCCATCAATTGCCTCTTGCGCTTGCTCATAAGCGAGACTTGCAGCGCTTCGCATCATAATGCGATGGAACGAATGGCTGACCTTGCGACCTTCTGCATTGAAAATGATTTTGGTGGCCAGAGCAGGGCGGTCTACACCTTCTTTAAGTGAGCACAAATCGTTACTAATGCGTTCAGGTAGCATTGGGATAACGCGATCAGGGAAATAAACTGAATTTCCTCTGATGCGCGCCTCGCGGTCCATGGGGCTATCTGGTCTAACGTAATAAGACACATCGGCGATAGCCACATATAGAACCGCACCACCTTCGTTAGCAGGATTGTCATCCATATGTGCGTAGACTGCATCATCGTGATCTTTAGCTGTTGCGGGATCAATCGTAATTAACGGCAGGTCGCGCCAATCTTCGCGCTTCTTCATATCCGCAGGTTTTGCGTCTTCTGCAGCATCTAGAACTGTTTGCGGGAAAATATGCGGAATACCGCGATCATGGACCGCAATCATTGTAATTGCTTTTTCGGAAGCAATTGAACCAACGACATTTATGATTTTAGCATGTGGCAGACCAACTCGGTTTGTGTGGATGGATTGCACCTCCACCAAGTCACCATGTTTAGCACCACCTGTCATATCGGGTGCTATGGCATATTCTTTGTTTTTACGATCAATCGGCAACACGCGACCGCCGCTATGTTCACCATCTTCATTTTCGCGGTAGATGCCCATTGTGCTCGATTTTTGACGGTCGAGCACTTTCATAACCTTACCGATATATGCAGGGCCTTCTCGGTTATCATTTGGGAAGATGCGTGCTAGCACTTTATCGCCAAGGCCTGCGGTTGGTCCAGTTGCTTTTGATCGAGATCCACCAGTGCGGGATTTTTGCGACATTTGGCGAATAAGAACGGCTGGTGCAGTTCCATCTTCATCACGCCATTGTGTTGGTCGTCCGATTAGATCGCCATCGTTATCGCGCGATAAAATATCCAGTGTTGAAACGGAAGGCATTTTCCCAGGGCGCGAAATCTTCTTGCGCGTACCACTTAGCAAACCTTCGTCAGCCATTTCACGCAGGATATCTTTTAAAACCGTGCGCTCATCGCCTCTAACACCAAATGCCTTTGCTATTTCGCGCTTTGACGCTAAATCAGGAAACTCGGATATAAAACGCAAGATCGCCGCTTTTTCAAGCGGCGGCTTACCATTTTTTACTTTAGGATTATTTGCTAAGTCATTCTTATTGTTTGTTTTTTGTCGCTTTGACTTAGAGCGTGCAAACCTTGGCGTTTTTGCCAAATCTATTCCTCAGCTTTTGATTTTGCAGCTGTTTTCTTGGCTGCTGGTTTCTTAGCTGCAGTCTTCTTCTTTGCAGCTGGCTTTTTCTTTGGAGCGGCTTTTTTCTTGCCCTTAGTCGCAGCTTTTGCGTTGACGAGCTCGATGCCTTGCTCGAGCGTCACGCTTTGCGGATCGGTACCATTTGGCAAAGTCGCGTTGATTTTTTCCCACTTCACATATGGGCCATAACGACCATCCATCACAGCGATCTTGCCGCCATCAGGGTGTTCGCCCAATTCCTTAAGTGCAGTTGCAGCTTTTCTGCCACGACCGGGGCCTGCAGCCGCTTTTTCAGCAATAACTGTCACGGCGCGGTTAAGACCAACTGAGAAAACATCTTCAATGGATTCAAGGTTCGCATACATGCCATCATGAAGCAGGAATGGACCGTATCTGCCAAGGCCGCTGGAGATCATTTTGCCTGTTTCTGGGTGAGGGCCGATATCTCTTGGCAGAGAAATCAAAGCCATTGCGCGTTCATAATCGATCGTTTCAGGCGCCCAACCTTTTGGCAGGCTTGAGCGTTTTGCTTCTTTGCCTTCACCGCGCTGTACGTAAGGTCCGAAGCGTCCAGAGCGCAACGTAATATCTTCATCTGTGTTTGGATCTTTACCAAGCGTTTGTGGCTCGTTTGAAACCGCCGCTTGGTTTTCACCATCTGCATCCTTGGACAATTGACGGGTGAATTTACATTCCGGATAGTTAGAACAACCAACAAATGCACCATAACGACCAAGTTTGAGTGATAGATTACCTTCACCACATGTTGGGCAGATGCGTGGGTTCATGCCGTCGCCACGATCAGGGAAGGCAAGCTCTGCCAGCTCCTCGTTCAGTGCATCAAGCACATTGGTAACACGCAGCTCTTTTGTGCCTTCAACATGTGTCTGGAACTCGTCCCAGAATTCACGCAAGACATCTTTCCACTGCAGTTCACCTGCCGAAATGCGGTCGAGTTTGTTTTCAAGTTCAGCGGTGAACCCAAATTCAACATAGCGATCAAAGAAGTTGCCAAGGAAGGCCGTTACAAGTCGCCCCTTAGGTTCTGGGATCAGCTTACGTTGTTCTGACTTGACATATTCGCGGTTGGACAAGGTTGCCAATGTCGACGCATATGTTGAAGGGCGGCCAATACCAAGCTCTTCCATCTTTTTAATAAGCGAAGCTTCAGAATAGCGAGGCGGTGGTTCAGTAAAGTGTTGCGTCGCATTAATCTTCTCACGTGCAGCATCTTCACCCTGATTGATCAGAGGTAGACGTGCATCATCTGCTTTATCGTCTGATTTGCCTTCGCTATCGTCTTTGTGATCGCTATATGCTGCAATGAAACCATCAAAGCGAATGACAGAACCATTGGCACGTAATGTTGCTGATTGTCCGCCATTTGTGGCGATCACATCAACTGCAGTACGCTCAATTTCTGCCGACGCCATTTGGCTGGCAATTGCGCGCTTCCAAATGAGGTCATAAAGCTTGTATTGATCGGCATCGAGGAACTTCTTGACCTGATCAGGTGTGCGGTCAAAACTTGTTGGGCGCACGGCTTCGTGAGCCTCTTGCGCGTTCTTAGCTTTTGTCTCGTAATGACGCGCTTTATCCGGGCAGTATTTGTCACCAAACTGCGATTTAATTGCAGCGCGAGATGCGTCAATCGCTTCGGGCGCCATTTGCACACCATCAGTACGCATATAGGTAATGAGACCTGCAGTCTCGCCGCCAATATCGATGCCTTCATAAAGCTTCTGCGCAACTTGCATTGTGCGCGAAGCATTAAAGCCAAGTTTGGACGATGCAGCCTGCTGAAGTGTCGAAGTTGTAAAGGGAGGCGATGGATTTCTGCGTGTTGGTTTCGCTTCAACTTTGCCAATATTAAATGAAGCGCTTTCCAACATCTGCTTCATTTTGTCAGCCGATTCGCTGTTCTCGATGGATAATTTCTGTAATTTATCACCGTCAAAAACAGTTAGACGCGCTGTAAATTTGTCATTGCGCGGTGTTTGAAGTTCCGCTGCAATTTGCCAATATTCGTCTTTAATAAAACGCTCAATTTCCGTTTCGCGATCACAAATCAAACGCAATGCAACTGATTGTACACGACCCGCTGAACGTGCGCCTGGGAGTTTGCGCCACAAAACAGGTGATAAGTTAAAACCAACAAGATAATCAAGGGCGCGACGTGCAAGATAAGCGTCAACAAGCGGGGTATCAATATCGCGCGGCTGTGCCATCGCATCGAGAACTGATTTTTTCGTTATCGCATTGAAAACAACACGTTTTACATTCTTTCCCTTGAGCGCTTTTTTCTTTTCCAACACATCTAAAACGTGCCAAGAAATGGCTTCACCTTCGCGGTCTGGGTCAGTTGCGAGAAATAAAGTATCGGCATCTTTAAGCGCTGTTGAAATGTCTTTTAAACGCTTATTAGATGCTGTATCTACTTCCCAAAGCATTGCAAAATCTTCTTCAGGATTTACCGAGCCATCCTTGGCTGGCAAATCTCTGACATGACCAAAAGATGCCAGTACCGTATAATCAGAACCGAGGTATTTGTTGATGGTCTTCGCTTTTGCAGGAGATTCTACGACAACTACATTCATACTTATTTTCGCACTTTACAAATTATGTGTTTTTCAATGATTTGGCTTAGCACATGGACATTGAACTGCATTTGGTCAAGCTTTTTTGAGAATTTCTTGTTCAATACAACGTAATGCAACCAGAAAGAGAGAAGATAAATATTGCAATCTTAAATTAAAGTCTTTAGGATAATAGTCATAATCTGATGCGGCGTACAAGACGTCCGCACAAGTCCGCTTAAAGGAATTGAGAATTGCCAAATAATGATAATGCAGCAAATTCAGGCGATGTTCCCAAAGCGCATAATAACCTTATTTACGTCCGCGATATGTTGGGCGAATTGCGCACAGTTACAGAAGCGGAAGGTGCGGATATGCTTAGTTATCTAATAGAGATGGCTTATATCGAATGTGGTGACATATTATCCAATTCAAGACCGCTTAATTCAGGTTTCCAAAATAAGCGATACAAAGCCCCCTGAATGGCGTTGCAAGCGACCAGCTAAATCCAATTCCAGCAATATCAAATAAACCGTCTGCGCAGGGTAACCCGTGTGCCGAATGATATCATCGATTTCAACAGGCGTTACACCCATTGCATTTACAATGATTGAACGGGCGTTTTCATCAGGAGGATCAAACTCAGAAACATCATCTTCTTTCTCTTCAATGATGTTGTAGTTTATCTGATCGATCTGAGATATTGGGGCGAGCGCTTCTAGAATATCACCGGCGCTGGTTGTTAATATCGCGCCTTCTTTTAAAAGTTCGTTTGTGCCACCAGCTCTTGGATCAAGGGGTGAACCCGGAACAGCAAACACTAGCCTGCCGAAATCAGAAGCACGGCGAGCTGAGATAAGAGAGCCCGATCTTTGCGCAGCTTCAACAACCACCAGCCCAAGAGATACGCCCGCAATTAAACGGTTACGCCGCGGGAAATCTCGTGCGATTGGTTTCCATCCAAATGGCATTTCAGTGATTGCTAGGCCTTTTCCATCACAAATTTCATTATACAAGCCAAGATTTTCTGGTGGGTAGGGTTTATCGATCCCGCCAGCCAACGCAGCAATTGTTCCTGCGTGAGAACTTATCTGTTGGCTTGCATATAAACTTGCGCGATGGGCAGCTGCATCAATCCCACGTGCGAGACCTGAGATTACCGTATATCCTGCCTTTACGATGTCTGTCGCTAGATTGGCGGCAAACTTATTACCGGTGATCGATGCATTGCGCGATCCGACAATGCCAACTGAGGGTGGGGTAGTAAGTTCAATATTACCTTTAACAGTTATCAGCGGCGGGGCGCCATCTATCTGCCTCAGCGCGCGTGGGTATTCAGGCTCACCAATGCCCACCAGTCGCGCACCGAATTTTTCGATTTTTTCAAGTTCCAGCTCAATTTCAGGGATTGTTGCAATACGAATTTTTCGGCGGGAGCCACCACGTTGTGAAAGTTCGGGCAACATTTCAATGGCCCGTTCTGCCGAACCGCAATTGTTGATCAATTCGCGAAACGTTGCAGGTCCTACATTGTCACTTCTTATTAATCGCAGCCACGATAGTTTTTGTCGCTCAGTTAATTTTATCCCGCGCGACGGCTGATCGATCATTTTTTCTTGCTGCCTATTTTGTTCTCAGTGCCCGCAAATAATCTACTGATGTTTTCATGATGTTTAACAATCGCGATGATGGACATGATTGCAAATAGGATTGCAATGTTTGAAAAGCCCATGACGTAAAGTGCAATTGGTACAATAGTGAGCGCGCACAAAGCGGCTAAAGAAGAAAATTTGAATATAAAGGCGATGGAAAGCCAAACAACAGCGAACACAAGGACCGCCATCGGTACCAAACCCAACAACACACCAATATATGTCGCGACACCTTTGCCGCCTTTAAATTTGAGCCATACAGGGAATAAATGACCCAAAAATGCAAACAGACCTGCAAGCATGGCTGCAGCTAAACCAAAGTTTTGAGCGATGACGACGGCGATTGTGCCTTTTAATAGATCTGCAATGAGTACACCGGCAGCGACCTTTTTATTGCCTGTGCGTAACACATTTGTGGCGCCGATATTTCCAGATCCGATTTTGCGCACATCACCAAGGCCAGCAAATTTTGTGATGACCAATCCAAATGGGATGGATCCAAGTAGATAGCCAAACAGTGATGCTAAGATGAGGACGAGTGGTGTTTGCGATGTAAAAATATCAGTCATAATGAACAATCAATCAGTTTAAATACACGCATATACGTCCTAATAGTTGTATATCGTGATTATTGGTCCGAGTAAATAGTCTGCCCGTTCACGATAGTTGCAAGCACTTTTCCGGTAAAGCGTGCATCCTCGAAGGCACTATTTTTCGATTTTGATACAATCTCATCCTTATAGTGTACCCAGGGCATTTCTGGATCAAATATAGTAATATCCGCTGATGAACCAACTCGAAGCGATCCGGCATCTAGGCCATAAAGCTCCGCGGGTTTTGTAGATAAAACTTCAATCAAGCGCATTAAGCTGATTTGATCAGCATGATAAAGGCGTAAAGCCGCTGCAAACATCGTTTCCAGACCAATTGCACCTTCAGCAGCATGCGGGAAGGGTAGACGCTTGGTGTCCACATCCTGCGGGTCATGCGAGGAACAAATGACATCAATGGTGCCATCGGCGAGAGCTTCAACCATTGCCAACCGCTCTTCTTCACTGCGCAAAGGCGGCGAGAGCTTGAAGAATGTGCGGTATTCACCGATATCAACTTCATTTAATGTTAGATTGTTAATCGAGATACCCGCACTAACATTGAGGTTTTTATCTTTTGCGCGGCGAATTACTTTTGATGATTGCGGCACTGAGATTTTCGCTGCGTGATAATTGGCACCAGTTAATTCTGCCAAACGAACATCGCGTTCAAGTGGAATGATCTCAGCTTCTTTCGGAATGCCTGAAAAACCTAACCAGCTTGCAAGCAAGCCCTCATTCATCATGCCGCCTGCAGCTAAATCGGCATCTTGAGTTTCACATGCGATCAAAGCGCCAAAATCACGCGCATATGTCATTGCTCTGCGGATCACAGCAGCATTGCGCAATGTGTTGCGTCCATCTGTGATGCATGCAGCGCCAGCTTCCATCATAAGGCCAAACTCGGTCATCTCTTTACCGTTTAGACCTTTAGTCATTGCCGATGCTGGATGCACATGAATGTCCGTTGTATCGCGTGCGGTCCGCTGGATGAATTGTAACAACGCAACATCATCAATCACTGGATTGGTATCAGGCATGGTGACAATTGAGGTAATACCGCCTTTGGCAGCAGCTTTACCTGCAGATGCGATTGTTTCACGGTATTCGCTACCTGGTTCACCGATAAATACGCGGGTGTCGACCAATCCTGGGACAGCGATTTGTCCGTTACAATTGATGACTTCTGCGCCTTCAGGGGATCCTTGATTGCGCGCGCTTTCACCAATTGCAGCAATTTTGCCGTCCTCGATGACAATCGAGCCCGTTTCATCCATCTGTTGTGATGGGTCGATAATTCGAACATTTTCTAAAACGCGTGTGGTCATATCAGTTTCTCCCACTCGCAAGCATCAAGGTTTCCATAACGGCCATTCGGACTGCCACACCCATTTCTACCTGTTGTTCGATCACGCTTTGCGGGCCATCAGCAATTTCGGACGCAATTTCAACGCCTCGGTTCATGGGGCCGGGGTGCATGACAAGCGCATCATCTTTTGCATAAGACAGTTTTTCTGCATCTAATCCAAAGAAGCGGAAATATTCGCGAACAGATGGGACAAAAGCGCCTTCCATGCGTTCACGCTGCAAGCGCAGCATCATCACAACATCAGCATCTTTTAAACCGTCTTTCATGGAGCTGAAGACTTCTGCGCCCATTTGTTCAATGCCGGTGGGAAGCAAAGTGCGCGGTGCGATCACGCGAACCCGAGCGCCAAGTGCGTTTAACAACAAAATATTTGATCGTGCGACGCGGGAATGAAGCACATCACCACATATTGCGACAGTAAGGCGACCAACAGTGCCTTTCATCCGGCGAATGGTCAGCGCATCCAACAGGGCTTGTGTGGGATGCTCATGTGCACCATCGCCTGCGTTAATCACAGCGCAGCCAACTTTTTGCGCTAAAAGTGCCACAGCACCCGCAGATGAATGGCGAACAACCAGCATATCAGGGTGCATGGCATTTAACGTCATAGCCGTATCAACCAGCGTTTCACCTTTTTTGACGGACGAATTACCAACGGACATATTCATCACATCTGCGCCAAGTCGTTTGCCGGCGAGCTCAAATGACGCTTGTGTTCGTGTAGAAGCTTCAAAAAACAGGTTGATTTGCGTCAGACCGCGAAGTGTTGACGTTTTCTTTTCACGCTGTAGTGAAAGTTTGACTGCTTCTTCGGCTTTGTCCAACAAATAGAATATGTCTGGCTCCGACAAGCCTTTGATACCAAGCAGGTGACGGTGCGGAAAAGACATGATTGCACTCTCTATCTCGTGGAATTTTGCATTCTATAGAAAGCTTTCAGTGAAAGGGCAACTCAAATGGGGTGACATTTGTGCGCTGTCCCCATACAAATTGTAGGAATATTTTGATTCCAGAAAGTCAAATTCTATGGCGCAAGCTAAAATTGATCCATTGACGCTTAACGTCAACACGTTCCAAGCCGATCCGTTATTGCGCGATATTTCAGGGCAAATGCCACGCGCAGCACAGGCGCAATTTTCGCTTTTGGGACAATATGCTGGATCACATGAAGCTGATGAGCTTGCGCGCTTGGCTAATCATATCAAACCGCAACTGCGCACCAGCGATACCTTTGGTGATCAGCTTAATCATGTGGAATATCATCCGGCATGGCATGCTTTACAACGTAAAGCGGTCAGTTACGGTTTACATGCGTCTGTGTGGGACGATGCGCAACGTAAGACTGCTGGTTTTGGCCATCAGATGCGCACGATGAGCCTTTATTTATCTGCGGGGCTTGAAGCAGGGCATTTAACACAAAGCACCACGACGCATGCCTCATTAGCATTGATTTTATCAAATCCCGCACTTCGCCGAGACTGGTCAGATAAACTCTTATCGCGGATGTATGACAGCACAGACATTGCTCCGGCTAAAAAGACTGGCTTGCTCATCGGTTGGGCCGTAAGTGAGCGAAAAAGTGGTGGTTCAATTGAACAAATTGATGCGCGCGCTACTCGAGTGAGTGAAGGTCTTTATCGCATCTTGGGTGAAAAGTGGCATGTTTCTGCGCCGATGAGTGATGCTTTTATCGTGCTGGCACAAACAGAAGCTGGAGTAAGTTGTTTTCTAGTTCCACGTCTTTTGCAGGATAGCTCACAAAATAATATTGAGATTTTAAGGCTTCGCGAGCAGGTTGGATATCATTCCAATCCGCAAGCCGAGATGAAGTTTAATAACGCTTTTGGTTTCCTTTTGGGTCAAGAAGGCGATGGAATGCGCACCATCTTAGATGCGATTACACTTATCCGACATGATATCGCGGTGATTTCAGCCGGCTTAATGCGTTCAAGCTTAGCAAAAGCTGTGCATTATTGGCGCCAAAAGCCATATCACCAATCCGATGATCTAGCATCGCGAGTGCTTGCTGATATGGCGCTTGATGTGGCCGGTGCAACTGCATTGATGATGCGGGTTGCAAAATCTTACGACAAAGCTGCAAATTCGCCCGAGGATGCAGCTTATGCCCGATTGATGACGCCTGTTGCCAAATATTGGGTTTGTAAAACATCACCGACGCTTATTTCTGAAACCATGGAAAGCGTGGGGTCTGGAGCATTTGCTTCAGGATCGAGCTTGGGGCGCAATCATCGCGATGCAATCACCAATCTGATCTATGAGACCGGCAGTGATTTGATGACAAAGGATGTGCTACGGGTTCTTAAGCATGGTCGTGATCTGTTTGATTCAGTTGTGCGTGATGTGACATCAGATTTAGGTTCGGTGAGCGATCGTACTCAGCAGGTTTTAAATGCCTGTATGCTGGTTTGTGAAAATGATGAAGGCATGTCGCGCATGCTCACCGAACAATTGGCATTATCGGGTGCAGCATCTGAATTAAAACGAATTGGGGCAGGGCCTATCGCCGAAGCCTTTGTGGAAACACGTCTTGGTGGCGCATGGCGATCAAGCTATGGCATGCTCGATGGCCGATTTGATGCGCATAGAATTCTAGAGTTGCTTTATCCTTCAAACCGTTAGCCTTCAAACCGCAGCCTTTAACTCGTTAGGTTTGATCTAAAACGAAGTATAGAGTTTTTCCAGCGTGAGAAGCACCAGCGGAATTGTGAAGAACGAAGCCACAACCTGTAGCGACGCAATTGACGCATAGAGCGGTGCATCACCACCCATTTTTTGCGCCAATACATACCCGTTATTCGCAGTTGGTACCGAACAAGCGATGGTAAATAGAGTAAGCTCGGTGAGGGTAAACTCAAAATACATGCCAACGAAAAACGCGATTGTTGGCAGCACAAGAAGTTTCACACATACAGCAAAGATCGTGATGAGATTTGGGTGCGTGATCATATAAATGCTTAACCCGGCGCCGATCATCAAAAGCCCCATGCCTAAAGATGCGCGAGCTATAAAGTCGATGCTTTGTTCAATCGGCCCATAAAGTTTGATCCCCAGGGCTTGAAATATAATTGCAAGCAGGGCGGCAACAATGATCGGATTGGTGAACATCTTTTTTATAAATGACGCAACTGAATGCTTGGTATCGTCAAAAGCGACCATAACGGCGACATTTATGAAGTTGATTGGCAATATAATGACCAGCATGATCACAGCAACAAAGGTTAGTCCTTCATTTCCAAACATCTTTTCAGCGATCGCGAGCGCCATAAATCCATGCCAGCGCGTTGTCGTTTGAAAAATAGACGTAAATTGCGGTTTGCTGACGTTATTTTTCTTAAAATATGGCCAGAGAAGCAGAATCAATATCGGGATTGATCCAAATGCCAATACGCTGGCGAACATGATTTTCCCCACGGGCAGGGTGGTAAAATCTGCTGTCACAATTGAATGAAATATCAAGCCTGGAAACAGCACATAGAACCCAAAATTATTAAAGTGTGGCCAGAATTCTGCTGATATGACACGCCAATTTCGGAGCGCGACACCAAAGGCAACGATTAAAAATACCGGAAGAATAGATTCAAAAATAATGAGCAAGAGACTGCTTTCATGTTGGGGGTAGGAGATAATGGATAGGAGCGTCGGTGGCGTGTGTCAATCAATATCGATAGAATTGCTAATTCCCGTTAACCTTAACAAATAGTTTACGTTGCTTTCTGCTCTGGTTTTAGATTAGGTTTCGTGCAAGGATAAGGTTCGCGATGATATGCGACCAATAGATACATTGGGGTAGTGCGTTGAAGTATTTGATCATTTTTTGGGGAATACCTGTAGGTTTACTGTCACTTTGGCACGTGCTCTCCATGAATGATATGAGCTTTGGGATCTATTTCCTTACCCGTGAATTCAACGACATGTATTTCGGCATTTACAGCAAAATCACAGGCGTAGAAGTGGATGCTATTCGTTCATCGCTCCCACGAATTTTGCTCATTGATACCGTATTTGTTTTTGCTGTTGTCTATTTCAAACCATTTAGCCGTTTGCGTAATTGGTGGAAAAATTATCGCGCCGCTAAACGTGAACAAGCAGAGACTGAAACCAAAGTTCAGTCACCATATCATGTGCTTGAAACTGCTCAGGATGCAGTATTATCGCCTGTGAGCGAAAACAATCTATCAAGAGCTCCTTGAAGAATAAAAGCTGCCGCTGCTGAATCAATGCGTTCTTTGCGCTTGCTACGAGACACATCCATTCCAATTAATGCACGTTCTGCTGCAACAGTTGATAACCGCTCATCCCAAAACACAAATGGGATGTCGGTCAATTTACTCATATTTGATACAAACGCTTTGGTAGCTTGAACGCGCGGACCTTGTGAACCGTCCATATTTGATGGCAGACCGATGATTGCAGCGCCAACTTTTTCAGTCTCCATTACCTCAATTAGTTCTTCAGCATCCAATTTAAACTTGCGACGTTTGATAACAGGGCGGGGATTGGCAAAGCTCATACCAAGATCAGAAATAGCAATTCCGATTGTCTTCGTTCCCAAATCGAGGCCGATAAGGGTCTGTCCTTTTTCCAAATGATTGGAAACATCTTCAATTTCAATAATTGCCATGGTGATTCTGCCAAATTTGAGTTATCTGCACGTCTATACTGATTTTCTTGAATTTGCGATATTGGAGACGGAAAAAGTGAAACTCACTTGGCTTGGACATTCAGCATTTAGATTTGAACTAAATAACACGGTCATACTTGTTGATCCTTTTATCAAAGGAAATCCAAAAGACGATATCGATTTTGACCAAGTCACCAATGATGTCACACATATTGCACTCACACACGGTCACGGTGATCATCTGGGCGACACAGTCGAAATTGCCAACAAAACAAATGCAACAGTGATTGCAAATGCTGATTTGTGCAATTGGCTCAATGATGTGCAGGGCATTAAGAAAACAGAAGGTGGGAACACTGGTGGTACGATAGGGTTTGATGATTTCTCAGTCACATTTGTTGATGCCAAGCATTCATCTGCGAAAATAACCAACGATGGTGTTTCCCATGCGCTGGGTAATGCCAACGGCTTAATGTTTCATTTCAGAGATGCGCCATCGGTTTTGCATATGGGTGATACGGACATCTTTTCCGATATGGGATTGATCAATGAATTGCATGAGCCTGATATTGGGATTGTTCCAATTGGTGATCGCTATACGATGGGAAGTGCAGTAGCAGCAATTGCATGCCAGAGATTTTTCAAATTCAGCTCGATCATCCCGTGTCATTTTTCAAGTTTTCCATCCTTAACACCAAATGCGGATCAATTCATTGAAGCGTTGGGTGAAGATGGCGATAAGGTATTAAGGCTTGTTCCAGGAACAGCGATTGAGCTTTAAAGGCGATAATCATCAAAACGTTCTTGCCCTTGCCACTCAGCAGGGTTATAGCGAAAAGAATATAAAAAATTCATCGGAGTAGACGTATGTCAGTAGATCAGGCAACGGTTAAGCGTGTTGCAAAACTCTCCCGCATTGCCATTAGCGAAGAAAACCTTGGCAAAATGGAAGGCGAACTTAATGCCATTTTGGGGTTTGTTGAACAGCTTTCAGAAGTTGATGTTGAAGGCGTTGAACCAATGACGTCGGTCACGCCAATGGACATGAAGAAGCGTAAAGATGGCGTAACAGACGGCTCAAAAGCTGCCGATATTGTTGCCAATGCACCTGAGAGCGATGACAACTTCTTTGTTGTGCCAAAGGTTGTTGAATAGGATTTTTAACGTTGCGAATTGAAGTTGAAACTCCGTTGCAGGATGATATTCGGGCGCTGGTTAAACAGCTAAACGAATATATGATGCCTCTAACACCGAAAGAGTTTCAGTTTCAATTGACTGTGGAGCAGATGGCCGAACCGGGCGTGACCTTATTTGTCGCACGAAATGATGCGAACCAAGCAATTGGAATGGGGGCACTTAAACAGCACGATGCGCAGCTTGGTGAAGTCAAACGAATGTTCACGTTAGATGAAAATCGAGGTGAACGCATTGGGTCCAAAATTCTCAAAGAGATTGAAGATCTGGCCCGGTCAAATGAATTAAAAGAACTAAAGCTTGAGACAGGTGAAGCGCCTGGATTTGAACTGGCTTGGCGATTATATGAACGAAATGGCTATCAAACCTGTGGCGCGTTTCTAGATTACCCTGATTCTGGATTTTCCAGATTTTATTTTAAAAAGATTGCATGATGACTGAATTAACACAATTGACCATCGCCGAAGCCCGGCAGAAACTTCAATCAAAAGAGATTACATCTGTTGAACTAACAGATGCTTATCTTTCAGCCATTGATAGTGCCAATGATCAGCTGAATGCTTACATCAAAGTCACCCATGATAAAGCGCGCGAAATGGCGGCAGCATCGGATGCAAAGCTTGCAAAAGGTGAGGGCGGCAATCTTGAAGGTATCCCATTGGGTATCAAGGACCTGTTTGCAACAGAGGGTGTTCACACCCAGGCATGTAGCCACATTCTTGATAAGTTCGAACCAAAATATGAATCCACTGTGACCAAAAACCTTTGGGACGATGGAGCTGTTATGCTTGGTAAGCTTAACATGGATGAATTTGCGATGGGTTCATCAAACGAGACAAGCTATTATGGGGCGGTGACCAACCCATGGCGCGCTAAGAACTCAAATGAATCGCTCGTTCCAGGTGGTTCATCAGGTGGTTCAGCATCAGCGGTTTCAGCTAACCTTTGTGCTGGCGCAACAGCTACAGATACCGGCGGGTCAATCCGTCAACCGGCAGCATTTACCGGAACCGTTGGTATTAAACCAACATATGGTCGTTGTTCACGTTGGGGTACAGTTGCATTTGCTTCATCGCTTGATCAAGCGGGTCCAATTGCGCGTGATGTGCGTGATGCTGCAATTATGTTGCGTTCAATGGCGTCAACGGATGCAAAAGACACAACTTGTGTTGATATGCCAGTGCCAGATTATGAAGCTGCGCTTGGTGGCTCGGTTAAAGGTATGAAAATCGGTATTCCGAAAGAGTACCGCATGGATGGCATGCCAGATGATATTGAAAAGCTATGGCAGCAGGGTATTGCATGGCTTAAAGATGCAGGCGCTGAGATCGTTGATATTTCTCTGCCGCATACAAAATATGCGTTACCAGCTTATTATATTGTTGCACCTGCGGAAGCTTCTTCAAACCTCGCACGTTACGATGGTGTGCGATATGGTTTGCGTGTTGATGGCAAAAACATCGAAGATATGTATGAGCAAACACGTGCGGAAGGGTTTGGCCCTGAAGTTCGTCGCCGGATCATGATTGGTACTTATGTACTCTCTGCAGGTTATTACGATGCTTATTACATCAAAGCGCAAAAAGTTCGTACTTTGATCAAACGCGATTTTGAAAATGCATTTGCGCAAGGCATTGATACGATTTTAACACCTGCTACGCCGTCATCTGCGTTTGCGATTGGCGATAAGGAAATGGCGTCTGATCCTGTGAAAATGTATCTCAATGATATTTTCACAGTGACTGTAAATATGGCTGGTCTTCCGGGAATTGCGGTTCCTGCTGGGCTGGACGAGAAGGGGCTTCCACTTGGATTGCAACTGATCGGCAAGCCATTTGATGAAGAAGGTTTGTTCAAAACTGCACATGTGATAGAACAAGCGGCAGGACGATTTACTCCAGATAAATGGTGGTAATGCCAATTGATAATTCGCCAAGCAC